>JADMJQ010000028.1:13890-24093 GCA_018780415.1 Roseateles sp. | reverse complement strand
CCTTGGCCGCGCAGTAAGCGGCGCTGCCGGCCATGGCGCGCCGGCCCAGGCCGGACGAAATGTTCAGAATCCGCCGCTGTCGGCCCAACGCCGGCGTCGCGCGCAAGAATGCGCTGCTCAACAGCAGGCAAGCTTCCAAGCCTACGCGCAGCGCCATCGACAACTCCTCCAGAGACGCGCTATCGACCGGGCCGGGCGTCGCCACGACACCGGCGTTATTGATCAAGGTGGCGCTGCCGAAGCGACCCGCGGGCTGGGCCTCCAACCAGCTCTGCAAGGCCTGTGCTGCGGTGAGTGGCTGGTTCAGGTCCAGCTGCCACTGCTCCAACTCGGCGCCCAGCTCGGTGGCGGTCGCGCTCAAGGCCGCGCTGCGGCCGCGCGAGATGCCGATGACCAGGTGGCCGGGCCGCAGCAATTGCTGGGCGATGGCCTCGCCCATGCCGCGCGAGGCGCCGCTGATGATGTAGAGCTCGGTGGGCTTCATAAAGGTGCTTTCGAAGAGTTGGCCGTGGCTTTGGAAAACGCCAGCAGCAGATTGTTGGCCGGCATCTGGAGCCAGCTTTGCAGCCGCAAATCGCAGTCCAGTGCGACCGCCACAACCTCGTCCAGATGGCGTAGACCCCAGGCCGGATCGCGGCGCTTCAAGTCGGCATCAAAAGCCAGATTGCTGGCCGCCGTGTCAATGCCGCTTTGTAAAAACGGGCCGTAGACCAAGAGCTGACCGGTGGGGGCTAGATGGCGCGCCGCACCCTGCATCAGGGCAGCACAGGTGGGCCAGGGCGAGATATGCAGCATATTGGCGCAATACAGCGCGTCCAGGCGGTGGTGGCTGGCCGGCAAAGCCCAATCGGCTTGCCGCACATCCAGCATCAGCGGTGTCGGCCCTTGCGGGCGCCAAGCCTTGATCGAGGCCAGTGCCGCTGCCGAAGGGTCCGACGCCAGCCAGTCCCAGCCGGGCATATGAGCCGAGAAGTGCGCGACATGCTGGCCGCTGCCGCTGGCTATTTCCAGCGCCACGCCTTGGGCGGGTAGCCACTGCAGCAAAGCGTCCAGGATGACTTGGCTGTTGCGTTCCGCAGCCGGCGAGTGCAGGGCTGTTGGTGGTAAGGCCATGATTTCAAAACTCCGGTGGGGACTCAAAGCTCAGGCCCCAGTCGGGCAGGCTGAGCGCGCAGGCGTGCAAGCACAAGCGCTCGGTGGCGTGGCCACCACCATACAGCGTGTCGCCGACGATGGGGTGGCCCAGGGCCAGCATATGCACACGCAGCTGATGGGTGCGGCCGGTGACCGGCTCCAGCGCTACCCTCGTTTGGCCCTGGCCGCGCGACAGCACGCAGTAGCGCGTCAGCGAGGGCTTGCCGGCCAGCAGATCGACCTTTTGCAGCGGCCGGTTTGGCCAGTCGGCACTCAGCGGCAGATTGACTTCACCCTCGTCTTCGCCAACATCCGGGCCGGCCATTTCCCCTTGCAAGATCGCTTGGTAGCGCTTGTGCACGCGCCTGGCCTCGAACGCCATGCTCAAGCGCCGCTGGGCGGCGGCCCCGCGTGCCAGCAGTAGCAGGCCCGAGGTCGCCATGTCCAGGCGGTGAGCGATCAAGGCCTCGGGGAATTGGCGCTGGACGCGGTGAATCACGCAGTCCTGCTTGTCGGCCCCCCGACCTGGCACCGACAGCAAGCCGCTGGGCTTGTTGATCAGCAGCAGCTCGGCGTTGGCGAACAGCAAATCGAAGTTCAAAACCGCTCGATCCAACCCGATTGCACGGCCGACTGCGGGTTCGACCCCGCCGCCCGGACGGTGGCCAGTGCCGCCTCGCGGCTCAGCCCCGCTTGCTTCAACACACACGCGGCGACGGTGCCGGTGCGGCCCAGGCCGGCGGCGCAGTGCAACAGCACCTGCTCACCCATCTGCAAGCCATGGCTCAGTTGTTCGACTCCTGAGCGAAACGCGGCCGGGTCGGCGCCGAGGCCAAAGTCGCGCATAGCCAGATGCTGCCAGCGAAACGGCAGCCGGCCTTCGGCGATGGCCTTGTGATAGCTGGGCGACAGGCCCGCCACCTCCTCCAGTGGGTTCAGGCACACCACCAGATTGAGCTGGCGCTGCCGGGCTTCGTCGAGAAAGGCGCCCCAGGATTCGAGCCGGCCGGGCATGGATGCGAGCCACAAACGGCCGCTCAGCTGGGGGGGGAGGGGTAGGGGTCGGAAAGGCATGTCGGTATTCTCGGTCAGCTCGCCGGCTCAGGCACGACGCCGCCAGAGCTGGACGCCGGCCAAGGCGATCAACACGGCCAGCAGCAGGCCCAGCCAGAGCCAGGCGTAGCGGCCTGGGTGCTGCAAGGCGAGCAAGATGCTGTCCATGAAGAAGGCCATCGCCAGCAGGCTCGGGCTCATGCCTATGGCCGTGCCCACCAGCATGTCGCGCAGCCGTATATGGGTGGCGCCGGCCACCATATTGGCGACAGCAAACGGCGCCAGTGGCAGCAGCCGCAGCACGATCACCGCCCAGACACCGCGGCCGCCGAGCCGTTCGCTGAGGTGGCGCACTTTTGGCCCGGCAAGTCTTTGCAAGGCCTGGTGGCCCAGGCTGCGCCCAATGCCGTGGCTGATAGTGGCCGCCACCAACGCGGCAGCCATGCTGCAGGCAAACCCTTGCCAGGGGCCAAATGCGGCGATCAGCAACAGGCTCAGCAGCGACAAGGGCACGGCGAGAATCAGGCCCACGGCGGCGGCCACCAGGGCCAAGCCGGGGCCCAGTGCGGCGCCGCCGCTTTGCAAGCGAGTGAGCCAACGGCCGATGTCGAGTTGACCGCCGCTCCAGTACAGCGCCAAACCCAGCAGGCTCGCGATCAGCGCGGCCAAGAGCGCAAGTCTTAGCCACAGCAGCCACAGCAGGCGTGGCCCGCAATCAATTCGACTCATGGTTGATGATGGTTTGAACAAATGAATTTTCGGATCACGTCGGCCAGCTCATCCACATGCTGGGCCTCGAAGATTGAACCATGCAAACCGCTGACCATGGCGGTTTGCAATCGCTCGCGGTTCAGGCGCTGCCAGCCTTGAAACAGCAGACGGCTCCATGGGGCCAGTCCGCTTGATTTGACTAAAAGCAGCGGGCCCTCAAATGCCTGGCAGCGATGGCTTCGCAGCGCCAACACCTGGCTGATCAAGCCGGGATCACTGAACATGGCGCTGAGCCGACGCCCGTTCATGCTCAGCTCTTGCACATGCAGCTTGCGGACCAGCCAGCCCAAGCTGCGCCACGAGGCGGCGCCGCCAAACACCGCGGCGGGGTGAATGGTGTCGAGCAGGATCAGACCACTGGGTGCCCGGCCGCGACGGCGCAGCTCAAGCGCCGTCGCCAAGGCGGTCACGCCGCCGACCGAAAAGCCCGCCAGCCACATTGGCGCGGGACCCAAGCCGCACTGTGCCTCGATGCAGTCGGCATACAGCGCCGCAAACTCCTCCATCGTGGCCGGTGCGGGGTGCAGCGGGGCTTGCAGCATGAACAGCCGCACGTCGCCTTGCAGTGCCTGTGCGAGGTTTTGCAGCCGCAGCACATCGCCGTGACCCGAGGCCGCCAGGAAGAGGGCCGGGCTGTCCGCGGCGCCGGTGTTGAGCGCCCGCATGATGTGGGGCCGGGCCAAGGGCAGGCTCAGCGCTTGCGCCAGTCGCGCGACCGTCGGGTGTTCGGTGAGCAGTTGCAAGGGCAGGGGCCGGCCCAAGCTATCTTCCAGCGCGCCCAAGATGCTCAAGGCCGCCAGCGAGTCGCCGCCAAGATCAAAGAAATCATCATCAATGCCGATGTTGATGCTGGTTCCGGTGGCGCGCGGGCCAAGTGCCTGTTGCCAGAGTGCCAGCACGGCAGCTTCCCTATCGTTTGTTGGCGGGCGGCAAGGGCTGCTGCGCACAGCGTGCGTGGACGTCGCCACCAGGGCGCTTAGATCGATCTTGCCGGTGGCGCTCAAGGGCAGTTCGGTCAGCCAGGTAAAACCGCTCGGCTGCATATAGTCGGGCAGGCGCAATCGCAGTTCGGCCTGCAGCAGGCCTGGGTCACTGCGGCTGCCGACCAGCCATGCATGCAGCGCCCCCTGGCCGTTGATCTCCACTTTCTGCACCACGGCCAGTTCGATGCCGGGCAAGCTGCGGCAAGCCGCCTCGACATCACCGGGCTCGATCCGGTAGCCTCGCAGCTTGATCTGGCGGTCCTTGCGGCCCTTGAAGTGCAGGCGGCCCCGGTCGTCCAGCCAGCCGCTGTCCCCGCTGCGGTAGATGCGTTGGCCGGTCACAAAGGGATCGGGGAAGAAGGCCTCGCGGTCGAGATCAGGGCGGCCCAGATAGCCGCGAGCGAGCCCGCCGCCGCCGAGATAGATGTCGCCGCTGACGCCAAAGGGCAGCAGTTGCCGCTCGGCGCTCAGCACATACACGCGGCTGTCGTCGATGGCACGGCCCAGGGGCAAATCGGCCTCGCCCTGCACTTCGGCCGAGCAGTCCCAGGCGGTGGCGAAGATGCAGGCCTCGGTCGGACCGTAGACATTGAAGAGCTGGGCGCCGGTCTCGCGGACGAAGCGCGCCGCCAACTCCGGCGCCAGCACGTCGCCGCCGCAGCAGGCGACCCGCAGTGCCAGCCCGGATTTGCCTCGCCAGCCCTCCAGCAGGCCGGGCAGGGTGGAGGGCACAAAGGCGCTGAAGGTGGCGCTATGCCTGAGGATGAACTGCGCCAGCCGCTGCGGCGCCAAGCGCCCGGGCGGCGGCAGCGCGATGCTGGCGCCTTGGGTCAACGGCAGCAAAATCTCGATCAAGGCGGGGTCGAAGCCGAGCTGGGTGCCCTGGGCGGACCGGTCCTGTGCATCAATCGCCCAGGCCTTTGAAAGCCAGGCCAGCCGGCGGGCCAGGGCGCCATGTTCAACCATCACGCCCTTGGGGCGACCGCAGGTGCCGGAAGTGAACAGAACATAGGCCAAATCCGTGGCGCTGGGCGCTGCCCAGGTCCGGCCCTGCGGCAGCTCGGCGCCGGCCGCGTTCATCTGCAGGCAGCGGCTGTGCAGCGTCGCCAATTTAGGCGGCGAGGTGTCGTTCAGCAGCAAGATCAGCGCGCCGCTGTCCGCCAACATCTGGCCCAGGCGCGCGCTGGGCGCTTGCGGGTCCAGCGGCAAGAAGGCGGCGCCCGTGCGCGAGATTGCCAGCAGGGCGACGACCATATCAGCCGAGCGCTCGATCGCGAGGGCCACCACCCGCTCGCGCGCCGCACCCAGCGCCGCCAGGCGCCGCGCCAGTTGCTCGGCCCGCTCGGCCAACTCACCATAGCTGAGGCTGCCGCCGTCCCAGACCAAGGCGCAGCGTTGCGGCCAAAGCGCCGCCTGATGGGTGAAGCGTTCGATATAGGGCTGCGGCGCGTCCAGTTGGGCGAGGTCTTTGTGTAAGCCACCCAGCAAGGCCCAGCGTTCCTCGGCCGGCAGAATGTCCAGATGTTCAAGCGGCCGATTGGGCTGCTCGGCCAAGGCCTGCGCCAGCTGCCACAAGCGCTGCGCCAGCAAGGCCGTTTCGTCGGGTCCGAAGCAGGCCTGGCTGGCTTCCAAAACCATCTCCGGATCGGCCTTTGCATCAAACTCACACACCGTGACGGCCAGCGCAAAGCGCGCCACGCCGCTGAACAATTGGCGCGAATCCAGCAACTGGGCGGCGCCAAAATTCAGGGCGTAGTCCTGGCGTTCAAACGACAACAGCACATCGATCAGGCCGTCGCGGCCCTCGCGCATCAAGTGCAGGGACTGGCTCAGCTCGCTCAAGGGGTAGCGCGGGTGGCGCAGCGCACCCTGCATTTGCTGGCCGACATGGCGCAATAGCTCGGCCGCGCTGGCGCCGGACTCGATGCGTACCTGCACGGCCAAGACGCCGACAAACATGCCCGGCAGCTGGCGAAAGCGCCGGCCACAACGGTTCAGGCTGGGCACACCGATCAGCACCGATGAGCGCCCCAGAAGGTGCGAGTAATACAGCGCGATGGCGGCCAAAAAGCAGGCGAACACGCTGCTGCCCAGGGCCTCGGCCGCGGCTGCCATGCGCTGGTACTGTGGGCGCGGTAGCGGCAGCTTGAAGACCTCGGCGGCCGGCAAGGCCTTGGCGCTCATATGGCGACCGCGCGGCTCGATCAGCGGGCCGGCGCGTGGGCCGACCTGTTGCTGCCAATATTGGGCGTCGCGCTCGAACTGGGCCGAGTGCCGATAGGCGAGCGACTCGGCAATGAAGGCTTGGTAGCTCGCAGGCGCGGCGGCCGCGCTGCCCGGCGCGCTCGCAGGCTGCGCGTAGATTTCGCTCCAGGCGCGCATGACTTGGCTGGCGCCCCAGCCGTCCATGACCAAATGGTGGAACTGGATCGACAAGCCGTGCAACTGCTCATTGGCGCGCAGCAACGTGAAGCGCCAAGGCGGGCGGCCGTCCAGGGCAAAGGGCTGGCGGATGCTGCGCTGCCACCAGCTGCGCATGGCCTCTCTGGGGTCGGGGCTTGGGTCCAAGTTGATCAGCTGCAGTTCCGGCTCGAAGCGGCTCAGCAATTGCTGCGTGCCGTCCGCGTTTGGCGCCAACCGCAAGGCGTCAAAGCGCGCCACCAGGACATGCAAGGACCGCCGCAGGTGTGCCACATCCAGCGGCCCCACCAAAAACCCGGCCCCGCCGATGTTCAGGTGCGGGCTACCGGGCCAAGCGCGCAGGTCCAGCCAAACCTCGCGCTGGCTGAGGGACAGGTCAAGTCGAAAGTCCGGCAGGCCCGGCAGTTCAGGCTCACCGTCTACAGCTTGTGAAGGTCCCATTGCCCGATTTTCTCCATCGCATAGCGGTAGCCGATCTCGGCAATATCGGCACCGCGCCCATAGGCCATGAGGCCGTACTCGCCCACCGGCGGTTCCAGATAGTGATCGGCCTGGGCGATGGCGCGCGCGCGTTGGTTGAGGCCGCCGATATGACCGGCGCTGTAGAGGATGTCGGCAATGCCGGGAGAGACCGGTGCGTGCTTGAACAGCATGGACTTGAGGGTGCTGCCCGCGCTCAAGCGAGCAAGTGCCGGGTCGGCGCGCAAATTCGCCCGCACATCGACGTCGATCGCAATGATCAAGCCGTTGCCGCGCCGCCGCTCCAAGGGCGTGCCCAAGCGCATGCGCATGGCCTGCACCGGCACGTTCTCCAGAATGGCGCCGTCGACCAAGAGCTCGCCTGCGTGCAAGACCGGCGGCAGCAGGCCGGCCGGAGAATTGCTGGCCAGCACGGCCTTCCAGAGCGGCCCGCTGTCCAGCACCTCGGTGCTGCCGGTGCTGAGGTTGCAGGCGGCGGCGAAAAAGGGCCGCCAGAGTTGTTCGATCTGACGCTCACCGAACATGCGCTGCAAATCTCGCTCGACGCGGCGGCCGCGCAAAAGCGAGACCAGCGGCAGGTTCAGCCATTCGCCGCCGGCCGCAAAGACCTGGGTCGCTTGCAGGATGGTCGGCAGATCGGCGCCGAGCGCAAATTGCGCGGCGATCAACGCGCCCATGCTGTTGCCGGCGATCAAATCCACCGGGATCGCGCGCTCCTGCAGGGCGCGCAAGACCCCGAGGTGGGCAAAGCCGCGCGCGCCACCACCGCCCAGCACCACGCCGACCGCATTACCGCTCAAAAACCGCGCCAGGCGCGCCGCGTCGGCCAAGCTGCCGTGGCGCACCGGGTAGATGCGCTCCAGGTCGCGGCCCTGCAGCCAGGGCGCCGGCGACACCGCTTGCGCGCATGCCGGCCTGTGATTGAGCACCAAGTGGCGGCGCTTGAGCCCATAGCCGGGTTCCTGGCCCAGCGCCAATTCCATCGGCATGAGCTTTGCAGCGGCATCGGCCTGGGCCACAAAAATGAGCTGATCGGCTTGCCGGAAGGCGAAACGGGTCCACGCGCAGTCCTCGCCCGAGGTCTCGTAGAGGATGAACTCATGTGCTTCCTCAATCTGCGCCAAAGCTTCGCGCGGCACGGGCACATCGTTCAGCAGCAGGTGGCGTTCATCTGCCGCGGCCCGCAGATGCGCGACCCGGCCATGTTTGGCGAAAGCCAGGCCCAGGTCCTGCGCCAGCGTTTGACTCGCATCGGCATGCAAGGGCAGCAGCACAAAGGTCTGCGCCAGGCCTTGCTCGGCCGGGTCGGGCGCATTGCGCATGCGGTCGTAGACGGCCTTGAGGAAGACCTGCGCCAGCTCCAGGGGAAAGCGCTGCAACAGCGACTCATAGGCATTGCGGCTCAGCGTGGCCAGCCGCGAGTCGCGCACGGCGGTGACGTCTTGCGCGCGCTTGTGGCCCAGAATCATCGCCAGCTCGCCAATACTCTGGCCGGGTTGGATCTGGTTGTAGAGCAGCAGCTGGCCGTCGGCCCCTAAGCGCGACACCCGCAGCCCGCCGCTGATCACGAAGACGATGCTGCCTGCGGCCTCACCCTCGCGGATGATGGTTTGGCCGCCGGGCACGCTGCTCAGCGTCATCGCACCGGCCAGTGCCTGGAGCACATCGTGGCTCAGCGACCCAAACACCGAACTCGATCGCAAGACGTCGATCACCCGGGCATGGCGGCTGTCAGAGGGCTGCATGGTTGCAGTCTAGCCCGAGGCATTGCGGCAGCAGGCCGTCAAAAAAATTCACCCGCTGGTTCTTGCGAAGCAGCGGGTGATGTTCGGGTGTGGCCAAGATCTGGCCGATCGACGGTTTAGTTCGGAATCAGGGCGGATCCGAGTGCTTGCACGGCTTCTTCCAGCTTGGCGGTGGCCAAGGCCTTGCACTGTTCCAGCGAGGCATTGGCCTGTGAGCCAAAGGTTGTGGCGCTCTTGGCCGGCTTGAACAGCAGGTCCTTGCCGCGCACCGGCAGCATCAGTGTGCGGGCGGTGATCACGCAGGCCTTGTTAGCGTCAATGCCGCCCTCGACCTGGCTCAGGAAGCCCCATTTTTTGGCCGGAAACAGCTTGACGAACTTGGCCGTCGGGGCCTTGAGCCAAATGGCTTCTGCCTGGGCCTGATCCATCCAAGGCGCTGTTGAGTGGTCGATGATGATGTACTTGGCGGGTGCGGCGTAGGCCACACAGGCGCAGGGCAACAGCAAGGCAGCTAACAGCTTGGAGATTTTCATGGACTTCTTTCGAGTGGTCGGTATGCAGATGAACTCGCCCGCTATGGGCTGGAGACTGCGCGGATTGTAGGGAGAGTTTTTAAGAAAATTTGCATTCTGCGCTTGGCTGCCATAGGAGGAAACCCGAGGATGGACGCATGGGCCCAGATTGCTGGCTATGATGAAATTTATGCCGTCTACCATCAAGCGTCCACCCAAAACCACCTCGGCCAAGCCGGCTCCGGCGAAGGCCAGCGCGCAGCCATTTCTGCGCTTTGTGCACAGCCCGGCCCTGCGCAAGCAGACCTTGAGCGTGTTGACCGCTCTGGAGCAGGCCGACGCGCCAGCGGAGCACCGCGCCGCCTTGGCCGATATGGTCGTGACCTTGATGGCGGCCGGGCTGGACTGCTATTTTCTGCTGCCGCTCAAACAAGCCAAAGCCGGCTTCATGACCGAACAAAGCGCCAAGCTCGGGATGGTGGGCGTGCAGCAGCTGATGGGCGGCGTGATCCGCAACATCATCGGGCGCATGGACGGGCCGCAGCTGCTGAGCGTGTGCGGCTCGATCCGCGCCATGATGCGTTGATCGGCGTTGATCGGCGCTGCGGGCCTCAGCCCGCCAGCAGCCAGCCGCTGACCCGGAAGGTGACGAAGGAGGCCAGATAGGCCAGGCCGAACAAATAGCCGGCCATGATCAGCGGCATGCGCAGGCCGCCGGTCTCGCGCCGCACCGCCGCCAAGGTGGCCAGACATTGCGGGGCAAACACAAACCAGGCCAGCAAGGACAGCGCCGTCGGCAGGCTCCAACTTTGGGCGATCAAGGGGGTCAGCGCTTGCGCGGCGTCTTCGGCGCTGGCCGACAGCGCATAGACGGTGCCCAGGGCGCTGACGGCGATTTCGCGCGCCGCCATGCCGGGCACCAGGGCCAGACTGATCTGCCAGTTGAAGCCGATAGGCTCGAACACATAGGCGAGGCCACGCCCCAGGGTGCCTGCAAAGCTGTACTCGATCGCAGCACCCGGTGCGCCCTCGGGTTTGCCGGGGAAGCTGGAAAGCGCCCAAAGCAGCAGGGTCAGCGTCAGGATGATGCCGCCGACGCGCTTG
>JADMJQ010000028.1:0-13880 GCA_018780415.1 Roseateles sp. | reverse complement strand
GATCAGCACATTGCGCGGATTCGGCCAGTGGTAGCTGGGCAGCTCCATCATCAGCGGGCGCACCTGCGCGCCGCTGGTGAAGCGCTTCAGCACCCAGGCCACCGCCATGGCGCCGCCAATGCCGGCCAGGTACAGGCCCAGCAGCACCAGGCCCTGCAACTCCAAGCCGCCCCAGACCGGGCGGGCCGGGATGAAAGCGCCGATCAGCAAGGCATAGACCGGCAGCCGGGCCGAGCAGGTCATCAGCGGGGCGATCATGATGGTGACCAGGCGGTCACGCGGATTGGCGATCGAGCGCGTCGCCATGATGCCGGGGATGGCGCAGGCAAAGCTCGACAGCAGCGGGATGAAGCTGCGCCCGGACAGGCCCACACTGCCCATCAAACGATCCAGCAAGAAGGCGGCGCGCGGCAGATAGCCCGATTCCTCCAGTACCAGGATGAAGAAGAACAGGATCAGGATCTGCGGCAGGAACACCAGCACGCCGCCGACGCCGGCGATCAGGCCGTCGACGACCAGGCTGTGAAACCAACCTTCGGGCAGATGGGCGCCGGCCTGCTGGCCCAGCCAGCCCATCGTCGCCTCGATCAGGTTCATCGGAGCTTCGGCCCAGCTGAACACGGCCTGGAACAAGAGGAACAAAACGGCCAGCAAAATCAGCGGGCCGACGACCGGATGCAGCAAGACGCGGTCGATACGGTCGCTGGGCAGATGCGGCAAGGCACGGTCCAGGTCCAAAGCCTGCAAAATCTGGCGCACCTGCTCATGGTCGGCGGCTTGGTCAATGGCCGAATTCAACTCGGGTACGGCGTTGATGCCGGCGGACCAGACGGCTTTTTGGTCGAGCAGCAGTTTCAACTCGTCAATGCCAACGCCTTGCGTGGCCACGGTGCGGATCACCGGCACGCCGATCGCCTCTGACAAGCTTTCGGCATCGATGTGAATGCCGCGGCGATCGGCCAGGTCGGTCATATTCAGCGCCACCACGCAGGGCAGGCCCAGTCGTTTGACGGCCAGCACCAGGCGCAGGGTGCGGCGCAGATTGGTGGCGTCGAGCACGCAGATCACCAGATCGGGTCGCTTCTCGCCGCGCGCCCGGCCAGCCAGCACATCGCAAGTGACCCGCTCGTCCGGTGAACGGGGGTGCAGGCTATAGGTGCCGGGCAGGTCGAGCAGTCGCAAGGTCTTGCCGGCGGCGCTGCGCAAACGGCCCTCCTTGCGCTCGACCGTCACGCCGGCGTAGTTGGCGACTTTTTGCTGGCTGCCGGTCAGGCGGTTGAAGAGGGCGGTCTTGCCGCAGTTTGGGTTGCCCACCAGCGCCAACAAGGGCCCGCTGGGGTGCAAGTGGATGATGGCCTCACGCATCATCAAATACCCTCTGCCTGCAAGTGCTGGGCTCGCACGCGGATGCAGGCCGCCTCGGCCCGGCGCAACGCAAAGGTTGACTGGCCGATCCGCACCACCAAGGGGTCGGCGCCTGGCAGGCCGCGGGCCATCACACAGACCGCCTCGCCGGGCCAGAAACCAAGCTCTTCCAGCCATGCAGCCCACTCGGGGGCGTAGTTGGGCGAGCTCACACCGACCACGCTCATCGGCGCGCCGATGGCGGCCATGGCCAAACTGTCATTCAATGCGCTTTTCATGGAGGGTCTGAGCTCAGTCTGTATGCAATCAAGAATGATTCTCATTATAGATGTACAAACCCGGTGGCTTGCCGCCACCCCGCAGCTAACCCGCAAATCAGGACCGTTGCGGCCGACTCAGGGTTTGCTCGAGCGCCAGCTTCAGCTGCTGATAGCCGGCCACAAAGGCCTCGCCCTGGCGCAGGTCCGCATTGCGTTCCAGCGCATCGCAGAGCTCGTAGCTATTGCCGCTGGGCTCGATAAAGGCCAAGCAGCCTTTGATGCCATGCACGGTGATGGCGGCGGCATGCCAGTCTTGACTGTCAACGGCGGCATCAATTTCTTGCAGGCGCTGCGGCAGTTGCTCCCGAAAGGCCGATGACATCTGGCTTGTGAGCTCGCGAACGCGTTGCGCGCGCAGCTCTTGTTTGCTGATCGGCGCTGGCTGCGTATCCGCCTCGGGTATTGACGCGCCGTCTGCCTGAGTCGACGGATCTTGGGTGCTGCGCGGTGTCAGCGCCAGCCCCGAGCGGCGGCGGTCCTCAATCACCTGGCTGAGCACCAGATGCAGTTCGCGCTCATCAATCGGTTTGCTCAAAAATCCCACCATGCCGGCGCTCAGGAAGCGCGCACGGTCCTGCTCGGACGCATTCGCCGTCAGCGCAACGATGGGGACGCTAGGGTCGGCGAATACAAGCTCCCGCCAATGGCCGGCCCGGATATGGGCGGTCGCCTCCAGGCCGTCCATCACCGGCATGCGGCCATCCATCAAGACCAGATCGAAGCCGGCTTGCGTAAGAGATTGCAGCGCCAACTCGCCGTTTTTCACCAGGGTCACTTGATGCCCCATATCGTTCAACAAGGCCTTGATGATCAGCTGATTGGTCTGCGCATCCTCGGCCACCAGCACATGCAACTGATGCTCATGCGGCGGCAGCGCCTCGAGCAGCTCCTGCGGCGGTTGTTGGCCAATCGCCAGCGGCACCTCAAAGTAAAAGGTGCTGCCCTGGCCCAATTTGCTGTGCAAACCGATGCGCCCCCCCATCAACTCGACCAGCTGCTTGCAAATGGACAGCCCCAGGCCGGTGCCGCCAAAGTTGCGTGTGGTCGACATATCGGCCTGCTCGAACTTCTGAAACAAGCGGGTTTGCGCCTCTTCGCTGATGCCTAGCCCCGAGTCCTGCACGGCGAAATAAATGGACACCGTGCCTTGGCTCATCAAACTGGCACTGAGGCTGGCGGCCACCGTGACGCCGCCACGCTCGGTGAACTTGATCGCATTGCCGACCAGGTTCAACAGCACTTGGCGCAGCCGGGTCGGGTCACCCCGCAGATAGGGCGGGATTTGCGGGTCCAGATGCAGCTCAAGCTGAATGCTTTTTTGCCCCGCGCGTTCGGTCAGCAGCTGCATCGCATCGTCGAGCAAGGGCCGCAGGGCGAAGTCCACGCTTTCCAGCTTGAGCTTGCCGGCTTCGATCTTGGACACGTCGAGCAGATCATTGACGATTTGCAGCAGGGCTTGCGCATTCTTGCTGGCCAATTCGACCCGCTCGCGTGCCAGCGGCTCCATCTGCCCACGCAGACCCAGCTTGAGCATGCCCAGAATGCCGGCCATCGGCGTGCGCAGCTCATGGCTCATCATCGCCAGGAAGGCGCTTTTCAAGGTGGAGGCCTGCTCGGCCGCGTCTTTCAAGGCCAGCAGGCGCAGATTGCTTTCCTCCAACTGGCTGTCCCGCCTGACGATTTGATCAAGCATGCGGTTGAACACGGCGCTCAAGGCGCCGACTTCATCATTCGCCACCACCTGGGCGCGCACGGTGAACTTTTCGCGCTGCGAGACCTCGTCCATCACCTCCTTCAGGCCGGTGATGGGCGCCAGCGCACGGTGCAAGAAGCGCCGCGCCAGCAGCAGGGCGGCCCCACCCGATAGCCCCAAGGTCAGCAGCAAGGCCAGGCCGAACTGAACAATCGAGCGCCACATGCGCGCCAAATCAACCTGGGCGACGATGCTGCCAACCTGCGCCTCGGACAGCATCACCGGCGAGACCAGCAGCAGCGCGTTGTCAAACAAGCGCGCCGGTGCAGGGGCTTGCAGCTCGGTCAGCGCCAAGCCCTGCTGCCCTTCGCCCAAGTGGCTGGCGATGATGCTGCCATTGGCACGCAGGATGTAGACCGACTGCAGGCCGGGGTAAATGCTGGCGGCACGCAAAATTTCACCGGCCGCCTTGTCATCATCAAACACCAACGGCGACGCGGCCTGTACCGCCAGGGTGTTCAACCAGGCCTGGCTGCCCTCGATGACGGCGGCCCGCTGCATCACCGCTTCTTGCGCCGTGATCAAGAGCAGCGATATCAACAAGGCGGCGGCCAAGGCGGCCGCGAGTATGTGCTCAAGCCGGGTGACCAATGAACCTTGGCCGGCTGGACGCAAGGCCTGGCTTGAACTTGATGTACTCACGAGTGGATTTCTTGTCGCCGCGACGCGGCTTTAGTGGGTGCTGCGGGCCAGTTGCAAGACCTTGGACGACAGCGTGATGCCGACTTTTTTGGTGCGCTGCATATTGACATCAAAAACCAGGCGCTTGCCGTCCAGCGACAACATAATTGCCGCGCCCGCCGCCACCGGCGTGTCGGCCACGGTCAACACCGGGGCGTCGGCCAGATGTTTCAGGATCGCCTGCATATTGGGCGCTTCCTGCTCGGTGACGAACAGCAGCTGGCATTTCCTGACATGGGTCAAGCCATTCAGGCGGTTCACGCTGAGGCGGCGGCCGTTGACGCTTTTGCCCTCCAGATCGTTCAAAGCCTGGCCGAAATGGTCTTGGCCCAGCACGCACAGCAGCAGGCCGTCCTGCGGGCCCTGGCCTTCGCTGCTCGCGGGCCATTCGGCGAAGATCATGAAGTTGTAGAGATAGCTGGCCTTCATCACGTACTCGGGCACGGCCTGTGTCTGAGCCTGTGCCTGAGCGCCCAAGGGCAGCCAGGCCGGCCCGCACAGGCCAGCCAGCAGCAGCAACAAAATGCGGTGAAACAAAGGACGTTTCATCCTTACTTCCAGAAGTCCCAGCTCAGCTGCACCCAGAACGTTCGCCCGTCCATCTCCATGCTGTCCAGCACCGCGCCCTCGTTGTCATGGCGGGCGATCGAGCTTGGCACCGCGTAGCGCCGATCCAAAGCGTTCTTGATGCTGAAGGCAGCGCCGACGCCATTCCAGCGCTGCGCCGTCGTCAGCGTCAGATTGAGCAGGGTGATGCCGCCCAAGGGGCGGCCCGGGCGAACCACGATGTCAGCGTTGTCGCGCAGCTCTTTGGTGATGCGCGCGCCCTGGTACTGCGCTTCCAGCCCGAAGCGCAGTGCGCTGTCCAGGGCCGGCATGCTGAGATTGAATTTGGCCAAGGTGCGCGGCGAATTGACCAGCTTGCGGCCTTCCGCGTCCGTGGCGTTTTGCCAGGCGGCGCTGGCGCGCAGTTGCACATCGCCGGCCCAGCTTTGATCGATTTGCAGCTCCAGACCATGGGTTTTGCTGCGGCCCGCGAAGACATCCATGCCGGTGGTGGACGAGAGGTAGTGCTGATCCGCCAAGATGTAGCGGTAGACGGAGCCGGTCAGCCGCAGGGCCGGGCTGACGTCGTGCAGCAAGACCAACTCGGTCGCCGTCACCCGCTCCGGCTTGAACGCATCGGACTGCTTATAGGAGCTGACGTCATAGGGATTGGGCAGGCGAAAGGCGCGGCTGTACGAGGCCTTCAGCGTGGTTTCCGGCTCGATTTGGTAGACCAGCGCCAAGCGCGGGCTCAGCGCCGCCTTGTGGGCGAAGCGGATGCAGGGGTCGACCGAGCAGTCAATCGCATCGGGTTTGTCGTAGCGCAGGCCCAGATTGGCGCTGACCTGGGGGCTGACGACGAATTCATCGGTGGCGTAAAAACTGTAGGTCTTGTTCGTGTAGGGGAAGCGGTGATACCTGAACTGCTCGACGCGCTTTGAATCCAGCGCCACCGGCGAAAACACCTGTTTGAAATCATCGCGGTATTCAGCGCCGAAGACGATCAAATGCCCGGAAAAACGGGTCAATGCAAATTTCTGATCAATACCCCACCACTCGCCCTTGTTTTGATTCAGGCGAAACTGCGCGTCCGGATTGACATCGCCATATTCACGCAGTGTTTTGTCCTCATACAGGCCGTAGTACAGGCGTGATACCGACTTGACATCATGGCTGAGATTGAAATCATATTTGGCGCTGGCGTGACTGGTCTCATCCACCAGCTGGTAGATTTTATTGAAACCATCTTCGCGCTTGGGCAAGGGCGAGGCCTTGGTGCGGCTCACGCTGCTGGCCTGCAAACTCAAGCCATTAAATTCAAGCTTACCAAACAGGCGCCGGCTTTCTTCAAAATCCTGGTTTACCGCCCAGCCTTTGTTCTGGTGGGGGTGATCAAAATAGGGGAAGTAGAGATCTTGCCCGTCACTTTTCAGCCATGAGGCCGACAGCAGCATGTCCAGCCCGTTGTCGAGCTTCTTGCCGGCGCTGATGCGTTGCTTGCGGCCGCCGTTGCTGAAGACGTCGCCGGCGACCTGGACGGCATTGAAGTCGCTGCCCTTTTTGGTGATGACATTGATAATGCCCAGCAAGGCGTTATTGCCGTAGGTGACCGAACCGGTGCCCGGTACATATTCGACCCGGTCAATCAACTCCAGGTCGATCAGGCCCGAGTTGTCGATATAGGCTTGGTTATAGAGATTGTCCTGGGTGGCGCTGCCGTCGATCAACACCATGATGCGGCCGACATAATCTCCGGGCGCCCCGAAACCACGCCCGCCCAGATACTCATAGCGGCGATCAAAAGTCGTGTAGAGGCCGCGCATGCTGTTGATGACGTCGGCCAGCGTTCGGTAACCAAAGGTCCGAATATCGGCAGCGGTCACGATCGATACCGCAGCGGGCGAATCGCTGACCTGTCGGGCCAGTTTCGACGCGGTGATCACATCCGTTTGCGTCAACTTTTCAAACGGCAGCGAGGTCAGGTCCACCGAGTTGCTCTGCGCGCAGACATTGGCGCTGCAGGCCAGGGCAAGACAGAACAAGGAAGTGGAGCGCATGCGTGAATATTTGTACGGGAAACTGGAAACGGTTGGCGCGGCGCCGACCGGGGCACGCAACTGTACTTGAGCGCGGCAGCCGCCATGCCTATGCAATTCCCTCGCTGGATCAGCTTTGCGCCATACAAAATACGCGCCAAACGCAGGGTGGCACGGTCCAATAGCGCTCGCGTCGGTCGGGCTGTTAAGCGCCATTCACTGCAAAAAAGCGAGCGCGCAAACGTTTAGCGTTTACCTTTAGCCGGCCATACGCGCAAATTTCCTACAATGCGCTGTCCTTTCTTGATCCTTGCCCGGGGCCGCCCGGGCGAGCCCCTCGTTTCGGTCATCTGTGCAGATGTTTTTTAGCCTAAGCCCCAAAGCCATGATTGCTTCCCTGAAGTTTGTTGCTTCCCCTGCGCGCACCGCCTTGGCGCTGGCTTTGTCCTTGGCTGCGCTGGCCGCCCAGGCGCAAGCTAAGCCCGCCGTGATCTTCGATATGGGCGGCAAGTTCGACAAGTCCTTCAACGAGTCGGCTTACCGGGGCGTCGAGCGCTGGAAGAAAGAGACCGGCAAGCCTTATCTCGAGTTCGAGATCAGCAACGACACCCAGCGCGTGCAGGCGATCCGCCGCATGGCCGAGCGCGGTGCCAGCCCCATCATCAGCGTCGGCTTCGCCCAGGCCTCGGCCTTGGAGCAGGTCGCCAAGGAATTCCCCAAGACGCAATTTGCCATCATCGATGCCGAGGTCAAGCTGCCGAATGTGCAATCGCTGCTGTTCAAGGAGCATGAAGGCAGCTATCTGGTCGGCGCGATGGCTGTGCTGGCCAGCAAGACCGGCAAGGTCGGCTTTGTCGGCGGCATGGACATCCCGCTGATCCGCAAGTTTCAATGCGGCTACGAGCAGGGCGCCAAGGCCACCAATCCCAAGGCCGAGGTGTTCTCCAATATGACCGGCACGACCTCGAGCGCCTGGAATGACCCGACCCGCGGCGGCGAGCTGGCCAAGGCGCAGTTCGCCAAGGGCTCGGACGTGGTCTTCGCCGCCGCCGGCGGCACCGGCTCGGGCGTTTATCAGGCCGCCAAGGACGCCGGCCGGCTGGCGATTGGCGTCGACAGCAACCAGAATCATCTGCAGCCCGGCACCATGCTGACCTCGATGGTCAAGAACGTCGATGTCGCGGTCTACAACGTGCTCAAGGGCTGGAAGCCCGGCACCACCATGCTGGGGCTGAAGGACGGCGGGGTTGAATACGCGATGGATCAGCACAACGCCAAACTGGTGACGCCGGCCCTGAAGGCCAAGGTCGAGGCGATCAAGGCCGACATCGTCGCCGGCAAGATCCGCGTTGCCGACTACATGGCAGACGGCGTCTGTAAATATTGATGATTGGTGCAGCAAACCAGGGCGCTTTGGCGCCCGCCGTCCGTCTGTCCGGGATCTCCAAGCGCTTCGGCGCCGTGCAGGCCAACCGCGAGGTCAGCCTGACCGTGGTGGCCGGCACGGTGCATGGCCTGGTCGGCGAGAACGGCGCGGGCAAGAGCACCTTGATGGCCATTCTTTATGGCTATTACCAGGCGGATTCGGGTTCGATTGAAGTGGCGGGGCAGCCGGTCACTATCGCCAACTCGCAGCAGGCGATCGCGCTGGGCATCGGCATGGTGCACCAGCATTTCATGTTGGTCGACACCTTGAGCTGTCTGGACAATGTGATGCTGGGCGCCGAACCGGGCTTCTTCTTGGTCAGCGGCGCTCGCCAGGTGCGGGCCAAGCTGCAGACGCTGATGACCGAGACCGGCCTGCATGTGCGGCTGGACGCCCTGGTCGGCGATTTGCCGGTTGGCGAGCTGCAGCGGCTGGAGATTCTGAAGGCTTTGTACCGCGGTGCCCGCGTGTTGATTCTGGACGAGCCGACCGCCGTGCTGACGCCGCAGGAAACCCAGCAACTGTTCGAGACTCTGCGCCGTCTGCGCGCCGGCGGTGTGACGATTCTCCTAATCACGCACAAGCTCAAGGAGGTGATGGCGCTGTGCGACACGGTCACCGTGATGCGGGCCGGCCAGATCGTTCAGACCACGGCGATCGCTGACACCAGCGCCGAGGATCTGGCCCAGGCCATGGTCGGGCGCAAGGTCAATCTGGGTCGCCAGGAGGCGCAGGCCGCCGTCGGCCAGCAAGCGCTGCGCCTGCAAGCGACGAATTTGAGCCTGCGTGCCGCCAATGGCGTGCCGGCGCTGGCAGCGGTCAGCCTGCAACTGCGAGCGCGCGAAATCGTCGGCGTCGCCGGCGTGTCGGGCAATGGCCAGAGCGAGTTGCTGGAGGTCTTGTCCGGCATGTTGGCGCCCGAGGCGGGCCAGCTGCAGTTAGGCGGCCAGCAGTTCGATGCGGCCGGCGGCGCCTGGCTGAACCCGCGCCAGGCGCGCGAGTTGAAGCTCGCCCATGTGCCCGAGGACCGCCATGCCTGCGCGATGGTGATGAGTTTCCCGGCCTGGGAAACCGCCGTGCTGGGCTATCAGAACCTATCTAGCTACCGCAGCGGGCCGGCGGGCCTGAGCATGAATCACGCACTGATGCGCGAGCAGACCGCCCAGATGCAAGAACGCTTCGATGTGCGGCCGCGCGATGTTGAACTGGGTTCGTCCAAGTTCTCCGGCGGCAATCAGCAAAAACTGGTGATGGCGCGTGAAATCGGCCAGGCGCCTAGCGTTTTGCTGGTCGGCCAGCCGACCCGCGGCGTCGACATCGGCGCGATCGAGTTCATCCACGGCCAGCTGCGCGCGCTGCGCGATGCCGGCTGCGCCGTGCTGCTGGTCAGCAGCGAGCTGGATGAAATTTTGGCCTTGGCGGACCGCGTGATCGTGATGAACGGCGGCCGTGTGACGGGAGAGTTGGAGATTGCAGACTGTGACGAGAAGAGCTTGGGCCTGCTGATGGCCGCCCAAGTTGAAGAGGCTGCACCATGAGCGCCCATCAAACTGCGGCGCTGCCGCGCTGGATCGATGTCGGCCTCTTGCCTTTGTGGAATCTGGCCATCGCCATCGCCGTTGCAGGCCTGGTCGTGCTGGTGATTGGTCAAAGCCCCTGGCAAGCGCTGACCGTGCTCTTGCAGGGCGCCCTGGGCAATGCGCGTGGCATCGGCTACACGCTGTACTACACGACTACCTTCATCTTTACCGGCCTGGCCGTGGCGGTGGCTTTTCACGGCGGTCTGTTCAATATCGGCGGCGAGGGCCAAGCGACGCTGGGCGGTGTGGGCCTGGGCCTGCTGGCGCTCAGCCTTGGCCCCTTGTTGCCGGCCGCCTTGCTGCTGCCGCTGCTGGTGCTGGCCGCTGCGCTGTTCGGCATGGCCTGGGCCTTGGTGCCAGCGGCGCTGCAGGCCTGGCGTGGCAGCCATGTGGTGATCACCACCATCATGTTCAACTTCCTGGCGAGCAGCCTGAATGTCTATCTCTTGGTCAACTGGCTGCGGCCCAAGGGCAGCATGTCGGTGGAGAGCATCGCCTTTGCCGATTCGGCCCGTATGCCGGCCCTGCATGAGCTGGCCGCCAAGTTCGGTTTGGAGCTGCCCTCGTCGCCGCTGAATCTGAGCCTTGTGCTGGCGCTGCTGGCCTGCTTCTTCGTGCATTGGTTTTTGTGGAAGAGCGCGGCCGGCTACGCCTTGCGCGCGGTCGGCAATGCGCCACGGGCCGCTCATTACGCCGGCATCAAGCCGCGCTGGCAGATCATGCTGGCGATGGGCTTGTCGGGCGCGCTGGCCGGCCTGGTGGCGGTCAACGAGATTTCCGGTGTGCAGGGCAAGCTGACGCTGGACTTCGTCGCCGGCGCCGGCTTCACCGGCATCGCGGTCGCCTTGATGGGGCGCAATCATCCGGTCGGCATCGTGTTGGCCTCGCTGCTGTTCGGCGTGCTGTATCAGGGCGGGGTCGAGGTGTCGTTCGAATTGCCTGGCTTCAGCCGCGAAATGGTGGTGACGGCCCAGGGCCTGATCGTCTTGTTTGCCGGCGCGATGGCGAGCGTCAGCGCGCCGATGTTCGGCCGCATTTACGCCGCCCTCAAGCCAAAGGAGGCCGCCCATGGATGAGATCTTGATCGGCTCCGTGCTGGCGTCGACGCTGCGCGTCAGCACGCCGCTGTTGCTGTGCGCGCTGGCCGGCCTGATAGCCGAGCGCTCCGGCGTGATCGACATCGGCCTGGAGGGCAAGATGCTGTTTGCCGCTTTTGCCGCCGCGGCCGCCGCCAGCGTCAGCCATTCGACCGGCCTTGGGATGCTGGCCGCGATTGGCGTGGCCTGCCTGCTGTCCTTGATCCATGGCTTTGCCTGCGTCACGCACCGGGGCGACCAGGTGGTGTCGGGCATCGCGATCAATATGGTGGCGGCCGGCCTGACCGTGGTGCTGGGCATCGCCTGGTTTGCACAAGGCGGGCAGACCCCGCCGGTGGCCGCCGAGGTGCGTCTGACCGGCCTGGTGCCGGGCTGGAGCGAGCTGGACGGCGCGGTCGCCGACCTGGGCCCCTGGCTGGGTGCGGTGGTGGGCCACGGCCTGTTGAGCCACAACATCCTGGTCTATCTGGCCTTTGCCCTGGTGGCCGGGGTCTGGTTCTTTCTGCAGCGCACCAAGACCGGCCTGCGCCTGCGCGCGGTCGGCGAGAATCCGGCCATGGTCGAAGCCGCCGGTGTGTCCGTGCCGCGGCTGCGTTATGCCGCTTTGATGATCAACGGCCTGCTGTGCGGCCTGGCCGGCAGCTACTTGGTGCTGGCGCAGAACGCCGCCTTCTCGCCCAATATGACGGCGGGGCGAGGCTATATCGCCTTGGCGGCGATGATCTTCGGCAAGTGGAAGCCCTTGCCGACAATGTTCGCCTGTTTGCTGTTCGGATTTTTGGACGCGGTCGCGATCCGCATGCAGGGCGCTCATTTGCCGGCCGGCCTGGGCGGGGCCGAGATCCCGGTGCAGCTGATTCAGGCCCTGCCTTATTTGCTGACCGTCGTCTTGTTGGCCGGATTTATCGGCCAGGCCTTGGCGCCCAAGGCGCTGGGCCGGCCCTATGTGAAGGAGCGTTGAAAAGTGAAGTTAGCCCAAGAAGTTCAAGAGCAGTTGCTGCAAGCGTCGCTGGGCGCCCGCCAGCATTCCCATTCGCCGTACTCGGGCTATGCGGTGGGTGCTGCGCTGCTGGACGAGCAGGGCCGCATCCATGTCGGTGCGAACATCGAGAACGCTGCCTATCCGCAGGGCTGGTGCGCCGAGGCCTCGGCCCTGACCGCGATGGTGATGGCGGGCGGCAAACGCGCCACCGCCGTGCTGGTGACCGGGCCCGGCCCGGACGTGATCACGCCTTGCGGCGGCTGCCGGCAAAAGCTGCGTGAATTCGCCGGTCAAGATTTACTCATCATTGCCGGCGACCCCTCCGGCATCAAGCAACAGTGGACCTTGGGCGAGTTGCTGCCCTACAGTTTCGGTCCCGAACATCTCACAGCCAGTGGAGTAAAAAAATAATGATCGATAGTAAAAACCTCAATACCGCGATCGATGCCACCGTCGCCAAGCTGAACGACTTGTTCGGCGCCGCGCCCGCCGTGGCCGTGGTGCTGGGCTCGGGCTGGGCCGGCGCGGTCAGTCTGGTGCAGGATGCGAAACACTTGTCCTATGCCGAGTTGGCGGCTTTCCCGCAGCCCAAGGTCGAGGGCCATGTCAACGAGATCGTCGTCGGCAGCATCGGCGCACAGCGCGTCGTGATGCTGCGCGGCCGTGCCCACACCTATGAGAGCGGCGAATGCACCGGCATGGCCGGCGCGCTGCGCAGCTTGAAGCGCTGGGGCGTTCAGGTGCTGTTGCAGACCAATGCTTCGGGCTCCTTGCGTGCGAATATGGGCCCCGGCAGCCTGATGCTGATCAGCGACCACATCAACGCGCCGCAGCGCTCGCCGCTGGTCGGCGAGCAGGGCAGCGAGCGCTTTGTCGACATGAGCCATGCCTATGACGCCGAGCTGCGCTGCCACGCCAAAAAGGTCGCGCAGGCGCAGAACCTGATGCTGGGCGAGGGCGTTTATTGCTGGGCGCTGGGCCCGCAGTTCGAGACCCCGGCCGAGATCCGCATGTTCGCCGCCTGGGGCGCCGACGCCGTCGGCATGAGCACCGTGCCCGAGACTATTCTGGCCCGCCACGCCGGCCTGCGCGTGATGGGCCTGGCCCTGATGACGAATATGGCTGCCGGCCTGTCGGCCGAGGCGCTGACCCATGCGCTGACGCTGCAGCAGGCCAGCCTGTCGGGCGAGCGCGCCGCCCACTTCCTCGGCGCGGTGGTGGCCGGTCTGGCTGAGCTGCCTTCGCTGCAAGTGGCGGCAGCGCCATGACGACGAATCTGCAGATCGCCGCGGCCCAAGCGCTGCAATGCCTGGACCTGACCAGCCTGAACGACGGCGATACGCCGGCCGACATTGAAGCCCTGTGCGCTCGCGCGCAGACGCCGTTCGGCCCGGTTGCGGCCGTCTGCGTCTGGCCGCGTTTTGTCGCTCAGGCTCGCGCGCTCTTGCCGGCTCACATTCGCGTCGCTGCGGTCGCCAACTTCCCCGCCGGTGAGCTGGATCTGGCACGCGCCCTGGCCGATGTGCAAGAGATCGCCACCGCCGGCGGCGACGAGGTCGATGTGGTCCTGCCATACCGGGCCTTGATCAAGGGCCAAACGATGGAATGCGCCGAGTTTCTGGCCGAGGTCCGCCACGCGACCCGGCCGCTGACGCTGAAGGTCATCATCGAAAGCGGCGAGCTCGTAACGCCCGACTTGATCGCCCAGGGCGCGCGTCTGGCCCTGATGGCCGGTGCCGATTTCGTCAAGACCAGTACCGGCAAAACCAAGCTGTCGGCAACGCCGAAAGCGGCCGGCGTGATCCTGAAAGAAATCAAGCTGAGCGGCCTCGGTTCGGCCGGCTTCAAGGCCTCGGGCGGCATCCGCACCGTCGCCGATGCGCAGGTCTATCTGCAACTGTTCGAGAGCCATCTGGGTGCGTCCGCGATTGGTCCGCAGCGGCTGCGCTTTGGCGCCAGCGCCTTGCTGAGCGATATCGAGGCGGTCTTGTCCGGTAGCGTCGCCGTAGCCGCCAGCAACAGCTACTGACCATGCTGGCGCAAGAAATCATCCGCGCCAAGCGCGATGGCGCGACGCTGTCCGAGGCGCAGATC
>JADMJQ010000014.1:9994-44358 GCA_018780415.1 Roseateles sp. | reverse complement strand
GGCTGCACGTGGATATCGGTGAGGTGCGCGGCGCGCAGCACCCGGCGGCGCGCCTTGGAGATCACCGTGGACCGGGGTGGTGAACTGATCCTGTCGGCGCCGCCCGATGTACCCGAGGCCACGCTGCGTGACTTCGTGTTGCGCAAGCGCATGTGGGTCTACAAGCAGCTGGCCATAAAGGACGCTCAAACACAGGCGGCACCCCGCAAAGTATTCACCGAGGGCGAGGGCTTCGGCTACCTGGGCCGCAGCTACCGGCTGCGCCTGGTGCCCGAGTCAGATGCCGCCGTGAAGCTCGTTGGAGGCCGCTTCGTGATGCCCAAGGCCTTGGCCAGCGGCGGCCGCGAGCATTTGATCCGCTGGTATTGCGAGCACGCCAAACCCTGGCTTGCCGGCAAAGCTGCGGACTTCGCCGCGCGGATGGAGGTCGACCCAGCCGGCGTGAGGGTGCAGGACCTGGGCTACCGATGGGGGTCTTGCGGCAAGGGCGACATGCTGTACTTCCATTGGAAGACCATTCTGCTGCCCGCGCGTATCGCCGAGTATGTGGTGGTGCATGAAATGGCGCATCTGCATGAGCCGCATCACACGCCGGAGTTCTGGCGCCGCGTGGAGCGGGCAATGCCGGACTATGAGCTCAGAAAGGACTGGCTGGCCCGGCAGGGCAAGACGGTCGAAGGGCTGTAGAAGAGATGCGGCGGGTCGGATTGCAGCACCATTTCCGTGCCTCAAAAACTGCGCAGCACCCCCGCCTCCAGCCCCACACTGCGCAGCTCATGCCTTGGCTGCAAGGCGCCGCCCACCGCCACACCCTGCCGCCATAGCGTGGCCACCTCACCTGCGCCAATACGCTCGGCGCGCCAGCGCAGGCCCAGACTGGTGCGCCAGCCCAGGCCCCAAGGCGCTGACAGCCATTGGCCTTGCAGCTCGGCCTGCCGCATCGTGCCGGGTTTCAGTCGGACCGGGTCGGCCGTCGGCAGATCGATGCGCACGCTGGCACCCGGCCCGCCACCCAGCCAGACGCCAAAGTGCCAGCTCGATTCGCCCCAGGCGGCGCCCTCGGCGAGCGCGCCCAGCCCATAGACCCAATGCCGATGAAGCTCCGGGTAGCCCAGCACCTTGCCGGTCGACACCAGCTCGCGCCGGGTCTCCTGGCGCTGCGCCCGCAGCCCGAGCTTGAGGCCCTCCAGCAGCGGCCGCTGCAGCGTCAAGGTCCATTCATTGAGGCGCAGCCGGCTGTCGGTCTGCACCGCCGCGCCGCGGTTGCTGAAGCCTTCGTAATCGCGCTGGCCGGCGGCATGGCGCCAGGACAGCTCAGCCAACCAGGCACCACACGCGCCACCCACAGCCAAGGTCGCCGCGGGCAGCCGCCCCTGCTCGCGCAGCAAACGCCTACCCTCAGCGTCATGCTCATTCCAGCGGCTGTCCAGAACGCCCGCCCTCAAGGCCACCGTATCGGCGGCGCAGGCGGCCCGCGCCGGAGCCCACCATGCCAGAGGCAGCGCCACCAGGGTCGCCAGCAGCGCCGCCTGCCGCATCAGTACAGCTCGCTCCAGGCCTTGGTGACGTTGCTGTCGATGCTGCCGTTGCCGTCGGCATCGAGCTCGATCAAGACCCGGCCATTAGCCTGCACGGTCATCTGCACCAGGCTGTTGGCGGCGCCCTTGATCACCATCTTGCCCGCCGTGGGGTAGTCCTTAGCGGATGAGAACGTCAACGCGATGGGCGTCTCTATGCCTATGGTCTTGCCGTCCAGGGCCGAGCTGGCCAGCGTGCCGCGGACGGTGGCGGTGTCGATGATCTCGCCACTGGCCGGCGAGCTGCTGGAGCTGCTGCTGATGACGAAATTGGTGATCGACTGCTGATATTCCAGCGCACCGAGGCGGCCGCTGCTGCTGAAGTTGCTGGCCTCGATCTGCAGGCTGGACTGCGTCGCACTGGTCGCGGCCATGCTGACCTTCAGCTCGCCTTGACCGGTGGCCGAACCGGCCGGCGAGGTGACCGAAAAGTTCACCAGCTTCATCGCAATGGCGGCACTGTAGTTGCTGGAATCGAAGACGCCGGTCAGCTTGGTCAGGCTGACTTCGATGCGGCCCGATGTCACCACGCCGTCCTCCTTGCAAGCGCTGGCCACCATCAGTATCGATTCACCCTCATCGGGCGCATTGTTGTTGTTGGCGTCGTTGAAGGAGATGTCCACCTTGCCGCCGCCGCTGCAGACAATGGCATCGTTGATGACCGCAGCGGCCACGGTGGCCGGGCGCTTGAACTGGCTCAGCAGCATGGGCAACTGCTTGACGGCGGTTTTGATGGCCGACGGCTGGGGCCCGGCCTGAGCGCCGCTCAGCAAATCACTCGACTCCATCAGATAGCTGCCGGCACGCAGCGCCTGCTCTGCGGCGGCCTGGTAGTTGCTGGCCGTCAAAGCCAAGGCTTTTTCGGGCACGGGGGGCGTCGGCGTGGGCTCGGGCGTGCTATCGCCGCCGCCACCGCCGCAGGCCGTCAAAACCGCCAGCGCCAACACCGATACCAGCGGGGCACGCCCCGCCAAAAGCTTGCTACTCATGTTTGAAAAACTCCCTGTTTATCGCCGCTCTCAATGGCCGGCGCCGGGAGTGTAGTGGGGCTCGCAAGGGTCTGATTGGCCATCTCACACCCCCTCATGGGGGTGCTCGCTCGTCAGCGGCCGTGCGGGAACGTTGACTTGACGGTTGGCTTCTTGACGCCCTTGCCCTGCGCGACCCAGAGCTTGTAGGCGGGCGAAGTCAGCTCGCGCTTCATCAGCTGCAGCAACTCGCCTTCGCTGATGGCGTGCTCTTGCAGCACCTTGTTATAGGGCGGTTTGTCCTCAAACGCGGTGGCAATCACGCGTTTGATTTGATCGGGGCTGAGACGGGGGATTGGTTTGGCCATGGCCGCTATTGTCGGTCACTCAACACGGCGAGTTCAAGCGCCGTCAAAGTCCAGCAAACTGAACAGCGGCAGCCCGGCGGCTCGCAGCTTGGCCGAGCCGCCCAGCTCGGGCAGGTCGACGATGGCGCCGCATTCAATCAGCTCGGCGCCCAGGCGCTGCAGCAGCCGCGCACCGGCCAGCATGGTGCCGCCGGTGGCGACCAGGTCGTCAATCAACACGATGCGCTCGCCTGGCTTGACCGCATCCGAATGGATCTCCACCGTGGCGCTGCCGTACTCCAGCTCATAACTCTCCGCCACCGTGGTGAAGGGCAGCTTGCCTTTTTTGCGGATCGGGATGAAGCCCACGCCCAGCTCATAGGCCAAGACCGAACCGATGATGAAGCCGCGTGCGTCCAGCCCCGCAATGGCGCTGGGCCTATGGTCAAAGTAGCGGTGCACAAACTGGTCGATCAGCACCCGGAACACGCGCGGGTTCGAGAGCAACGGCGTGATGTCGCGGAACTGCACGCCGGGCGCCGGCCAATCGGGCACCGTGCGGATATGGCTGCGGATGTAGTCGGCCGGGCTGAGGATGGTGGACATGGCGGGCTCGCTGCTGCGGAAGCGGGCTATGGTAAACCCAGCCGACTGGATGCAGTCATTGGCTCAGGCGGCTTGTTCGCTGCAAACCAGCCGTGCCCGGCCGCTTTGCTTGGCCGCATAGAGCGCCGCGTCGGCACGCTCGACCAGGCTCACCGCCACGCCCTGGCCGTCCGCCACACAGGCAGCCAATCCCAAGCTGAAGCTGAGCCGGCGGCGCAGCGGCGAGGCGTCATGCTCGATCGCCGCCAGCCGGATGCTATCCAGGCAGCGCTGCGCCACCACCTGCGCGCCGACCAAATCGCAGTCGGCCAGCAGCAGCACAAACTCCTCACCGCCGTAACGGCACACCGCCTCGCCACCGCGCCCGGCGCAGGCGCGTAGCAACTCGGCCACGCGGATCAAGGCTTCGTCGCCGGCCACATGGCCGTAGCGGTCGTTGTAGAGCTTGAAGTGATCGATATCGACCATGATGCAGGCCAGCGAGTGCCCATGGCGGGCGCTGCGCTGCCATTCCTGCTGCAGCAGGCGATCAAAGTAACGCCGATTGCCCACGCCGGTCAGGCCGTCGGTGACCGACTGTTTGGCCAGCTGGGTATTGGCCTCTTGCAGCGCCACCTCCTGGCGCTTGCGCTCGCTCAGGTCGGTGATGATGCAGACGAAGCGGTGGGTGGTCGCCGTCTTGACCTCGGCCACGCTCAAGTGCAGGGTCAGTTCTTGCCCATCGCGGTGCCGTGCGGTCAGCTCCTGCGGGCGACCGACCAAGGCCTGCGGGCTCAGCCGCGCGCCCATCCAGATGCCGAACAGCAGGTCGATATGGCTGCCCGTCAGCTCATTGGCCTCAAAGCCAAACAAGGCTTCAGCGGCCGGGTTCAACGCCAACACATGGCCGTCGGTATCCAGCGTCAGCACGCCGTTGGGTGTGGTCAACACAAAGGCCTGCAAATGTGCCTTGCTGGCGGCCAGGCGCTGCTGCTCATGGATCAGGTCGCTGATGTCCATACGCACCCCGATGATGCCGCCGGCGCGGGTATGGCGCTCATGGATACGCACCCAGCGGTCTTGGTGCAGGTTTTGCAACAAGGGCTCACTCGGATGCTGGCGCGCGGCGGAGCGGGCGGCCATGCGCTGGGCCAGCCATTCCTCTTCACAGCCGACTGCGGCGGGCACGCCGCCCAGCGCAATGGAGGTGCGAACAAGATCCTCAAAACGCGCTCCGCGCTTGAATTCCGCCTCCATATGCGGGTAGATCTCCAGCAGATGCCGGTTGAAGGCGACCAGGCGGTCGTTCTCGTCAAAGATCTCGACGCTGGCCGGCAAGGCCTCGATCGCTTCTTCCAAGGTTCGCTTGGCGCTGGCCGTCTCCAGCCAGGCCTGGCGCAGGGCCACGGCCCCCAGCACCACCACCGTGGCGCTGCCGAGCAAGGCCAAGGTCGTCAAGCCGGGCTCCATATCCGGCCCCAGCCACAAACTGACCATCACCAACACCAAGGAGATGGTGGCGGCAACGGCGAGCAGGCAGCGGATCAGAAGAGGCTTGAGTTCCAGCATGGGGACGCAGCCTAAAGCAGCGCCTCCCTGCTGGCCATAATCCCCCTAAAGTGGGGAGTGTTAACCCTTGATTGCTACGACTTCAGCAGGCGCGGGTGACGGGCATCTGCAGCTCGGCAGCCGGCATGCTCATATGCCGGGCCAGCTCCAGCTTGGCGAGCGAGTTACGGTGTACTTCATCGGGGCCGTCGGCCAGGCGCAGCGTGCGCTGATGCGCCCACATCATCGCCAGCGGCGTGTCATCGCTGACGCCCATGCCGCCGTAGACCTGGATCGCCCAGTCGATCACCTTCAAGGCCATATTCGGGGCGACGATCTTGATCATCGCGATCTCGGCCTTGGCGCCCTTGTTGCCGACCGTGTCCATCATGTAGGCGGCTTTCAGCGTCAGCAGGCGTGCCTGCTCTATGCTGCAGCGCGCCTCGGCGATACGCTCTTGCGTGACGGTCTGCTGAGCGATGGTCTTGCCAAACGCGACCCGCGCGATCGCCCGCTCACACATCAGCTGCAGCGCCCGCTCGGCCGCGCCGATGCTGCGCATGCAATGGTGGATGCGGCCTGGGCCTAGCCGGCCCTGCGCGATCTCGAAGCCGCGGCCCTCGCCCAGCAAGATATTGCTGGCCGGCACCCGCACATTCGTCAGCTGCACTTCCATATGGCCATGCGGCGCGTCGTCATAGCCGAACACGCTCAAGGGCCGCACGACCGTGATGCCGGGCGTGTTGGCCGGCACCAGCACCATCGCCTGCTGCTCATGCCGACCGGCCTCGGGGTTGGTCTTGCCCATCACGATATAGATCGCGCAGCGCGGATCGCCGGCGCCGGATGACCACCATTTGCTGCCGTTGATCACATAGTCTTCGCCGTCGCGCTCAATCCGGCATTGGATATTGGTCGCGTCGCTGGAAGCCACCTCGGGCTCGGTCATCAAAAAGGCCGAACGCATCTCGCCACGCAACAGCGGCTCCAACCAGCTGCTCTTGTGCGCCTCGCTGCCATAGCGCTCGATGGTTTCCATATTGCCGGTGTCGGGCGCCGAGCAATTGAAGACCTCGGGCGCCCAGGACACCCGGCCCATGATTTCGCACAGTGGTGCATATTCGAGGTTGGACAAGCCCTCGGGCGCCCGGCTCGACTTGGGCAGGAACAGATTCCACAGCCCGGCCGCACGCGCCAGCGGTTTAAGCTCTTCGATCAACGTGGTGGGGATCCAGGCATTGCCGGCGCGCCGATTCGCCTCCACCTCGGCAAAGAAGCGCCGCTCATTCGGGTAGATATGCGCGTCAAAAAACGCCAGCAAACGTAGCCGCATCTCTTGTACTTTGGGGCTGTAGTCGAAGTTCATGCTGAGTCCATCCTGAGTTGAGCGGCGATGCGTCAGTGTGGCTCAGGCCTGCGGGCTTGCTTGTCACCGAGGCGGCAAGTGGCACAAAATGATCAGCCCCGCCCAAGACAGGTGTAGCCCGCGTCTGTTACCGTGCGCGGCTGATAAAAATACAAAATGCAGGTGAATTGGAACTACGGATGAACGAACAACAGCCAAAAACCATCGCCAAGGCTGACCTGACCGGCATCCGCCGCGGCATCGAAAAAGAAAGCCTGCGTGCGCGGCCCAACGGCCAACTCGCGCTGACGCCGCACCCTGCCGCCTTGGGTTCAGCGCTGACGCACCCCCACATCACCACCGACTACAGCGAGTCACAGGTCGAGCTGATTACCGGCGTGCAAGGCGGGCAGGCTGGGGTGGAGGCCTGTTTGCAAGAGTTGACCGAAGTCCACCAGGGCGTCTACAAGGTGATGCAAGCACTGGCCTGCGGGCAAGACGACGGCGAGCGCCTGTGGGTCGGCTCAATGCCCTGCGAGCTGCCGACCGACGAGACGATTCCACTCGGTCGCTACGGCAAGTCCAATGTCGGTCGCTCCAAAAGCGTCTACCGCATGGGTCTGGGCCAGCGCTATGGCCGGCGCATGCAGACCATCTCGGGCATTCATTACAACTGGTCGATGCCGGGCGTCACCAGCGAGCAATACTTTGCGCTGATCCGCAACTTCCGCCGCAACTCCTTCTTGCTGCTCTATTTGTTTGGCGCGTCGCCGGCCTTGAGCTCAAGCTTTGTCGAGGGCCGCGAGCACCGTTTGCAGCGCTTCGGCGACCACAGCCTCTACCTGCCGCACGCAACCTCGCTGCGCATGGGCCGTTTAGGATACCAAAGCGATGCGCAATCGGCGCTGGCGGTCAGCTACAACTGCCTAAGCAGTTATGCCGACTCACTGCAGGAGGCGCTGACCCGGCCCTACCCGGCCTATGAGGCGATCGGCGTGCGCAACCCCGGCGGTGACTACAACCAGCTCAGCACCAGCTTGCTGCAGATCGAGAACGAGTTCTACGGCACCATCCGCCCCAAACGCGTGGTGAAAGCCGGCGAGCGGCCGCTGCATGCGCTGCGCGAGCGCGGCGTCGAGTATGTCGAGGTGCGTTGCATGGACCTCGACCCCTTTGTGCCGGTCGGCATCACGGCGCAAACCGCGCGCTTTCTCGACGTTTTCCTGCTGCACTGCCTACTGACCGACAGCCCGGCCGATACCACGGCCGAGATCGCCGCCTTGGGCGAAAACCAGCATCTGGTGGCCGAACATGGCCGCGAACCCGGCCTGCGTCTCTTGGATGCAGGGGCGCCGGGAGGCAGCCGCTTGATGAGTGACTGGGGCGCCGACTTGCTGGATCAATGCGCGCCCGTGGCCGCACAGCTGGATCAGGCCCAAGGCATCACGGCCCACGCCGAGGCACTGGCTGCCGCCCGGCGCACATTGGCCGAGCCCGACAGCACGCCTTCGGCGCGCGTGCTCAGCAGCATGGCCAGCGATTTCGACAACCGCTATGTCGACTTCATGCGCCACCGCTCCGAGCAGACGCGGCAGTATTTGCTGGGCCTGCCCTATAGCGAGGCCATGGCTTTGAGGTTCGCCGCCCAGGCGCGCGACTCGGTGGCCGCGCAACAAGCGATCGAGGCGGCCGACCAATTGCCGTTTGACGCCTATCTGCAGCAATACATGGCGGCCGAGCAGATTCGGGTCTAGTCGGCCGGCCGCCTCTGAAGCAGCGGCTTACTTCGCCGCCACCTTGGCGTTCACTTCATCCATGCCATTGCGCAGCGCCCGGGCCCAGATGGTGATCGCGTGTTGCGCGTCGGCCATATTGGTCTGCCGGTTGGTCCAGGTCATTTGGCCAGAGAAGCGGCCGTTGCGGCCATCGACCGCACGCGCCAGAAGTTCACCGGTGACCGAGTCGCGCATTTCAAGCACCACCGTCATCTGACCCGAATCGGTGGTGTAAACCCGCGAGCGGCCGACCGAGCCGTCGCCCGGCGCGGCAATGAAGAGGTTGATGATGGCCGGCGTCACACGCAAGGTTTCCGGGCCCGGCACATCAACCAAGGTGTAGCCACTGCGAGCCAATTCGGTACGAAAAGTCTCATGGAACAAACCGGCCAAACGCTCCTTGATGGCCGCCAAGTCATCGGCATTCAGGCGCCCCGACAGCGAGCGCCGACCCTGGTTAGGGTCAAAGTTAGGCGCAAAGCTGATCTGCACCGGCTCCAGCAGGACACTGCGGAAGGCGACTAACTCCGCATCCGGGCGGACAAAGACGGCATCAATTCGGGCGTCGGGGCGACGCACCAGGCCATCCCATTCCTGCGGCCCCCTGCTGCTATTGCCGCTGCTGGCACAGCCGGCCAACAGCGCCACACAGACGGCGGACAAAACAGCGATCAAGGGGCGTTTGTGGCTCATGCTGGGTTCCTCGGTGGGCTGGGGCAAGTGAGTGCGCACGACGGCGATGCCGCCAAAGTCTAACCCACAGTTCTTGCGGTTGCTACAAGGACCAAATTGGTAGCAACCCTAGTGGTGGCCGCCAATGCGGGCTGGCGTGCATGACGAAAACCCTCTGACCCTGCGGCGTGACCGCGCACTAATATTGTGCAGCCCTCGATGTCACGCGAGAGCGCCCCAATGCCCTGCCGCGAAACCATCACTTTCGCAAACCGGCACCCGCCAATTCAAAGCCCAAGGGAAGAATCACCATGCGTCGTCACCCCACACTGAGCACCCTCGCCGCCGTCTGCGCCGGCCTGTTGCTGATTGCCAGCCCGGCCGCGCAAGCGGGCGAAAAGATCTGGATCAGCCTCGGCGATGCCGCGCTGGCTCAGCTGCAAAAGCATGCGCCCGCCAGCAGCGCGGTGGCCAGCGTGGCCTCGGCCCAAAGCGGGCCGCTGGTGGCCAAGTCGGGTAGGGTGGCGGGCGCCGCTGCGGCCAAGGCCGAGACCATCCATTTGGTGGAAATTGACGAAGACTTGCTCGGCGACCTGTCCAGTTCCATCCATGAAGAGCTGAATCGCTGCGGTGGCTTCATGTATCACCCCAGCAAGCAGGCCGGTCTGGCCAATTTGCAGGCCCATGGCATCAGCGCCGTCCGGCCTTCAAAGGTAACCCGGCCCAGCTATGTGATTGACGAACAGGCCACCCTGACGCCCATGTTGGCGCAGATGCAGGCCAGCAATATCGGTCAGACCATTCTGGATCTGTCCGCCTTCACCAACCGCTTCTACAAGACCACCGGCGGCGTCAATGCCTCGAACTGGTTGAAGCAGCGCTGGAGCAACCTGGCAGCGGGTCGCAGTGACGTCACGGTGGAACAGTTCAATCACCCGACTTGGGCGCAGAAGTCGGTCATCCTGACCATTCGCGGCAGCGACAACGCCCGCGAAGTGGTGGTACTCGGCGGTCATCTGGACTCGACCGCCGGCAGCGGCACCGGCGAAACCACCATCGCCCCCGGCGCCGATGACGACGCCTCCGGCATCGCCAGCCTGACCGAGATCGTGCGCGTGCTGATGGAGGCTAACTACAAGCCCCGGCGCACACTGAAGTTCATGGCCTATGCGGCCGAGGAAGTGGGCCTGCGCGGCTCGCAAGAGATCGCCAAGAGCTATGCCAACTTCGGCGTCAATGTGGTCGGTGTGATGCAGTTGGACATGACCAACTATATGGGCTCACCCAAGGACATCTACATCTACACCGACTACACCGATGCCGGCCAGAACGACTTTGTCACCCGCCTGATCCAGACCTATCTGCCGACGCTGCAGATCGGCAGCGACCGCTGCGGCTATGGCTGCTCGGACCATGCCTCCTGGAACGCGCAGGGCTTCGCCGCCTCGATGCCGTTTGAGGCCGCCTTCAACCAGTCCAACCCCCGCATCCACACCGCCAACGACACCTACGCCACCAGCGGCAACCAGGCCGACCATGCACTCAAGTTCGCTCGCATGGGCCTGGCCTATGCGGTCGAGCTTGGCACCGACGGCCCCGGCACGGCGCCGCCGGCGGACAAGGTCGAGTCCTTCAAGGGCAGCCTGGCCCTGGGTGAGAAGAAGAGCTTCGGGCCCTTTATGGTGAAGGGCGGCGGCGCGCTCAAGGCCAGCACGGTGGGCAACGGCGACGCCGACCTCTACGTCAAGATCGGTGCACCCGCCAGCAGCGCCAGCTATGACTGCAAGTCCGATGGCGGCAGCTCGACCGAGTCCTGCAGCGTCACCGTCACCGCCGATGGCAGCGTCTATGTGCAACTGGTCGGCTACAAGGCCAGCACCTACCGGCTGGACGTCAGCTACCGGCCACAGTAAACGCTTGACCTGACGGTTGCTGGCGCCTTGCGCCAGCAACCGACCACCGCAGGTACAGGCTCTCGCTGATTCCCTGCTCTCCCTGAAGTCTTGACGGCGGCCGATGTCCGCTTGGTGTCATTGCCTATGACCCAAGCGACTTGGCCAATTGGCCAATGGCCATGGCCCGCGCGCATTTTTACCATCACCGCACAGCTTTCCAAGCAAGCTGCCCGGTTGACGCGCCGGCCTCGCACCGCTGTCTATATCAATCTTCAAGGAGTTGCATCGTGAGTACCAAATACCATTTGATTTTAAAGTTATGTTTGCTGGCCATGGCGACATCACTGGCCGGCTGCGGCGGCGGTTCGGACGAGGCGGAGGCGGAGGCGGAGGTGGAGGTGGTTCCAGCTCCAGCTCCAGCTCCAGCTCCAGCTCCAGTACCGGCACCCGCGCCCGCACCGGCCCCTGCGCCGATAGTCGGCAGCGCCACCGGTGTGTTCAGCGATGCCGTCGTCGAAGGCCTGGCCTTCAGCGCCACGCCGTCGGGCGTCAGCGGCAGCACCAATGCGCTCGGGCAGTTCAGCTACAACCCCGGCGACACCATCAGCTTCAAGCTGGGCGCCTTGAGCTTGGGCGCGGTGCCGGCGGCCGCCAGCCTCACGCCGATTGAGTTGGCCGCCGGCAATGCCGACAAGCTGAAGAATCTCTTGGTTTTGCTGCAGTCGCTGGACAGCGACGGTGTGCCGGGCAACGGCATCAGCATCCCGGCCAAAGCGGCCGAGGCCGTCACCGCAGCGGTCGACCTGACGCAAGCACCAGTGAGCTTCGCCTCCAGCGCCAATGCCGGCCTGACGGCGGCGATGGCGGCCGGCGGCATTGGCCGCGCCATCACCGACATCGCCAAGGCCGAGGAACATTTTTTGGCACAAGCCATGCCCTTGCTGAGTCGCCATGTTTGGATCGTAAAAATTGCCGAGCCGTCTTCCGAAGCTGGAGACATCCATGTCGTGAGATTTGGCAGCGCGGGTGAATTTGTGCACGGCGCTGTGGTCAACAACGCGAGCAACACCGACCTTAGCGGCATTGAGTACGGTAGCGCTACGCCGACCTTGGTCGACGCACGTGGCTTCAAGCTGAGCTATAAGGTCGCCATCGATACCAACGGCATGGCCGGTCTTTCTCATACTGACGAGGCGGACAATCACTATCGGGTCGAGGGCGAAAAGCTGGTCATTCTCTTCAACGAAGGAGCGAGTGGTAGCAGCGCTGCCGACACCCTCACACTGAGCAAAGCGGACAACGACCCCAAAGGCCTGGTCGGCGTGTGGGCCGCATCAGCCAGCGTAATCAAAACACAAAACTTCGTCTTCTGGGCCAACGGCAAGTACGCGATGATCGACCCGCTGGGCGACACCAGCGACTCCAAATGCGGCGGCCCCGGCATCGAGTACGGCGACTACAGCTATGACAGCGCGACCAAGCTCGTCAAGATCTTGAGCGTCAGCCACGACAGCAATGGCTGCGCCGGCCTCAGTGATTCAAGCAAGGGCGCTGCCGGACTGGCCAGTTTCACGTTTACGCTGAGCGCCGACGGCGGCAGCGCCAGCTTTGTCTTTACAGATGGCATTTTTGCCGCCTACCGGGTCTCGAATTAGGACTCAGTGGCGCTCGCCAGGGCGGCGCCGGCGCCACCACAGCCAGGCGCCGCTGAGCAAAAGCATTGCAGGCACACAGCCGAACAGCGTCCACAGGCAGCGTGCCGCCAAGCCCAGCGCCTCGCCGCTGTGCAGCGGGAAGATCCAGTCCAAGAGCAGATTGCCCGCCGGCGCCTTCAAGGGATCCAGCTTGGCCAGCACGGCACCGTCGGGGCCGAGCGCCAAGCGGGTCGCGCCGGTGTCGGCCCGAGGCTCGCCGGCTTGCAGCAAACGGACCTCAGCAACGCCGCCCGCGCCCTTGGGCAAGCTCAGGCGGGTCCATTGGGCGCGTTCAAATTGGGCCTCGGCCAAGCCGACCAAGCGATCCAAGTCCGGCACTTTTCGTGTGGGCGCTTCGGCAGCCGCAGCGAGCTTGGGCCAATGCTGCGTCGGCAGCCAGGCCGCGACCACGCTTTTGAAGGCTTGATTGAAGACCAAGGCGCTGCCGGTGAAACTCAAGAGCAGCAAGAGCGGTGCCAACCACAGGCCCAGCGCTCGGTGCAGGTCAAACCAGCGCCGGGCGGGCGCGGCTTGCCATTTGATGCTCAACACGCGTCGCCACGCCATTTTCGAGCTGCTGCGCGGCCAAGCCAGCAGCAGGCCCGAGCAGCCCAGGCCCAGCAAGAGCAGCCCGCCAATGCCGACCCCGGTGTGGCCGGCTTCACCCGCCAACAGGTCGCGGTGCAGGGCATAGAGGGCGGGGATGAGATGGGCGGCATCCAGGCGCAGCGCGCCCCGGTCACGGCTGCCGAGATAGTGCCCGCATTGCGGATCGACAAAATGCTCGCGCCGCCAACCGGTGTCCGTCTGGCGGGCCTCCCAGAGTTGATAGGCGGCGCCGGGCCGCTGCGGGGCGACGACGATGGCGGCGCGGCGGCCCGGCGCATGCTCGGCCAGCAGGCCCAGGCTGCGAGCGATGGGTTGCGCTTCTACGGCGGAGGTGCAGGCCGGTCTAGGCGCCAGCCACGCCGGGTTCAACGCCGCGTCCAGTTCGGCTTGCCAGACCATGACGGCGCCCGTCAGGCCCAGCAGCGCCAACAAGAGCCCGGCCAGCAGACCGACCCAGCGGTGCAAGAAGCGCCAGCCACCGCGCATATGAAAAAACGCCCCGTCAGGACTTAAAAGCTGCGCCGCCAGCTCAGCGTCGCCGTGCGCCCACGGCCGGCGTAATAGTCATCATCGCTGCCAGCGTAATGGGCCTGGCTGTAATAGGTGATGTAAGCGCGGTTGAACAAATTCTCCAGCCCCAAGCCCCACTCACCGGCGGACGCCGTTTGCCAGCTGATGGACAGATCGGCCAGGGTATAGCCGTCAAAGCGCTCTTCCAGCGAGGTCGTGCCGGCCAACTTGCCGGCGTTGATGTGGCGGGGCAAGAGGTGCTGCACATAGAGCTGGGTGCGCCAGTTCGGCGCAAACGCCCAGCCCGCACCCAGCACCAGCTTCTCGGGCCCTTGCGAGCGAGCCCCCAGCTCTAGATTGAGGGGCTGATTGGGCGCACTGGCCGTTTGGCCGCGCGTGCGGGCGTAGATGGCGCTCAGGTGGGTCGCTGCCGTCGGCCGCCATTCGCCGCTGAACTCAAAACCTTCTACCTCGATCGGCACGCGCTGCACCGTGCCGACGCCGTTGGTGATGACGATCTGGCTGCCAAAGTCCGAATGCGAGCGGTACAGCGATGCCGACATGCTGGCCGATGCACCGCGCCAGGCCAGGCCCAGCTCGCGGTTGTCGGTAACGATGGCCTGCAGGTCAACCAGATTGCCGACCGAGCTGCCCGCCGTCTTGACCGCGCGCAGAATCAGGCCGACATCCGGTGGCCCGAAGCCCTCGTTGTAGGACACAAAGCTGGACCAGCCGCTCTGGCCAAAGCGCCATACCGCCCCCAGGCTCTTGACCAGTTTCTCGGCCTTGCGCTCGCCACCTTCGACCTGGCGCGAGCCGTAGAAGGCCAGCGTTTGGTAGTCATCGACCCGCAGCCGCGTGTGTTCGCTGCGCAAGCCGCCGCGCACCGTCAGCGGCCCCTGCTCATATTCAAGCTGGGTGAAGGGCGCGACGCTGCGGTACTGCAGCGGCGGCACCCAGACGCGGCCGGTCTGGGTCAGTCGCTGCGAGGAGGTGTCGTTCAGCAAGTCGACGCCGGCCGTCAGCTCCAGGCCCGTGAGGCCCAAATCGGGGCGCACCCAGCTCGCCCGCATGCCCCATTTCTCGGCCTCGATTTCGCTTTGGTCGACCAAGCTGTTCAGCGGTGCGATCTTGGCATCTTGAAAGGTGCCGATCACGCCGCCGCTGTAGACGGCGCTGAAGCTCTGCTTGAACAGCTGCAAACTCGCCACGCCTTGAGCCAGATCGGCATGACTCCACTCAAAACTGGCGGATCTGACCCGATTGCGCAAGGGGTCGTAAGGCAGGCTGCCCGGTTTGGCGGTAGTTGACAGGCCGGCGGCACGCTTGCCGGGCACATCGACCCAGTCATCAAAGCCCTCGGCCCTGAATTGATTCAGCATCAGCTGCACACGCTGGGGGCCAAAGTCATGGCCGATCTTGAGGAAGGCGTCATTGGCGCTGTGCAGCGACTCGGTCGCCAGCAGGCGGCCACTGCCGTCGACGCCGAGGTCCTGGCTGCGGGTGCCCAGATAGGCCAGCACATCGACGCTGCTCTTGTGCTCCAGCATATAGCCGGCCTTCCAGCTGCTGCTGTCGGCATGGCCCTGGCTGCCTAACTTGAAATCCAGCGTGTGCCGCGTCCCCTCGACCTGCGCCCTGCGGGTGATGGTGTTGATGATGCCGCCGGTGGCGCCCATGCCCTGCGCGGCCGAGGCGCCGCTGACGACCTCGACGCGCTCGACCATCATCGGGTCTGCGAAGTAGCCCTCGCGACCGCCAAAGCGTAGCGGATTGGTTTGCGGAATGCCGTCTAGCAGCAGCAGCGCATTGCGGCCGCGCAGGCCTTCGCCGAAATTGCTCATCTTCTGCCGCGCCGGCGCATAGCCGGGCACCTTCAGGACCAAGAGCTGGCTCGGGTCTTCGCTGACCAGGCCTTGCTGGCGGATTTCTTGGGCCGAGATGATGCTGATGGCGCCGGGAATCTTTTCCACCGCCTTGGCGCCACGTGTGGCGGTCACCACCACGCGCTCAAGCTCTTGGCTGGAGGCGGCCGGCAGCGCGAGAGCCTCATTGGGCTGCGTCGCCGGCTCGGCTTGCGCATTCAGGGCCATCAGGCAGAGCAGGCCGGCGACCGCCGCTGCTGTGGAGGAAAAAGGAAGGCAAGGGCAGGCACGCATCGGCAGGATTCATTATTCGCATCGAAGGGGGGGCGAATAATACTGCAATTAATGCGAATGATTCGCATTAATTATGCTTAAACCATGCTGGCCGCCCTCACAGCAACTCGATCCCAAAGCGCCGCAAGGTCAGCGCAAAAGCGCCAAAGCAAAGCACCGTGAAGACAACGCTCACCCCGAGGCGGGGCCAAAACCCCAGCCTCGGCAGCAGCCATGGGAAGAGCAAAAACATCGGCAAGGTCGGGATCACATACCAAAAGGTGTAGCGCGCATGGTTGGCGATCTTCTCGATCGGCTGCTGCTCAATATGCAGCCAGATCAACACCAGCAGGGTGATCAAAGGCAGGGCGGCCACCAAGCCGCCGAGCTTGTCGCTGCGCTTGGCGAACTCCGACACCGCCACCACCACGGCCGCGCTGAGCAGATATTTGATGATCAGCCAGCCCATTGAAAAACCCGCCTAAGCCGGCCGCTGCAGGGTGTAAACGACCTCGACCTCATCCTTCATCTCGCCCCGGGTCCAGCCCTGGGCGAGGTAGAAGCGGTCGGCGCGGGTATTGGCCTCGGTACCCAGCGTCACAGTGGGGTGACCCCGGCTGAACAGCCAGTCGGCGGCCAGCTTCAGCAAGGGCGCGCCGGCGCCCAGGCCTTCTTTGTCGGGGCTGACGAACAGCGCCCAGATCGAGCCGTCCGCCATCGCGGCGTAGGAGAAGCCGATGATTTCACCGTCCTGCTCACAAACCCAGCCGCGCCCAAGCAGCTCCAGATAGTCCTCGTACATCTGCGTCGTCACCCGCGCCGGATTGTTCAGCACGTTCTCGCGGACGGCCAGGCGAATCGCCGCCATGGCGGGGATGTCGGCCTTGACGGCCACTCTGAACTGAAGCTCGCTCTTGGTCATCGTCATGGTCATCACTCACTTCTCCAACATCAGCCGCTGCACCATGCGTACCGGCGCGCTACCGTGGCTGAGGAATTCCTCATGGAAGGCCTTCAAGTTGAACGCCTTGCCCTGCTTGGCCTGTTTGTCCTTGAGCTGCTCGCGCAGCGCCAAGATTTCCGAAAAGCCGGCGAAGTAACTGCTCAGTTGCGTGGAGCTGACCTGGGCGCGGTGCCATTTCTCGGTGGCCTCGGTGCTGGACTGAAAGGCCTCGCGCTGCAGCAAGTTGATGGCCTGGTCCTGCGTCATGCCCAATACGTGAACACTGTAGTCAAGGATGGCGTTGCTGACCACGCGCAGATTCCATTTGGCATACATCAGGCCCATCTCGGCGCTGGCCTTGCCGTCCACCGCGCCCCAGCCGCTTTCCATCATCATCCGCTCGGCATAGACCGCCCAGCCCTCGATCATCGCGCCGTTGCCGAACAGCGCCTTGACCTTGGATGGCGATTTGTTCGAATACAGCAGCTGCACATAGTGGCCGGGAATGGCCTCATGGATGTTCAGCACCTGCAGTACCCAATGGTTGTACTCGCGCAAAAACGACTCGGCCTGCTCGGGCGTGTATTTATCCAGCGGGTCAACGTTGTAATAGGTCACGCCCTTGGGGTCCATCAGCCCGGGGGCGCTGATCGAGGCCCCCGCCACGCCGCGCATATAGCTGGGCGTCTCGCGCACCACCAGGGGCCGGCTGGGGTCCAAGGTCAGCAGATCATGCTCGACCACCCATTTCTCCAGCGCCGGAATCTGCGCCTTGATGTCCTCGACAAAGCGCTCGGGCGCGCTATGCCGCTCGGACAGCTTGGCATTCACGCGGGCAATCTTGTCCAGCCGGTCGGCCGGCGGCGTCTCGGCGGCAAACAGCTGCGGCCAGAGCTGGTCGGCATAGGCGCTCATCTTTTGCAACAAGGCCTCCTTCTCGGCCAGGGCGCGCTGGAACAAGGTCGGCGCGTCGACGCTGGCCTGGATTTCATAGGCAAACTTCTGCTCGAACAAAGCCTTGCCGAGGCGGAACGAGCGGCCACTGCCATCCAATTGCTGCTGCTTGGCGATTTTTTCCAGGCCGGCGATAAAGCTCTCCAGAGCCCGCAGCGCCTGGTCGTTATGCGCCTTGATCGCGGCGGCCTCGGCGGGCTTCAAGCCGGCGGCCTTGATCGCCGCCGGAATGTCCTCGCGGAACAAACTCAGCGCGCCGCTGTTCTGTGCAATCGCCAGCTTCAGATGCAGCGGGCTGGGCTCGTGCAGCTGGGCCAGCGCTGCCTTGTAGTAGGCCGGCACCTGGCGCAGGCGTTGATCGATCAGCTTCAGGCGCTGCGGCAGTGGCGCGAAATCCGTCTTGTTGAGCAATTGAGCGAAGGCATCGGCGACGTTGTATTCGCTCGCGTCCCAGCGGTCGCTGCGCAGCTCGCTCAGGCTCCAGCGCAGCGCTTGCAGATGGTTGTCCAGCAAGAGCAGGTCACCGGCCTGTGCGGACGTCAGGCCGCTGCTTTGGCCCAAGCGGGCCAGACGCGGCAACCATTTTTCGGCGAAGGCGATTTGCTGCAGGCGCCGCGCCTCGGTCGGCGCCGGCAAGCGTGCCGCCTCGGCATAACGGCCCGCCGCCACGGCAGCGTCCGGAAAATTGGCCCAGTAGGCCGTCAAGAAGGCGACCAGCTCCGCATCGAAGCTCGATGCCTGCGCCTGGTCTTGTGCGCGCTGCGGCTGCACTTGCGCTGCCGGCGCTGCTTGCAGCATTTGCGCCGGCAGGCCCAGCGCCAATAGAAGCAGGGTGGCCACACCGGCCTTGGCGGCGCGGCGGGCTTGTTGATGAGGATGAGTCATGGTGGCAGGCATTGAACCGAAAGGCGCAGATACTAGCCCAGCGGCCTGGGTCGCGCAGCCGGGATAATGAGCACTCAATGGCTACTTCTTCGTGATGACTGGAATTTCTTCCCTACGCGCTCTCGCCGGCGCCGCCTGTGCCGCGTGCGCCTGCCTGCTGGCGGGCTGCGGCATCGGCGCGCCGTTCACGGGCAAAGACGCCAAGCCGCCCAAGTCACAGGTCTATTTGAACGAGAACTTTCATGCCGACGAGACCTTCTCACGCCTGTTTGACGGCCGGGTGGACGAGACCTGCGAGGCGGCACGCCGGGCGCTGCTGAGCCAAGGCTATCTGATCACCGACACACCCAAGGGCAGGGTCACCGGGCGCAAGCAGTTTCAGCCCGAGGGCGAGGTGCATGTGGAAATCAGCTTCAATGTGGTGTGCGTGCCGGACGGGCAGGGCGATTTACTGACGACCGCCTTTGTGTCCGCCCAACAAGACCGTTACTCGCTGAAGAAAAGCCCCAATGCCACCAGCATCGGCGTCAGCGCGATCGGCTCGATCTCGCTGCCCTTGTCGTCCTCGGACGACTCGCTGGTCAAGGTGGCCTCGGAAACGATACCGGCCGGCGCCTTCTATGACCGCTTCTTCGCGCTGATGCAGCGCCAGTTGGGCGACCGAGCGGCAGACCGCTAGTAGACCGCTAACAACTCGCTCAAGCCTGCTCGGCCAGCGCCTGCGCCACGGCGGCGGCATGACGGTCCCGGTTAGCGGGATCGGCGCACACCGCGCCAAAAGCGGCCAGTAACTTGACCGTCAGCGCCTCGCTCAGGGCCAAATCGGTGCTGGCTTTCAGGACCTCCAGCGCCGCATGACCGCGCCGCTCCAGGGCCCGCAAGAGACTCAGCTGTTGCGCCACCAGCAGCAACAAGACGGGGTCCTCCAAGCTCAGCTCGGCCACACCGCGTAGCTTGTTACTTAAGCTGCGACCCATGGCACCGAAGCCCTGCGAGGCCACGCCGCCCAGCGCCGCGCCGACACTGGCGGCCGCGCCCAAGGACAGGCCGGCCAGCGCCACGTCCAACCCCAAACCCAGCGCCGCACCGATGGCCGCGCCCGCACCCAGGCGCTTGCCGGCCGCCTTCAGCAGCTCGGGGTTGAACAGCTCGGAGGCCCAGCGGCCGCTCAGACCGCTTAGCTCGGCCGCCTCGGCGCTGCCGACCGCGAAGCCATGCAGGCCCAGCAGCTGGTCCACGCCCAGGCGGCTGCGCTCGGCCACCTGGGCCTGAAAGGCCTGGATATGCGCCGCGCGCTGCGCCGGATCAGCCAGGCTGGCCTTGCGGATCGGCACGCGCAGGGCGGCCAGATTCAACACCAGGTCGGCGATCAGGCGCAGGCTGGCGGTACGACGTGATTGAGCCTCGCGCTGCAGATGCTCACCGACCGCCAGCAAGGCCGCGCGCCGCTCGGGCAAGAGCGTGCCGAGGTCGGCATACAAATGCTGCTCGGCGCCGACAAATGGCGCCACCGCGTCGAAGCGCACCAAGGCATGCAGCCCATGGTCGGCCAGCAGGCGGCGCCAGGCCGGCTCCTGCGACTCGGCGTGAGTGACAAAGTTCAAGACCGGCATCAGCGGCCGGGCGCAGAGCATCAAGACCTCGATCTCGCTGGCGAACTTGGGCAGCGGGCTTTCACGCGCATCGATCACCAGCAGGGCGGCGTCGGCGTCCAGCAGGCAGCGCAGCACCTTGGCCTCCTGTTCGAACTCGGCCTGCGCCGCCGGCCCGCGCAAAAAGGCCTGCAGACGCTGCTCGCGGCTCAGGCCGGCATCCATCTGCTGGATGTAGTCGAGCAAGGCGGGCGCGTCCTCCAGGCCCGGTGTGTCCAGAAAACGCAGGGCGTCACGGCCATCAATGCGCAGCGCCAGCGCCTCGACATGGCGGGTCGTGCCGGGTCGGTTCGAGACCGCGCCGAAGTCGGCACGGCGCGTCAAGGTGCGCAGCAGCGAGGTCTTGCCGGCATTGGTGTGGCCGACCAGGGCCAGGGTGATGGGCGGGGCTTTGCTCATCGTTGCGCCCAGCTCAAGGCCTCGTCCACTTGGTCAAACACCGTTTGGACTTGAATTTCATTTAACCAATCGCGCCAGCGCTGCGCCGAGGCCGCATGGCCGTCCGCCGCCAAGAGCAAGACCGCCGTCCGACCGGCGCAGGCGGCCGCCGCATGCAAAAAACGCTCGGTGGAGCGGTCGGGGCTGGCGCCGGCATTGCAGACCACCAGCAGGTGGGCGGGTGCTTGCTGCTGCAGGCGCGCCAGCAACTCGCGCTTGGACGCCACGCTGCCGTCGGTGCACGCAGTTAGTGGCAAGCTCGGTGGCCAGGGAAGCGGGTCTGGTAGCTCGAAAGCGACCACCGCCAGGCCGGTTTGGTGATCATTAACTAACGCGCCGGTCGGCGACCTGGCTGCGACAGTAGGCCGCTCGGCATCCATCAACTGCGCCGGCTGCAGCGCGGCAAAACGCTCCAGCAGGCGTCGCACATAGGGGTCGCTGCCGTCTGGCAGTTCAAGCCTAGCCAGCAAGCGCCAGGTCTGCAGGCCACTCAGTAACGCCAAAAGCAGACGCAGCCCCAGGCCATAGACCAGGGTGCAGCCCAGCAGCCAGATCGCCCAGCCGCGGTGGTCGCCCTGGCCGTCGAGCAAATGGTCGACCGCCGGCGTGGCAAAGCCGAACCAGGCCGGCAACCGGCCCGCCCATTCGGCAAAGCGGGCAAAGGTCTGGCCGTCCAGGATGGTGGTTTCCCAGGTCAGCTGGTAAGACAGAAACGAGAAGGCCAGCAGCAGGCCGGCCAGGCTGAACACAAAGGCCAGCGTCCAGATCAGATGGCTGATCAGGCCGAACAACCAGGCGCTCAAGCCCGCAGAGCGGCCCAGCACCTGCAAGGTCGCCTGCAAGAGCAGGCGGCTGGCCGGGCCACCCAGGCCGGGCACGCGTGTGCTCAAACTCAGCAGCCCCTGGACCAGGCCGCCGCCCTTGCCGCCAAACAGCAGGGCCGCCAGCCAGAGCAGCAGACTCAGCAGATGCGGGCCCAGCACCGCCAGCAAGGCGGCCATCGCGTTGATGCGCCGGTCGTCGCCGACCACGCTACTGACCAGGCCGTAGGACAGCAGGGCCACCAAGAGGGCCGCCATGACGCTGACCGCGATCAGCCGTTCGCGCCCCTGGGCAAATTGTTGGTCGAGGCCGAGTTGGGGCGCCAGTCGGGCGGCCCGCTCAAGCAGGCGCTCACTGTCGCTGTCACAAGCCGCATAGGCCTGGCGCAGCGCCTGCACATCGTCGAGCGGCTGTTGCTGTTGCGTCTGCTCGGCGATACGCACCGCCTCGAACTGGATCAAGCGCGCCACCCGGCCCATGGGCTTGGACGCTGGCGCCGCTACACCTTCTGCTGCTGGCTTCAAGCTCAAAAATAACTCCCCGCGTACGCTGCATGCCCTAAGTGGGGGCAGTGTAGTGGGCGGGCGTCCGGCCATAGGTCAAGCCGGCCCACAGTGCCTCCAGCGGCCCGACCTGCATCCACAACCCCAAGCCCTGGAACAGCGTCAGGCAGATGGGGCCCACTCAACTGCTGGGTGCTTGATTGCGCCGGCGCAGCCAGCTCAGCACGCCGAGGCCGGCCAGCAACAGCGCCCAGTTCGCGGGTTCCGGCACGGCGGCGGCGCTGACGACGACGGCGTCCAGCAGCGGCCCATCCCAGCTGTCGTTGACCAGGCTGGTGAAGCGCAGCGTCGACGTTGCATCGTTGGCAATGAAGCTGAACTGCTGCTGGGTCAAGGTCCCAGGGGTTGGCAGTTGGCTTGAGTCCAGCGAGAAGATCTGGCTGTATGCGGTCGATACCGGCCCGCTGACGGCCACCTCCATGGTCTTGATGACAGGGGCGTTGCCGCCGCCCATCATGAACGACACGTTGTAGGTCGCGCCGACGGTGGTGGCGAAGCTCTGCTGCAAGCTGCCCGGCCCGGCGCCGCCGGCCGCGCTGTGCACGCCTGTCATGTCGATCAATTGAGTGCCAGACCCGAGAAAGTCCGTGAACACCTCGATGCTGCCAGATGTCAGCAGCCAAGCGGGGATGCTTTGGCTCGGCGCGTTGAACGACAAATAGCCCGGGCCGCCGCCGTTTGCGGGGCCCAAGGTGGCCTCAAAGCTGCCGTTGCTCAAGAGATTGTTGGCCTGGGCGGTCGAGAGCAGCGTCGAAGTGGCCAGCGCCAGCGCGCCGTGTATCCATGCGGTTGTAGTCATATGAACTCCGTTGAGTGAAGGGTGGAACAGACACCGGGGCATGAGCGCTCCGGCTACCTCAAGGTTCAGCGGCGCCCGGCGTCACCCCACAGGCCAGGCGGCCACCGCCGCCGCCCAGCGGCATGGGGTGGTCGGCGTGGTTGTCGCCGTTGATGTGGACCATCAGCGAACGCGCGCGCAAGTCGGCCAGCTTGAGCCGGGGCGCCAGCACCGGGTAATTGGCGTGGCCCGAGGCGTCAACCACCAGGGCAGGCAGGTCGCCCAGGTGGCCGGTGCCCCAGGGCGTGCCATGGCGCTCAGTGCCCAGCGGGTCGAAGTGGCCGCCGGCCGCCAGCCCCGCCACCGTCTGGCCATCGCGCACGCCGGGCGCGCAGCTTGGGTTCTCGTGGACGTGAAAACCGTGGAAGCCCGGCGGCAGGCCGGCTAGGTCGGGGCTGAAAACCAGACCGAAGTTGGATTCGATCACGGTGACCCAACCCAAGGGGCGGTTTGCGCCCTGGCTGTCGATCAGGTGCCTGGGTATGGCGATGGACGCGGCGGCAGCTGCGTGTACAACGCCGCAGAGGCTGATTAAGAGCAAGGGCGCAAGACGGCGAGAACGTGGGATAGCTGGCATCTGAAAATCTCCATGAATCTGGGTCATCCAAGTCAGGCTTGCGGGCGGGACGCTGCAAGTTATCAGCGGCGCTGGTTCGGTTGATTGACTGCCCGCTGATTCGGTAAATGAACTTTAGGTGGGCGCCTGTCGGCGCGCGCCTGCCATTCGGCAAGCACCACCACTGCCATTTGGCATCGGCCATCCGGCCGCACCGCCCCTGCCTTCGGAGCGATGACGGCGGGGACTGCGCTTTCTACAGTCGGAGAGTCAAGCCCGCTCAAGGCCATGCACTTCGAAAGCGCCGAATGGATACCGAACTCACTGTGCTGCTCTGTATCGCCGGCGGCCTCACGTCGGGCCTGCTGGCAGGTTTGCTGGGCATAGGCGGCGGCTTGGTGGTGATGCCCTTGCTGTATGCCTGCCTGCCGGCGCTGGGGATTGCCGGCGCGGCGCTGCCCGAGGCGGCGGTGGCCACCGCCTTGGCGGCCATGCTGCCGACGACCTTGAGCGCCACCTGGGCGCAGCACCGGCGCGGCGCGATCGACTGGCCCTGGGCCACCCGCATGGCCCCGGCAACCCTGGTCGGCAGCGCGGCCGGTGCGCTGCTGGCGACGCAGTTGCAGGGCAAGGCGCTGTCCCTGGTGTTCATCGCCTATGCCAGTTGGTGCGGGCTGCGCATGCTGTTGCCCGCGGCGCGGGTGGTTGGGCCGGCGCTGCCGCTGGGTGCGGCGCTGATGCCCGGCGCGCCGCTGGCCTTGTTGGTCGGCGGCCTGGGGTCGAGCGCCGGGCTGGGCAGCGCGCTGATCGTCGTGCCCTGCCTGTTGCGGCGCGGCCTGCAGATGAAATACGCCGTGGCCAATAGCACCGTGCTGAACCTGCTGGTCAGCGCCAGCGGCCTGCTGTCCTTGTCACTGCCGGCGCTGCTGCTGTCTCCCCAGGCGGGGCCCACGCAATGGCTGCTGGCCGCCGGCATTGGCGTCGGCGCGGTGCTGGGCGCGCCCTGTGGCGTGGCGCTGTCGCACCGGCTGCCGGTGGCACAGCTGCGCTGCGGCTTCGGCCTGGTCACGCTGCTGGCGGGCGCCGGCATGTTGATGCATCTAAGCAGCGTATGACGCGCTTGCCAAGCCCGGCGCCTTGCAGTGGAATCGCGCCCATGTGTGTTGCGATACGCGCCTTCAGCCTGTGGTCACGCCGTCTTGGTGGGGTCGCGCTTGTGCTGGCCATGCAGCTGGCGAATGCGGACGCGGACGCACCACCCACGGTCACCGAGCTGCGCCAGGCCGAGCGCGCAAGTGGCGGCGTGCTCAGCCGCGTGCAGCTACCGGACAGCTTGTACGCGCTGCCTGGTGCAGGTGCAGGTGCAGGTGCAGGTGCAGATGCCGATGCGCAAGCACCGCTGCGCGCCCATTACCGGCTGACGGTCAAGCTGGCGGCGGCGCCGCAGCGTCTGGCGCTTTTTGTGCCCGGCCTGAAGGCCCACGCGCGCATCCATTTCAACGGACATTTGCTGGACGACAGTCTGGCCGATCCGCTCGCCCCGCTGCCGCGCAGCATCGCCCGCATCCGCCTGATCGACATTCCGATCGAATTCGTGCGCCAGGGTGACAACCTCTTGGAGGTGGATGCAGCCGGCCGCACGCTGCTGAGTCTGTCGCCCATCACCCTAGGCCCGCGCGCGGCGCTGCTGCCGCGCTACAACATGCGCGTGCTGGCGATGGTGATCGGGCCGGCCTTCGTGGCGGCGGTGATCGCCAGCCTGGCCCTGTGCGTGCTGCTGCTGTGGGCGCGGCGGCACGATGCGCTGTATGGCTATTTCGGCCTCGGGGCGATGGGGTTGGCTCTGCACAACGCCTGGTCGCTGCTGCCATCGCCGCCCTTGCCGGAGGTGCACAACATCGTCTGGTGGACGACGCTGTACACCTTCTTCGTCACCATGCTGGTGACCTTTTGCCTACGCTTTGCCGGCTGGCGCTGGCGCCGCTTTGAGCTGCTGTTGGCCGCGTTGGTGCTGGCTGCTGCGCCCCTGCTGTACACGGCCGAGGCCGGCGATGCGCTCGCACAAGCGCATGCGGTGTGGCTGCTGGGCCTGGTCGGCGTGGCCGCGGTCGGGTTGGCCGCCGTGGTGCGCTATGCCTGGACACAACGCAACGTAAACGGCGCATTGCTGTTGCTGACGGCCGGCTTGTCGGTCGCGTTTGGCGCGCGGGATAGGGCCGTGCACCAACTCGGCGAAGACAACAACCCGGTCTACCTGGTGCCTTACGCGGGTCTGTTCTTCGCGATGTTGGTCGCCTGGATGTTGATTGACCGCTTCGTCGCCGCCAGCCGGGCGGTGGAACTGCTGAACCGCGATCTCGAACAGCGCGTCAGCGCCAAGAGCACGGAGCTCGTGGGTGCCGTCGAGGCGATGCGTGCCGCCAAGGAGGTCGCCGAGCAGGCCAACCGGGCCAAGACCAGCTTCCTCGCCGCCGCCAGCCACGACCTGCGCCAGCCGGTGCACGCGCTGGGTCTGTACATGGCCACCCTGGTCGATGCCGAACTGAACCCTGCGCAGCTGGAGCTGGTTCAGCGCATGAAGGCCTCGCTGGGCTCCTTGGACACCTTGTTCAACGCGCTGCTCGATATCTCGCGCATGGACGCCGGCGCGGTCACGCCGCGCTTGCGGGCTTTTGCGCCGGCGCCGCTGCTGCACCGGCTGGCCGAGGAGTTCGCGGCGCCGGCCGCCGAACGCGGGCTGCGGCTGTCGGTACGCATGGCACCCGCACCGCCAGGCCTGCACGCCTTCAGCGACCCGGTGCTGGTCGAGCAAATTGTTCGCAATCTGCTCGGCAACGCGGTCAAGTACACGCGCAGTGGCGGCGTGCTGCTGAGTTGCCGTTTGCGGAGTTTGCGGGGTTTGGGCGGCGCGGCATCGTCGTGCTATTGGCTGATCGAAGTCTGGGACAGCGGCCCCGGTATCCATCGGGTCGACCAGGAGCGTGTCTTTGAGGAGTTCTACCAGGTCGGCAATCCCGAGCGCGACCGCCTCGCCGGGCTCGGCTTGGGCCTGTCCATCGTGCGCCGCTTGGCGCAGCTGCTGGGCCACCGGCTGGCGCTGTTTTCACGGCCCGGCCGCGGCAGTCGCTTTCTGCTGGAGCTGCCTTGCACCACCGAGCCGCTGCCGCGGCAGCTCAGCGACGGCCGCCAGGACGAGCTCACCGGGCGCGTGGTGGCCGTCATCGATGACGACCCGGACGTGCGCCAGGGCATGCAGCTGCTGCTGGAACGCTGGGGCTGCCGGGTGCTGGCCGGTGCCGACGCCGCAGAAGTAATGCGCCAGTTAGAGGGCGTAACATCGCCACTCCAAGCTATCGTGGCCGACTACCGCCTGCGCGGCGGCCAAACCGGCGTCGAGGCCATCAACACGCTGCGTACAGACTGCAGCAAAGCGGTGCCGGCCTTGCTGGTGTCGGGCGAGTCCAGCCCCGAGCAATTGGCGCAGATGAAAGCCAGCGGCTTCGCCTGCATGAGCAAACCGGTACGTCCGGCCCGTCTGCGCAGCTGGTTGGTGGATGCCGCCGGCCTCAAGGCCTGAGGAGTCGCAATGAATGTCCTGGTTGCCGACGATCACCCGCTGGTGCGCGACGCGCTGTGCCGCACCATGCTGCGGGCCGAGGCGCTGGCCATCGTGCATGAGGCGCAGGACTTTGCCGGTGTGCAGGCGCAATGCGCCGCTATCTCGCCGGTGCTCGCGCTGATCGACCTGAATATGCCGGGCATGATCGGGCTGACCGGCCTGCGCTGGCTGCGCAGCAACTTTCCAGCCATGGCCATGATTGTGGCGTCGGGGCAGGAAGATGCGCCCACCATTCGGGCCGTGCTCGCGGTCGGCGCGCGCGGCTTCTTCCCCAAATCGGCCGCGCCCGAGCTGCTGCTGCAGGCGATCCGGTTGGTGCAGGCGGGCGGCATCTACGTGCCCGCCGGCGCGCTGGCCGATTTTCAGGATGGGCTACCGCCTGCCAAGGCCGACACGGCGGGCCTGACGCCGCGCCAGCTGGATGTGCTGCAAGGCCTGCTGCGCGGCCTGCCGAACAAGCTCATCGCGCGCGAGCTGGGCCTGACCGATGGCACGGTGAAGATCCACATCGCCGCCATCCTGCGGGCGCTGCAAGCGCGCAACCGCACCGAAGCCGTGGTGCGCGCACGCGAGTTGGGCGTCGGCGATGGCTCCTAGTCGGACCTCTTTTTAATGGGGTCAGGTTCATTTTTCGGCGCCGGGACGGCGTCAACTGGTCGAAATTAAATGAACCTGACCCCATTTAAGGGGCCAGCGCTGGGGTTCAGCGCACGCCGGCGTAGTCGATATAGCCTTTGTTGATCTCGCCGACCTTGCGGGTCAGACGGTAGACGCCGCCGCCCTCGCGGGTGCCGCTGCCGTCGGTATTGCCTTCGATCGTGGTCAGCAGGCCGCCAGCCAGCGCTTCGATCAGGCCGGTGTGACCCAGGCCTTTGCCGTGATCCATGATGAACAACATGCCGGGCCGCAACAGTCCGGGGTCGGCCATCACGGCGCCGGCAGCCAGCAACTTGGCACCTTGGCCGGGGGCGGCTTGCCAATGCTTCAGGCAGCCGCCGGTTTTCACCATGGGGTTGCGGCGCCCCAAATTCGAAGCGGCTTTCTCGAAGCACCAGTAGGTGAAGGCGCAGCACCAGGAATAGCCGGTGCCCAAGCCCACACTGGCTAAGTAGGCGTCCACCGCGGGCCCGCCGTTGGAGTTGCGCGGTTGCTCGCGCACCTTCTTGGCCTCCTCGGTCTGCGCCACTTTGATCACTTCGGCCAACAAGGGGTCGATCGCCAGCGCCAAATTCTGTACCGCCTGCTGGCCGAACAGAACGGCCCAGGTGATGGCACCAACCTCGCCGTCTTGCTTCAAGGGCCGGCCTTTGGGGTCGACATTGCGGGCCTGGAACAGCTTGACCACCTGGCGCATCTTGGGGCCGAAGTTGCCGTCGGTTTCGTCCAAGCGCAAGCTAGGGTCGCCGCCGATGCCCAAATCGGCATTCAGGCGCGCTTTGAGTGCCTTGACGACGGCAACATCGGTCTCGCCGACTTTGACGATATGACCTGGGTATTGAGTGGGCATGATTTAGACCTCGGTGACGTGCAGTCCTGACGGCCGGGCCGGAATGGCGCAGGCCGCGCAAGAGTGTCGGCAAATCGGCGCAAGGCTCACATCCCTAATTGCTGCTGCGCTGCCCTGGGCTCAAGCTGTGGTCAACTCCTGGGGTGATTGAAAATACCAAGCCAAACAGCCCTCCCGCCGCACGCCCCGCCCTGCCGGTCGCCCGCCACCTCAGCCGCCTTCCGCCAGAGTTCAGCCCCGAACAACTGCTGCGCATACGCCAAGCCGCCTATCAGCTGCCGCAGGTCAGCACACCGGCGGACTTCGGCGATGACAAGGGCCAGGAAGAGCAACTGGACCAGCAAGGTTTGATCCTGTTGCAAAAAGCCGTCGCCGGCGCCCGGCCCAGCCGTTGGATCGCGCCGGAGTTGATCGGCGTTGCGCTGGCTCATCTTGATGTTGTAGGCAGCGCGCCCGGCGTGCGCGCGCTGATGCAGCAACGTGCTGCCCAGCTGGAGGCCGCCGGCCTGACCCGCAGCGGCCTTAGCTGGTACCGCCTGTGCAGCCAGGCATTGAAGCTTTCCCATGCGGGCTGGCAAGTGCCGGTGGCCTACAAGGTGAGCGCCGAGGCCGGCCCGGTGTGGGACTTCTTCCGCAACGGTGACCAAGCCGCGCTGCAAGCCGCCCTCGGCCCGCAGCCGCCGTTCGAGCATGCCGCCGAGTTGCTGGCCCATCTCGAGAGCTTGCTGGCGCGCAGCGCCTCGGGCCATGCCGAGCATATGGATTCGCTGCTGCCGCGCCTGCAAGCCGAATGCGCGACGCCGCAAGGCATCAAGGAGCTGAAGGCCGGCTGCACCCGCGCGCAAGACCGCTGGGAGAACCGCGTCGCCGAGCTCAACACCCTGGCCGGCCTGAACAGCGAGCTGGCTTTTCAAGGCTACCCCGACACCTTCGATGCCGCCCGCCGCCTGCAGCGCACCGTCACCCTCTATGTGGGCCCACCGAACAGCGGCAAGACCCATGCGGCGTTTGAGCGCCTGACGCAGGCCCATGACGGCGCTTATCTGGCGCCGCTACGTCTGCTGGCGCTGGAGGGCCGCGACCGCCTGGTCGGCCGCGGCGTGCCCTGCTCCTTGCTGACCGGCGAAGAGAATGTGCCGGCCGAAGGCTCGCGCGTGGTGTCCAGCACCATCGAGATGGTCAACACGACAAGGCCCATCGACGTGGCGGTGATCGACGAAGCGCAGATGCTGTTCGATCTCTACCGCGGCTGGGCCTGGACGCAGGCCATCGTGGCGGTGCCGGCCAACGAGCTGATCATCATTTGCTCGGCCTATGCGGTGCCGGCGATCGAGAACCTGTTGGGCCTGTGCGGCGAACGCTGCACGGTGCGCGAATTCGAGCGCAAGCAGGAGGTGCAATTGCTGCCGGCGCCGGTGGCTATCGCGGCGCTGAAAAAGGGCGATGCGGTGGTCGCGTTCAGCCGCCGCGAGGTCTTGATGTTGCGCGACCAGATCGCCGCCGAGGGCCACCCGGTCTCGGTCATCTACGGCGCGCTGCCGCCCGAGGTGCGGCGGCGTGAGGCCGAGCGTTTCGCTCAAGGAGCCAGCCATATCCTGGTCGCCACTGATGCGATCGGCATGGGCCTGAACCTGCCAATCCGGCGTGTGCTGTTCAGCACCATGAGCAAGTTCGACGGCCAGGGCGACCGCGACCTGACCGTCTCCGAAGTGCATCAGATTGCCGGCCGGGCTGGGCGTTATGGCATGCATGACGAAGGTTTTGTCGGCGTGCTGCGTGAGGCCGAAGTGAAGGCCGCCCGCACGCTCAAAGAATTGCTGCCAAAGACACCGCGCGCGCCGCGCGAGTTCAAGGCCGCGGTAGCGCCGAACTGGTGGCATGTGAATACCATCTCCACCCGACTCGGCATCAACAAGCTGCATGCGGTGCTGACCGTCTTTATGGATCAGCTGCGCCTGGACGACGCGCATTTCGAGGTGGCCGAGCTCGAGCAGATGCTGGAGCTGGCCGATGAGCTGGACCGCAGCGCCGGCTCCTTGGGCCTGAAGCAGCGCTTCATCTATGCGCAGGCGCCGGTCGACACCCGCACCGACGCGCAAGTGCAGCAATTCCTCGAATGGACACACTCTCATGCGATCAGGGGCGTGGCCGGCTCACCCTGGTTCCTGCAGGAAGTGGACGAACACAGCCGGCTTGACCGCATGGAGCAGGCGCTGCGAGCCTGCACGCTGTGGCTGTGGTTGGACCTGCGCTTCCCCGGCGTCTACGGCCAGGTCAAGGATGTGGTCGACCTGCGCAGCCGCCTCAACGACGGCATCGAGCGGCACCTCAAAGGCAAGAAGCCGCTCTGGCAGTCGCGCGGCGGCCGTCGCTAGATCAGGCAATCGAAGGCAGGGCCTACACTGAGCCCTGCCCGTCTTGCCTCCGTGCCTGCATCCAGTCATTGCCAACCAGCGCATGACCCGACCATCCCCGTGCCGCATTGCGCCGATTGAATGACCGAGCGCTCGCTCAAGCAGCGCTCGGCGACCCGTGAGGGGAATCGACATGCCCGGTTTTCTGTTCAAGCAGGAATGCATCAGCATCGAAGGCGTCGCCACGCTGACGATTCGCTCGCTGCTCGATAAACAACAATTCGCCGACCCGCTCGGTGAGGCCGAAGCGCTCGGCATCTCGTCGGCAGCCTGGCCCTTGTTCGGCATGTTGTGGCCGTCCGGCTTGCATCTGGCCGAAGCGATGGCCAAGCGGCCCATGGTCAGCGGCGAGAGCATCCTGGAAATTGGCTGTGGCCTCGGACTGGCCAGCCTGGTCAGCCATAGGCGCGGCAGCCTGGTGACGGCCAGCGACTGCCATCCGCTGGCCGCCAGCTTCATGCTGGAGAACCTGCGCTTGAATGACCTGCCGCCGCTGCGCTATTGCCACGGCAACTGGGCGGAGCTGATCCCCGGCCAAGCGCCCAGCTTGCGCGTACCCCTGGTGCAGGGGCGCTTCGATCTGATCATAGGCAGCGATGTGCTGTACGAGCGCGATGAGGCCGGCGCGTTGGCCGACTTCATCGCCAAACACGCGATGCCGGCCAGCGAGGTGCTGATCGTCGACCCCAACAGAGGCAACCGCGCAGCCTTCAGCAAGCGGATGGAAAGCATGGGCTATGCGCTGACCAACCACAGCATCAAGTCCATCGCCGGCGCCGGCGTGGCGGCCTATAACGGCCGCTTATTGCACTACCAACGCAGCCATTTATCACTCAAACATCGCTGTTGAAAAAGCTGTGGATAGATTTTGCACAAGCGAGCGCTTATCCACAGGCTGGCCGCTATGGGCAAAGTTGTTATACGGTCACGCCGGCCTTCAGGGCCAACCGTCCACATCGTTTGACGCTGGCTAAGTGCTTGAAGCTAAACAAGAAAAACAACTTACCCACAGCAAGAGGTGCGCACTACTACGACTACCAAGTATAAAAATTACAATCAAGTGCTAAATACAGGGCATAAGTTTTGCGCACTCAAACCATCTATTCCGCCTCCTGCAGTTTCGAATCTGCCTGCCAGATCTCGGCCCTGCCCGAGGGCCACCGCAGCCGCGGCCTGCATGGCCATAGCTATTTCGCCACCATCCGGGCCCATCTGCCGGCCGGCTGGGCGCCGTTCCCCGGCGCCGAGGTCGAGGAGCTGCGGCGTCGCCTGGAGGCTTGCGCTGCGCCACTCGACCATGCTTTGCTGAACCACTCGATCGCCGAACCAACCGACGAGAACATCGCGCGCTGGATCAAGCAGCGCTTGGAGACCGAGTTCGGCGTGCCCGGTATTCAGCAGGTCGGCATTCATAGCACCCAGCATTCGGGGGTCGACTTGGACGCCGACTGCATCGCCCATGTCTGGCGACGCTATCGCTTTCAAGCGGCGCATAAGCTGCCGAATGTGCCGGTCGGGCATAAATGCGGCCGCATGCATGGCCATGGTTTCGAGGTCATCGTCCATGCCAACCAGGACCTGGGCGAACGCGATCTGAGCATCGACTACGACCATCTGGACGAAGTCTGGGCGCCGTTTCATATGCTGCTCAACTACCAATGCCTGAACGAGATCGACGGTTTGAGCAACCCAACTAGCGAGGTGATCTCGGCCTGGTTGTGGGCGCGCATGAAGCCTCAACTGCCCGAGCTGTCATGGCTGACCGTCTACGAAACCGGCTCCTGCGGCGCCAACTTTGACGGTCAGAACTACCGCATCTGGAAAGAGCTGACGCTGGACAGCGCGATCCAGCTCAAGCGCGCGCCGGCCGAACATCCGCTGCGCGGCATCCACGGCCACACCTACACCTTGCGCCTGCATCTGAGCGCCGAACTCGATCAGCTGATGGGCTGGACGGTCGACTTCGGTGACGTCAAGACCCAGTTCGACCCAATCTTCAAGGCCATTGACCACCGGCCCTTGTTCGAGATTGCCGATCTGCCAGACGGCGATACCGCCAGCCTGGCCGCCTGGGTGCTGGCCAAGGGCCGCGCGGTGCTGCCGCAGCTGGACCGGGTCGATATGTACGAGACGCGGGGCTGCGGGTCCATCGTCAGCGCGGATGTGAATGGGCCGGTGATACCGGTCTAAGGAATCAGCATGACTTACGCAGTGAAAGAGATGTTCTACACCTTGCAAGGCGAGGGCGCTCAGGCCGGCCGGGCCTCGGTGTTTTGCCGCTTTGCCGGTTGCAATCTGTGGAACGGCCGGGAAGAAGACCGCGCGGCAGCGGTCTGCACGTTTTGCGATACCGACTTCATCGGCACCGATGGTGAGGGCGGCGGCAAATTCGCCACTGCCGAGGACTTGGCGAATTCAATTGACTCCAAATGGCCCGCTGGCGTGGCTGGCAAGCCCTATGTCGTCTGCACCGGCGGTGAGCCGCTGCTGCAGCTGGACACGGCCCTGATAGAGGCCCTGCACGCCCGTGGCTTCGAGATTGCGGTCGAAACCAATGGCACCCAGCCCGCACCGGCCGGCCTGGACTGGATCTGCGTCAGCCCCAAGGCCGATGCCGAGTTGGTGCTGACCCAGGGACATGAGCTGAAGCTGGTGTTCCCGCAGCCGTTGGCACGGCCCGAGCGCTTTGAAAAACTGGACTTTCAGCATTTCTTCCTGCAACCGATGGACAGCATCCTGAAGACCCAGCACACCCGCGAGGCGGTCGCTTACTGCATGGCGCACCCGCAATGGCGGCTGTCGGTGCAGATGCACAAGGTCATCGGCATCGCTTGAAATTGGCTGACGCTGAGCCGGGCCGGCTTGTCAAGGAACAAGGCTGTGGATAAATAAAGATCAACCACCACCTTATCCACAGGCGGGCCGAGCTTTTCAAAGTTGTTAGCGATTTGAGTACAGCTGCAAGAGCCGTCCACCCACATACTTTGAAGTTGTCTAAGTGCTTGCCAGCACTCAGAAAATACGCCTTATCCACAGAAACGAAGGCGCTCTACTAAGACTACTAAGTTAAAAGATTGAATTGATATGAATAAGAGCCGCGTGAACAATTTTCGGATTTGCACAGTCGGCCCCTGAGGCGGAATAGGCATGCCACACTTGCCACCCATGAACATCGAAGACCTGCAATTTCGACTGCGGCAGTTCGCCATTGAGCGCAACTGGCAGCCGTTTCAAACACCCAAGAACCTGGCCATGGCGATCGCCGCAATCCTGGCGGTGACCCTGGATCCGGCGATGCGGATTCTGTTTACCCGGATGGAACCGATCACCGTGAAGGCCCGTTGGATCCCGGAGAGAGCCCGGGGCCTCGCCTCCAAACTGGCCACCACCGTGGCCGTGGGCACCTACTATCCAGAGGAACGGCATCCGGTCAGCAAGGCGCTCTTCCGCATCTATGAGCCGGCCTGCCGGTTCGTCCTCCGCCACCGCGCCGCCGCGCTGTGGGTGGCC
>JADMJQ010000014.1:0-9984 GCA_018780415.1 Roseateles sp. | reverse complement strand
GCGCAACTGGCAGCCGTTTCAAACACCCAAGAACCTGGCCATGGCGATGGTGGTCGAGGCGGCCGAACTGGTTGAAATTTTTCAATGGCTGACGCCCGAGCAGTCGCAACAGATTCAGGCCGACCCGGTCAAGCATCAACACCTGGGTGAAGAAATTGCCGATGTGATGCTCTATCTGCTGCAAATTGCCGACCACACCGGCATCGACATCAATGCGGCAGTGGAGCGCAAGCTGCTGTTGAATGCGATCAAGCATCCGGTCGCGACCAGGCAATGAAGCAGCAGGATTCGCAGACGATTGCGGTGATCGACTTCGAAACCACCGGTTTGTCGCCCAATGGCGGTGGGCGCGCCACCGAGATCGCGGCCGTCTTGGTGCGCGATGGGGTCATCGTCGACAGCTACCAGAGCCTGATGAAGACAGGCGCTTGGGTGCCGCCCTTCATTCAGGAGTTGACCGGCATCAGCAACGAGATGCTGGCCCAGGCACCCAATGCCGCGAGCGTGATGCAAGACTTGGCCGTGTTCACCCGGTCCTGCCCCCTGGTTGCACACAATGCGGCCTTTGACCGGGGTTTTTGGCAGGCAGAGATGGCCAATGCAGGCTGCGCGCCCGACCCGGCTCATGAAGGCTTTGCCTGCACCGTCTTGCTGTCACGCCGGCTCTATCTCGACGCACCCAATTGCCGGTTGGGCACCTTGGCGCAATTTCATGGCTTGCCCGACTCCGGCCGGGCGCACCGGGCCTTGGCCGATGCGATGACGACCGCCCACTTGTTGTTGCGCATACAAGCGGATGTAAACGGGCGCTTCGCCAATGAGTAGGCCGGCTTGCGGGTCGAGCATGGGCTGTTGACCCAGCTGCAAAAGGCCCCCAAAACGGCACTCAAACGCTGCGTGCAAGACTTTGCCAAACGCAGGGCTTTGCAGACCGCATGAGGACTCGATGAGCCACCTGGATCAGGGCGCAGAAGAAAATTTCGCGCTGTCAAGCGCTGATGCGGCGCGCATTGGCGGGCAAAATGCGCCCCTTCCGATTCGTCGAGTATTCAGGTTCGCCCCGCCACGCTGCGTGATGCCAAAGGCATAGCAGAAATCCATGTTGCAGCTTGGCAAGACGCTTACAAAGGGCTGTTGCCTGATGCCGCGCTGGACGCGCTGTCGGTGCAAAAGCGCCAGGCCTTTTGGCGCGAGGCGATTGATCTGTGCGAGCCGCAGGTGATCGTTGCGCATATCGACAATGAGTTGATGGGCTTTGTCGGCTTCGACCGTTCGCGCGACAAGGGCACACCGTCCAGCACCGGCGAGATCTGGGCCATGTATGCCAACCCCATCCATTGGGACAAGGGCGTCGGCCTGGCGCTGTGGGACGCCGCCCGCGACGGCCTGCAAGAAGAAGGCTGCACCAAGGTGACGCTGTGGTGCTATTTGCGCAATGAGCGCGCCCTGCGCTTCTTTGATCTGGCCGGCTTCAAGCGCGAGCTGGGCAGTGCCAAGACCACCGAGGTGGCCGGCACGCGGCTGGAAGAGCTGCGCCTGCAGCGCTCGCTGGTCTGAGTCTTTTTACAGTCATTGCCGCCGTTAGCTGACGGTGGGCAAAAAAATAAGCCGTGAGCCTTTGTGCCGCGGCTTTTTTTTCGGCTTGTTGCTCAGCCATTTTTCATTGCTTTCCGCATTGCTGCAAACAAGGCAAGGCGAAAGTAATGATTCCTTACTTTCCGAATTGAAGAAAAAAAATTGCTCGCCAAATTAACTTCCAAAAATCAACTGACGCTGCCCAAAAGCATCACCGAAACCATCGGACCGGTGCAGTACTTTGACGTGCAGAGCAGGGGTGGACAAATCATCTTGACGCCGGTGCGAATCCAGCGTGGCGACGCGCTCAGGGCCAAACTGGCCGAGCTGAAAATCGACGCTGCCACCATTCAGGCAGCGGTTGCTTGGGGCGAGCCGGACAAAAAATCGCTTGCAAAACCATTGAGTGAAAAAATGCCTGCGACGCGGCGCCGGCAAGCGCCCAGCACAGATGCCGCTAACTTGAAAGTCAGTCTGACCAAGGTATTTGCCAAGGCGGCCAAGCGATGACGCTGAGCAGGCCGGTTTTTGTCGTGGTGCTGGACACCGCCGTCGTGTTGCGTGCCTTATTGCTCGGCGACGGTCAGGCGAAGCGGCTGCGCGCGGCTTGGCAAAGCGGGCAGTGCCAGGTCTTGATAGGCAAGACGACGGCGCAGGCCCTGATCAAGGCGCTGGCTTTCCCGGCCTTCCAGCTTGATGCCGCGCAGCAGCAGGAGTTGCTGGCCGATTTCTTGCCGTATGCGGAGGTGGTGGCCGAGCGGGATAGCGCCGATGTGACGCCCACGCTGGCCTTGGTCGAAGCATCAGCGAAGTCGCTGGACTGCGTGGTCAGTGACTGCGCCGAGCTGCGCTCGATGGTGATTCGAAAACGGTATGCCTGCGAGCTGCTGGGTGTGGATGAGTTTCTGGCCCGGCTGGGTTGAGTTTGGGTTGGCAATGAAAGAAGGCCTGCCCGGTATTGACCGGGCAGGCCTTCATGACCAGCGAGTAGAGCAGTGAGTAGTGCGGCTAACGGTCTATTTACTTGGCAGCGCGGCGGCGAGCCACGAAGCCGACAGCGGCCAGACCGGCCAAGAGCATGGCGTAGGTTTGTGGCTCGGGGACGGCTGCGGCCACTGTGAAGGCGGTGGTGTTGGGCACAAAGTTCGCGGCAACAGCACTTGTACCGGCATCGTTCCAGTTGGCGACATTGCTGACCAAGGACTTGTAGTCGCTGAACTGAGCCAAACCGGCGCGTGCGCCGTTGTATTCGGCGTAATCGGAACCCGATGAAAGCGTGATCGCGCCGGCGCCATTGGCCAGGCCGGTGCCGGCCAAGCTGCCAGCAGATGAGGTGCCGAAGGTGCCGGTCGTGATGGCGCTCAGGAAGGTCGTGGCGGCCGTGGTGGACGTGCCCAGGTAGGCGTAGATGGTGTCTTCGCTGGTGCTGACGCCCCAGTTGGTGCTGCCGCTGACTGATTCACGCTTGAAAGTGCCGATCGAAGCGGCCGGGGTAGTGCTGTCGGTCTTGAGGAAACGAACCACCGTGCCGGCGGCAATAGCCGAAACGCCCGAGGACCATGAGGAATAGCTTTCACCGCCGTTGAAGGCGCTACCGGTCCACTCGTTGTCGCTGAAGTAGACCTTGGTGCCGGCGGCGATTTCGGTGAAAGCCACCATGGCCCAGCCGTCTTCATCGGCATTGAACGAGGTGAAGGCCAGGTCGCCGGTTTTCAATGCGGCTTGTGCGGGTGCAATGGCGGCTGCTGCGAGGGCCAAGACGAGAAGAGTTTTTTGCATGAGTACTCCAAAAGAAAAGTAGAAACCAGGAATCTGCTTGTTGTTCATTCACCCCATCACAAACCTCGGGCATTTCCTCCCCCCTGCTGTTTTGGTGGTGCAGGCGGACTGTGCTTGCGGTGCATGACGGGGACGTGAATCGAACGTCGAGCCGCTCCCCCTGTTCAGGGGGGTCTGGCGCCTGACTTCAAAGTCAGTGCCGCAGGCCAGCGCTGAGGTCGCAGAAGCCGCCTCGCTCCAGGGCCCAGCCCTCGGTTGCGTTCGGCTGGCTCAGCTGCTGCACATGAACGGCGTTGACCAGGCGTTTGGCGGCCGCGCGCTGCAACAGCGCTTCGGCCTGGGCGGCGCTCAGATGCAGGGCAAAGCGGGTCCAGCGTTTTTGCAGCAGCGGCTGCTGCCAGGCGTCTTCCAGCGCCCAGCGAATCTCCTGCTCGCGGTGCAGGTTCGCAACGGCCAACACACGCGGTGCCAAGGCCAGTACAAAGCGATTGAAGTCGGCCTTGCAGGCTTCGCTGGGCAAGAGCGCTTCGATACGTGCCAGCCGCGCGCTCCAGCCCGGCGTGGCCAGCTGCCGGGTCAGCATCGCTTGCAGCGCCTGTATTGGGTTGAACATGCGCAGTCGGTTGGGCGGCAGCACCAGCAAGGGCAGGGCGGCCGCTTGCTCATGCGGCAGCTCGGTCACATAGCTGCACAACAAGGCCACACGCTGCCACTCCGCGGTGCCCAGGCCGGCGCAGCGATGCTGGTTGGCTTGGGTCATTTCGACGCTGCGTGCAAGCTCGCTGGCCGTCAACCAGTCATGGCCGGCCTTGGCCAGGTTGGCGGCGCTGCTCATCATCGCCAGATTGCCGGCGGCGTAGCCCGCATCATTGCGGACACGGTCGATCTGTGCCTGCGCGCGGCTGCCCAGGTGGGCGTCGAGCGGCTGGCGGGTGATGGGGCAAAAGCCGACCTCGATCTGCTGCAGATAGTTGGGCGTCAGCTGCACGTCCTCGAAGCTGCGCCCACGTGACCAGGCATGGCTGCGCAGCAGCAGCCATTGCTGTGTGTATCGATTGGCGCGCAGCGTGCGGCGGCCGAAGGTGGCACTGCCGGCTTGAAAGCCCTGGCGTATCGGTGAGCTGGCGTACAGCTGCAGCGCGGGTGGGGTCAGGCCGTGGTGTGCAAAGTCCCAGCCGAGCGCGAACCCGATGCTTTGGGTGGCCGGCACCTGAGCCGTGGGGTCAAGCGGCGCATCAAGGGCTATCGGCTCAATGCCGAGTTCTAGCTGGGCCGGCACGCGCGCCGACCCAACTTTGCCATCATCATCAAGAACTACTGCCGCTGCGCTGATCTGTGCCATGAGGTGCTCCGGGGTTGCCGGCCAGTTTCGAAAGAGAGCCTTCTCTTTCGTCTGACCTTGCCGCGGAGTTTGTCTGGCAGTTAGCTCACAGACTGAGCTAGTAAAAAAATCAGCTCAGCAGTTCTACCGGCACGTCGCCGCCGTTGTCGGCCAGTTTTTGCAGCACGGTCTTGTGCAACCACATATTCATCTGGGCGGAGTCCCCCATCTTCTCGACCGGGCAGCCGAGCTCGGTGGCCAGTTCTTTGCGCGAGGCCAGGCTGCTGTCGAGGTCCAGCAACTTCATCAGGTCAACGATGGAGACCTTCCAGTTCAGTTTTTCTGCATGCGCCGCCGCCAGATCATTCAGTTGGGCGACGACGTCAACGACGGCAATTGCGACCGGCGCTGCTGCTTCGACGGCGACCGGCGCTGCTGCCGCTGTTGTTTCGACGACCGGCGCGGCCGGCTTGTCACCGAAACCGAGCTTGCTGAGGATATTGCTGAACATTCCCATTTGAGTCATCTCCATGAAGTTGAGAGCCGAGTCTGGCGGATGCTGACGACAGCCATGTGACCGTCTCGGTCAGTCTAATTGAAGATTTAGGAATCAGCCTCCTGGCGCTGCAGCCGCTCGCTATGCCAGTAGACATCGTCACCGCCGAGGCCGTCCAGATTGGCGCGGTTCAACACCCGGGCCAGCACAAATAACAAGTCAGACAGACGGTTCAGGTACTGGCGCGGTGCGGCGTTGATGGCCTCTTGCGCGGCCAGCGTGACGACCGCGCGCTCGGCGCGGCGCGCCACGGTGCGGCAGACATGCGAGATCGCTGCGCTGCGGGTGCCGGCCGGCAGGATGAATTCCTTTAGGCGGGGCAGGGCGGCGTTGTAATGGGCCAAAGCCTCATCCAGACGCAAGACCGCGTCCATCTTCAGCAACTCGTAGCCCGGCATGCAGAGCTCACCGCCGAGGTTGAACAACTCGTGCTGGATGGTGATCAGCAGTTCGCGTACATCATCCGGCAGCGGCTCGGCCAAGAGCACGCCGAGGTTGGAGTTCAGTTCGTCGACGTCGCCCATCGCCTGCACGCGCAAATGATCTTTGGCTACGCGGCTGCCGTCGCCGAGGCCGGTGGTGCCGTCGTCACCGGTGCGGGTGGCAATTTGAGAAAGTCGGTTGGCCATGGCTGTCGCAGATGAGAGTTCAGGAATGGCCGGCATCTTGCCTGAACTTGCCTCGCCGTCTGTTTCGACGGATTTCTGACCTCAGCGCCTCAGTGCCTTTTGCCAGAACGGTGAATTTCGGGTTTGCTCTTGGCCGGGTGCTGATGCTGTTCGGCATGGTGCAGCTCACGTGGCGGCCCACCGAACTCGGCTTCGGCCTTATTGCAGACCGGCACGTTGGCCTTGGGCTGGGCGGACTTGTCGAGCGCGTCACGCCCGATGGCCCGCAGCAGATCCCAGCGCATCACACCGGCCACCGCCAGCAGCAAAACCACAATCAGTGCGAGCCAGCCAAGATCAATTCCGAACATAGAGTTCTCCAGAGAGCGTGATGATGGCTGATGCTCGCACCTCAGCTGAGCAAAGACAAGGGTCTTTGCTCAAGCTTGCGGCCGGATCAGAACTCGCGGTTGTACTGGATACCCAGCAAGGCCGAGCTCAGCTGGTAGCGGCCCCGCACGGTCGCACAGCTGGAGGTGTTGCCCGCAGGGTTGCAAACAGCCGAACCCACGGCATTGGTCTGGCCGCCGTTGTCGTAGCTGTTGACCTGGCTGTCCCTGACCTTGATGTAGCTGAGCGCAAAGTCCATCGAGCTCTTGTTATCGAGCTTCCAGTTCAGGCCGGTCGAGATCCAGGCGCGGTCATTGTCAGGCAGGGACGGCGTGCGGGTCCGCTCTCTGACCGGCGATTGATCAAACGCCACACCGCCGCGCAGCTTGAAGGTGTCGCTGAGCAGATAGTTGACGCCGAAGGACGCGCGGAAGGTGTTGATCCAGCCTTCGGGCGTCAGCGAATCGGGCAGATTGTTGGCGAAGTCAATGCGCAGTTCTTTGAAGCGCGAATGACGGGTCAGCGTCAAATCGCCCATCACGGCCAGTTTGTTCTCCTGTTTGAAGAAGGAAAAGGACAGCGACTCGGGCGTATCGACCTTCAGGCTGGCGCTGTCGGTGTAGGCGGCCATCAGACGTGCTTCAACTTGGCTGCCGGCGCCGGGCAGGGCGCCGTTCAGCAAGGTGGCGAGATTGCCGGCGGGGGTCTTGACGTTCCATTTGGACTCGCCCTCGAGCTTGTTCTTGATCGACGAGCGATAGGCGATGCCGAAACGGGTGTTCTCGTCGTAGTTGTACATCAGGCCCAGATTGAAGCCGAAGCCCCAGTCATCGCCCTCGACCTTGACGCCGCCCGAGTAGAGCGGGTTGCCGGAGACCTGCTTGATCAAGCCAGCGAGCCTGTTCATGACGGCGGCGCGCACCACCTCGGTGGGCACGCCGGGCTGGGCATTGGCCGCCACTTGCTGCTCCACCACCAGGGCCAGCGCGCCGGAGCCGAAGTCGGCGCCCTTGCTCAACTTGCCTTCGATGAACTGGGCGGTGAGGCCGGCGCCGAGGCTCAGCTTGTCGGTCAGCTTGTAGGCGATCGAGGGGTTCAACGCGATGGTTTTCAGCTCGGTGCCGATCGAGTTGTAGCGGCCGGTCCAATCGGGCTCGTACTCGCTCTTGGAGCCAAAGGGCACGAACATCGCAAAGCCGGCCGACAAGTCCTTGTTCAGCTGGTAGGTCAGATAGGCGTGCGGCACGGCGGTGGTTTTGACGAACTTGCCGCCATTGCTGCCGCCGGTGGGCAGATTGAACAGCGTGGTGCTGCCTTGGTCCGTGTACTTGCCGTCTGGAATGACGACGTTCAGCACGCCCGAGGCATTGATACCCTTCAGCCGCGTCATGCCGGCCGGGTTGTAGAACAGCAGTGAGGCGTCGCTGGCCTCGGCGGCATTGGCGTTGGCCGTGCCTTGGGCGGCGGCCGACTGCGTGCCGAAGTGGTAGCCGGAGGCAAATGCATTGCCTGCGCAGACGCTGGCCAGCAGGGCGGCGCTGAGGGTGGAAAGGGCGAATTTCATAAAGTCTCCGTTGTTTTTGAGGGTTGACCACGCTGGTGGGGCCATCGCTTTTGATGATAGCCTGACCGTCAATTTGGACGGGCTGCTTGGGCGGTGATTAGACTGCTCTGCCCAGTCACCGAGATATCAAATAGGAGACAGGTATGAAGAAACGTCAGGTGAAGACAACGGTTTTGCGCTTATCGCCGCTCAGCGCGCTGATGGCGAGCAGTTTGCTGCTACTGAGCGCGTGCGGCGGTGGTGACAGCGACCCAAGCCGCCCCGAGACGCCGCTCACCCCCACCTTTACCGCCGAGATTCGCTACACCAGCTATGGCGTGCCGCATATCAAGGCCGACGATTTCAAGGGCGCCGGCTATGGCTACGGCTATGCCTTCGCCACCGACCATATCTGCCTGTTTGCGCAAGAAATGTTGACGCTGCGCGGTGAGCGCTCGCGCTACTTTGGGGATGTTGACGCCAAGGGCGTGGCCATTACCTATCTGGGTCAGTTTGGCGACTTCACGCCCAATCTGGCCTCGGATTTTTTCTACAAAAGCCTGATGACGCCGGCGCAAGCCGCGGCACTGAAGGCCGGTGCTGGGCCCGAGGTACGCGATCTGGTGACGGGCTTTGTGGCCGGCTACAACCGCTTCCTGCGTGACAAGGGGGCCAACGGCCTGCCCAGCGACTGCAAGGGCGCGGCCTGGGTCAAGCCGCTCAGCGAGGACGAGGCGTACTTCCGCTTCAGCCAGGCGGCGATGGCTGGCAGCTCGCTGCAATTCATTGGCGCGATCGGCGCAGCCCAGCCGCCGCTGGTCAAGCCGGCCGGTGCCGCACCGGTTTTGAGCGCGCGGGCCCTGAAGTCCAAGGCGACGCAGATGGCGGTGCTCAGTTCGCCGCTGATTCAGAACACCCGTTGGTTGCAAGAGCATGTGATCGGCTCCAACGGCTATGGCCTGGGCAAGGGCGTGACCCAGAGCGGCGCCGGCATGGTGCTGGGCAATCCGCATTTCCCTTGGTGGGGCGCGCTACGCCTGCATCAGCTGCATCTGACGGTGGCGGGCAAATATGACGTGATGGGCGCCACGCTCTTGGGCGCTGTCGTGCCCCTGATCGGCTTCAACAAGGACGTGGCCTGGACCCATACCTTCTCGACCGACAACCGTTTTACCTTGCACCAACTCAAGCTTGACCCGACGGACGCGACCCGCTATCTGGTCGACGGCGTGTCCAAGTCGATGACGCAGACCAAGCTGAGCGTGCAGGCATTGCAGGCCGATGGTTCGGTCAAGACCATTGATCGCACCATGTACGCGACCGACTACGGCCCGATGCTGAATGACGGCGCCACCTTTGCCTGGGGCAGCGCCAACGCTTACTCGATCCGCGACGCCAATTACGCCAACTACAAGCTGCTCGATCAAGCCCTGCTGAATGGCAAGGCCAGCAGTGCCGAGACGCTGCGCAGTGCGCTGGCCACCTACAACGCCCTGCCCTGGGTCAACACCATGGCGGCGGACAAGAACGGCCGCGCGCTGTACGCCAATTACTCGGTGGCGGCCAATGTCACCGACGCCCAGCTGGGTAGTTGCGTCAACAGCCCGACGGGGCAGTTTTTGCTGGCCACGCGCGGCCTGGTGTTGATGGACGGCAGCAAGTCCAGCTGTCAATGGACCGGCGCCGTGCCCAGCAATCAGCGGCCCTATGTGCTGCGCGATGACTACATCGTCAATGCCAATGACAGCCACTGGTTCCCGAGCGAGCAGACGCGTTTGAGCGGCTATCCCAAGATCATCGCCACCGGCCCCGACGCCGAGGGCATGGTGCAGGGCGAACGCACCCGCACCGGCCATGTGCAGGTCAGCGACCGCATGGCCGGCACCGACGGCCTGGCCGGCAAGGGCTTCACGCTGGCGAATCTGCAGCAGGTCTATCAGCAGAGCCGCTTCTTCAAGGCCGAGATGTGGTTGGATGAGTTTGTCGCCGCCACCTGCGCCGGTGGTGCGCCCAGCGCCAAGGACAGCAAGGGCAATACGGTCGACCTCACCAAGGCCTGCGGCGTCTTGAGCATCTGGAAGAAGACCGAGGGCCTGGTCGACCCGGGCTCGCTGCTGTTCCGCAAGCTCTACGAGTTGTCGGGTGAGCTGAAGGACGCCAGCTACTGGCGCGTCGCTTACGACCCGGCCGACCCGGTCAAGCCGCCGCGCGG
>JADMJQ010000174.1 GCA_018780415.1 Roseateles sp. | reverse complement strand
CACCCGCACAACCCAAGAATGGCAGGCCGCCGACGCCCGTCATTTCCTGCACCCCTTCACCGACTTCAAAGGCCTGGCGGCGAAAGGTTCGCGCATCATCGCCAAGGCCGACAACATCTATCTCTGGGACAGCGAGGGCCACAAAATCCTCGACGGCATGAGCGGCCTGTGGTGTGTCAATGTCGGCTACGGCCAGCAAAGCCTGATTGATGCGGCCGCCAAACAGATGGCCGAGCTGCCTTTTTACAACGCCTTCTTCCAGACCGCGACGATGCCGGCCATAGCGCTGGCCGAGGTCTTGGCCGAGATCAGCCCGGCCGGCTTCGAGCATGTGTTCTTCACCGGCTCGGGCTCCGAAGGTAACGACACGATTGTGCGGATGGTGCGGCGCTATTGGGACTTGAAGGGGAGTCCTGAGCGACAGATCATCATCGGTCGCAACAACGGCTATCACGGCTCCACCATGGCCGGAGCGTCCTTGGGCGGCATGAGTGGCATGCATGCGCAGGGTGGCTTGCCGATTCCCAATATCGCGCATATCGAACAGCCGCATTGGTTTGAGCTTGGCCAGGACATGAGCCGCGAGGCCTTCGGCTTGAAGGCGGCCGGTTGGCTGGAAGAAAAAATTCTGGCCCTGGGCGCGGACAAGGTCGCCGCGTTTATCGGCGAGCCGGTGCAAGGCGCCGGCGGCGTGATCGTGCCGCCGTCGACCTACTGGCCCGAGATCCAGCGCATCTGCGACAAATACGGCATCCTCCTGGTCAGCGACGAAGTGATCTGCGGCTTTGGGCGCACCGGCAACTGGTTCGGCTGCGAGACCTTTGGCTTCAAGCCCGATCTGATCACCTTCGCCAAGGGCGTCAGCTCCGGCTATATCCCGCTGGGCGGCGTGTTGGTCGGCGCGCGCGTGGCCCAGGTCTTGATCGACGAAGGCGGCGAGTTCAACCATGGTTTTACTTACTCCGGCCACCCGACCGCCTGCGCGGTGGCGCTGGCTAACTTGAAGCTCTTGCGGGAGCAACATGTGGTCGAGCATGTGCGGGACGATATTGGCCCCTATCTGGCGCAGCGTTTTGCCGAGCTGAACGAGCACCCGCTGGTCGGCGAAACCCAGAGCTGCGGCATGATGGCCGCCCTCCAATTGGTCAAGGGCAAGACAGCGCAGAAGCCGACTGGCACGGCTTTTGCAAGTGAGCTGGAGGTTGGCATGATCTGCCGCAAGTACTGCTTCGCTAACGGCCTCATCATGCGGGCAGTCGGCGACCGCATGATCGTGGCACCACCGCTGGTGATGACGCGGGCGCAGATCGACGAAATGATGGGCTTGATCCGGCTGTGCCTGGACCAGACCCTGAACGAGCTGACGCAGCTGGGCTTGCTCTGAAGTGTTGCGCCCGCCACATCTGCGGGTTTGGGCGGATGGGCAGCAGCCTGCCTTTGCCTAGACTGTGACGAGATAGACATTCAATTTTCATTTGATCTTGCCGAGGATGATTCCCATGAAACTGAGCACGCTTCGCACCGTCACCACGCTTCTGGCGGCCTCCATGGGCCTGCTGGTCGGCCCCGCCGCGCAGGCCCAGGAGGAAGAGAAGATCCTCAACGTCTACAACTGGTCCGACTACATCGCCGAAGACACGATCAAGAACTTCGAGAAGGAAACCGGCATCAAGGTGCGCTATGACAATTTCGACAATAACGAAATCGTCCACGCCAAGCTGGTCGCCGGCAAGACCGGCTACGACGTCGTCGTGCCGTCCAGCTACTGGGCCAAGCTGCAGGCCGATGGCGGCCTGCTGCGCAAGCTCGACAAGTCGCAGATCCCCAACTACAAGAATCTCGACCCCGATGTGCAGGCCCAGTTGGCCAAGCTTGATCCGGGCAATGAGTTCTTCGTCAACTGGTTATGGGGCTACACCACCGTCGGCATCAATGTCGACAAGGTCAAGGCGGCACTCGGCAGCACACCGATGCCAGACAACGCCTGGGACCTGCTGTTCAAACCCGAGTACGTGTCCAAGCTGAAGAGCTGCGGCGTCAGCATGCTGGATTCGGCCACCGAGGTCGTGCCGGCCGCCCTGCACTATCTGGGCAAACCGCCGTACACCAAATCGGTGGCCGACTTTGCCGGCGTGCCCGGCCTGCTCAAATCCATCCGCCCCTATGTGACGCTGTTCAGCTCGTCCGGCTATATCAATGACCTGGCCAACGGCTCGATCTGCCTGGCCCTGGGCTTCTCCGGCGACATCAATATCGCCCGCCAGCGCGCCATAGACGGCAAGACCGGCCAAAACATCCAGGCGCTGATCCCGAAAACCGGCGGCATCATCTTCATGGACGTGATGGTGATCCCGGCCGATGCCCCCCGCCCCGGCAATGCGCACAAGTTCATCAACTACATCCTGCGCCCCGAGGTCCATGCGGGCTTGAGCAATAAGGTCTTCTACGCCAACCCGAACAAGGCCTCCAAGCCCTTCGTCAAACCCGATGTGGCCAACAACCCCAGCGTTTTCTTGAGCGAAGCGGACATGAAGAAAATGGCCGCCCCGGATTCCATCAACAACGACATACGGCGCCAGATGACCCGCATCTATACCTCGTTCAAGACGGGGCTGTGATCATGGCCGACATGGCCAATATGGCCGGCATGCCCGTGGCTGCGAGCAGCTATCTGCACATCGACAATGTCGTGAAGGATTTCGGCGGCGGCGCGGTGGCCGTTGACCGGGTCTCGATCGACATTGCCAAGGGCGAAATCTTTGCGCTCTTGGGCTCGTCGGGCTGTGGCAAGACCACCTTGCTGAGGATGCTGGCCGGCTTCGAGACGCCGACCAGCGGCCGCATCATCTTGAATGGTCAGGATCTGGCCGGCCTGCCGCCCTATGCGCGGCCGATCAATATGATGTTTCAGAGCTACGCGCTGTTCCCGCACCTGAGCGTGTGGGACAACATCGCCTTCGGCCTGCGTCGCGACGGCCTGCCCAAGGAAGAAGTCGCTGCCCGCGTCGAGGCCATGCTCAAGCTGGTGCAACTGGGCAAGTTCGCCAAGCGCAAGCCGCATCAGCTCTCGGGCGGCCAACAGCAGCGCGTGGCGCTGGTACGCAGCCTGGCCAAAAATCCCCAGCTGCTGCTGCTGGACGAACCACTGGGCGCGCTGGACAAAAAGCTGCGCGAGCAGACCCAGATCGAGCTGGTCAACATCATCGAGAGCGTCGGCGTCACCTGCGTGATGGTGACGCATGACCAGGAAGAAGCGATGACCATGGCCACCCGCATCGCGGTGATGAGCGAGGGTCGCATCATGCAGATCGGCGCACCGGCCGACGTCTACGAGACGCCGTCCACCCGTTTTGTGGCCGACTTCATCGGCAACGTCAATATGATGGAAGGCATCTTGAGCGTCGACGAGCCCGACCATGTCGTGATTGACTGCGCTGATTGCAAGCATTATGTGGGCCACGGCATCACCGGCACCGCCGGCATGGCGGTCGGCGTGGCGCTGCGGCCAGAGAAAATTCGCCTGAGCAGCGACAAGCCCGAGGGTGAATTCAACCAAGTGCTGGCCAAGGTGCATGAACTGTCCTATTTTGGTGCCTTCACCGTCTACCACCTGCAACTGCCCAGCGGTCAGATGCTCAAGGTCAGTGAAAGTAACCTGGCACGTCACCGGGCTGACCCCTTGACCTGGGACCAGCAGGTCTGGGCCTCCTGGTCACCGACGGCACAAGTCGTGCTGATTCATTGAGGCGGAGCCATCACGATGCAGCGTCCCAATTTCTTTCGTCGAACGCTGAGTGGCCGCAGTGCCGTCATCGCCCTGCCCTATGGCTGGCTGCTGGCCTTCTTCGCCCTGCCATTCCTGATCGTCTTGAAAATCAGCGTGTCCGAGATGGAGACGGTGCATTTCAAGGACCTGCTCAGCTATGCCGACGGCGTTTGGCGGCTGGCCATCAAGACCAGCAACTATGTCTTCATCACCGAGGACGACCTCTACATCAAGGCCTATCTGGCCAGCCTCAAGTACGCGGCCATCACCACCGCCGGCTGTCTCATCATCGGCTATCCCTTTGCCTATTTCATGGCGAGGGCGCGCGCCGCCGTGCAACCGGCCCTGCTGATGCTGGTGATGCTGCCGTTCTGGACCAGCTTCTTGCTGCGCGTCTATGCCTGGAAGGGCCTGCTGGGCGAGCATGGCTGGGTGTCCGAGGCCATCATCGGTTTGGGCCTGGACCAGCTGCTGCTGGCCGCCGGCATGATCCCGGCTGCGGGCAAACTGATGAACTCGCCGTTCTCCCTGGTCATCGGCATGGTCTACACCTAT
>JADMJQ010000343.1 GCA_018780415.1 Roseateles sp. | reverse complement strand
CGCCCGGCTTGTTCTTGCTCTCGATTTTTGGCGTGTGGCCTTGGCTCAACATGCGAGCGCGGTAGGTTGCAGCGAGCACCAACTGGAAGCGGTTAGGGATCTTGGTCAGGCAGTCTTCAACAGTGATGCGGGCCATTTTGGGTTCCAGTACAGGTGTTCGGTGAAAAACTAGGGCAGATCAAGCGCCAGGAAAACGGCGGACCGGTTTCTGCGCTGAGCCGCGTATTTTAACCGCTGCGCGTGAACAATCGCCTTCAAATCGAAAACAGCGGTGTCAAAGACGGCATTTACCACCACAAAGTCGAACTTTTGGGCCTGCGCCACCTCGATGCGCGCGTTGGCCATGCGCCGCGCGATCACGCTGGGATCGGTGTCGCCGCGCCGGTTCAGGCGTTGCTCCAACTCCTCCCAGCTCGGCGGCAAGATAAAGACCAAGACCGCATAAGGGAACAATTGCTTGATTTGCAGGGCGCCCTGAAAGTCAATCTCCAGCACCACATCGTCGCCATGCGCCATGCGCTCTTCGATGGCGGCGCGCGAGGTACCGTAGAGATTGCCGTGCACTTCGGCCCATTCGAAGAACTCACCGCGCTCGGCCATCGCCTGGAACTCTGCAATATTGGTGAACCAATACTCCCGTCCATGCTGCTCTTGCCCCCGCGGTGCGCGCGAGGTGTGCGAAATCGACACGCCCAACTTGGCATCCAACTCCAACAGCGCCTTCACCAGGCTGGATTTGCCGGCCCCACTGGGCGCGGCGACAACGAACAAATTGCCTGGATATTCCATGCTCTAGTGGCTCTCTTCTTTATTCGATGTTTGGCATCCACGCCTCGGCGGGAGCTGCATGCATTTGATGAATGGCAAGACGGATTGATCTTGTTGGGGCTTGACGCTTCGATTTTATCAGGGGCCAAGTGATCGGCTGGGCGCCAGGCGAGGGGCGGCAACAACTGGAATAGTTCGAAAGAACTATCCCGGCTGTTGCGCCATCGTTCTTCTGCCTGCCTTGCGGACACCCTTGGGAGGATGTTCGCCCCGGGCCCGATCCGGGACAGTCACAGACATAGAAAAGAGGAGAGAACTCAATGTCTGTGAGCCCCGCAAGTCCCACCGGTGCGAGCGCCAGCCACGGCCGCCGCGCGCTCAGCGTGCTGATCGTCAGCACCTTGGCCTTCACCGTTTGCTTCATGGTTTGGATGATGTTCGGCGTGATCGGCATCCCGATCAAGAAGGCGCTGAACCTGAACTCTACCGAGTTCGGCCTGCTCACCGCAATGCCGGTCTTGAGCGGCTCGCTGATCCGCGTGCCGCTGGGTATCTGGACCGACAAGTTCGGCGGCCGCATCGTCTTTTTCTGCCTGATGATGGCTTGCGTGCTGCCCATCTGGCTGATGAGTTATGCCACCGCCTACTGGCATTTTCTGGTGATCGGCCTGTTCGTCGGTCTGGCCGGCGGCTCGTTCTCGGTCGGCACGCCCTATGTGGCGCGCTGGTTCCCGAAGAACCGGCAGGGCTTCGCGATGGGTGTGTTCGGCGCCGGCAACTCCGGTGCGGCCGTCAACAAATTCGTCGCCCCTGCTCTGGTGGTGGCCTTCGGCTGGACCATGGTGCCGCATGTCTATGCCGCCGTGCTGCTAGGCACCGCCATCCTGTTCTGGTTCTTCAGCTACTCGGATGAAAAACATCTGGTCGGCAGCAAGGCCAGCTTCACCTCGCAATTGAAGGCCTTGAAGGACCCGAAGGTCTTGAAGTACTGCCAGTACTACTCCATTGTGTTCGGCGGTTATGTGGCCTTGAGCCTGTGGATGGTGCAGTACTACGTTGGTGAATACGGTCTCGACATCCGCGTCGCCGCCTTGTTGGCCGCCTGCTTCTCCCTGCCCGGCGGCGTGTTGCGCGCGGTGGGCGGCTGGATGTCGGACAAACACGGCGCGCATAACGTCACCTGGTGGGTGCTGTGGGTCAGCTGGATTTGTCTGTTCCTGCTGTCTTACCCGCAGACCGACTTCACCGTGTTGACGGTCAATGGCCCCAAGACCTTTCACATCGGCCTGAACGTCTATGTCTTCACCGCCTTGATGTTTACGCTGGGCATTGCCTGGGCCTTCGGCAAGGCCAGCGTCTTCAAGTACATCAGCGATGACTACGGCGCCAATATCGGCACCATCTCCGGCATCGTCGGTCTGGCCGGCGGCCTCGGCGGCTTCGTGCTGCCCATCATGTTCGGCGCCTTGATGGACCTGACCGGCATCCGCTCCAGCGCCTTCATGTTGATGTATGCGGTGGTCTGGGTCTCCTTGATCTGGATGTATTGGACCGAAGTTCGCAAGACCGAAATGATGGGCAGCAATGCGCCGCCGTCGCCGATGTAAGCGCCCATCTAGCCCCCTCAAAACTGAGAGAAAAACAAAATGAGTCAATCTAGAAACGACATCGTCGACTGGCGCCCCGAGGACGAAAAATTCTGGCAATCCACCGGCAAGAAGATTGCCTACCGCAACCTCTGGATCTCGATCCCGGCGCTGCTCTGCGGCTTCGCGGTCTGGGGCATGTGGGGCATCATCACGGTGCAGATGCTGAATCTGGGCTTCCCCTTCAGCAAGGATGAGCTGTTCACGCTGACCGCGATTGCCGGCATTTCGGGCGCCACCATGCGCATCCCGGCGTCCTTTCTGATCCGCATGGCGGGCGGGCGCAACACCATTTTCTTGACCACCGCGATGCTGTTGGCGCCTGCCATCGGCACCGGTGTGGCGCTGCAGCATCCCGAGTGGCCGCTGTGGGTGTTCCAACTGATGGCGCTGTGGTCGGGCGTCGGCGGCGGCAACTTCGCCTCCTCGATGTCAAACATCAGCCCCTTCTTCCCCAAGCGCTTGCAGGGCACGGCCCTGGGCTTGAACGCCGGTCTGGGTAATTTCGGCGTCACGACGATGCAGATCGTGATCCCGCTGGTGATGACGGTCGGCCTGTTTGGTGCTTTTGGCGGTGACTCGCGGCCCTTGATCAAGGACAGCGGCTGGATTCTCGGCAAGATCGTGGCCGGCACGCCGACCTGGATTCAAAACGCCGGTTTCGCCTGGGTGTTGTCGCTGGTGCCACTGTCGATTCTTTGCTGGTTCGGCATGAGCAATTTGAAGACGGTGTCGCCTGACACCGGCTCTCCTGTGGTGGCCTTCGCCAAGATCATCTATCTGTACTCGCTCGCCTTCGTGCCTTCGATCGCGATGCTCTATCTCTACCTGCCGGCGCCCACGGGCTTGGGCCTGCTGAATATGTGGGTGGCGATTCCGCTCGACATCATTGCCGCCCTGCTGGTGATGAAAATGGCCGCCTTTGGCACGATGAAGGAGGGCGTCACCAAGCAGTTCGCGATCTTCAAGAACAAGCACACCTGGGCGATGACGGCGTTGTATGTCGTCACCTTCGGCAGCTTCATCGGCTTCTCGATGGCCTTGCCGTTGGCCATCACGGTGATTTTCGGCTTCATCCATGCGCCCGATGCGGCCGGGGTGATGCAACACGCTCTGAAGAACCCTAACGCGCCTTCGGCACTGACCTATGCCTGGATCGGGCCCTTCGTCGGCGCTGCGGTACGGCCGATTGGTGGCTGGATCGCGGACAAGCTGGGCGGCTCCATCGTCACCCAGGTGATCTCGGCGGTGATGGTGTTTGCATCCGCCGCAGTCGGCTACGTGATGATGCAGGCCTACAGCTCAAGCGCGCCGGAGCAGTATTTCCAGCTCTTCATGGGCTTGTTCATCCTGCTATTCGCGGCCAGCGGTGTCGGCAACGGCTCGACCTTCCGCAGCGTCGGTTTCATCTTTGACAAAACCCAAGCCGGCCCGGTGCTGGGCTGGACCTCGGCGGTAGCCGCTTACGGCGCCTTCATCGCACCGGTGCTGATAGGGCAGCAGATCAAGGCCGGCACGCCGCAATACGCGTTCTACGGCTTTGCGGTCTTCTATGCCGTCTGCCTGATTCTGAACTGGTGGTTCTACCTGCGCGCCAACGCCTACGTCAAGAACCCTTGAAGAACCAAAGATCAACGAGCAAAGGATACAAACATGAGTCACTTCCTCGACCGCTTGAGCTACTTCGCTCAGCCCAAAGAAACCTTCTCGAACGAGCACGGCCTCACCACCGGTGAAGACCGCACCTGGGAAGACGCTTACCGCGCCCGCTGGGCGCATGACAAGATCGTGCGCTCCACGCATGGCACCAATTGCACGGGGTCCTGCTCCTGGAAGATCTACGTCAAGGGCGGCATCGTGACCTGGGAAACCCAGCAGACCGACTACCCGCGCACGCGCTGGGACATGCCCAAC
>JADMJQ010000178.1:450-4330 GCA_018780415.1 Roseateles sp. | reverse complement strand
GAGGTTGAGATGCGCGACAAGAGCCCGCTCGTCATTCAAGATGCCCATGCTTGCATTGGCAAGGGCTGCTTGGAAGACCATACGCAGCTCATCGTCTGCCATCTTTGAGCGGAAGGCGGCTTCGAGAAAAACCTGTGTGCTGCTCACAAATTTCATACTAGGAAAACCCGCTTTAGCTCGTCTGCGAGCTTTGCGGTCATCCAGCACGACCACGCCACCAATGTCCTGCGCCACCGAAATTGCCGCGCTCTCACCAATGCCCAGGCCGCCGACTCCCGATACTGCCGCCAAGCCGACGAACACTTCATATGCCCCATCCGACATACGAGTGCGTGTGAGTAGGCCCGTAGCGTGAAGCTCCTCAAACTCAGCGACCAAGGATTTGCCAGGAATCGGGTGGTACTTCAGCTCCGATATGACGCGTTCTTCCACAAGGCAGGGCTGCGCTAGCCCTTGCAGCAGGCGCGTTGCTGCAGCGGTGCCCAGAAGGTTGATGACGGCGCTTGTGTCGAGGACAAACATCAGTAGCGAAGTGGCTCAGAGGTGGAACTCAAGGACGTCCTCCCCCTCAGATGAGAATTTGCTCAACAGCCGTCGCGTCGTCACGAGGTCCATGTCAAGCATGTGAGCCACCTGCTCGACAGAAAGCAGGTCCCTGTCAACAGCGGCGCCGGCAAGGAAGTACGTGTGAGGAGTGAATGCCGGCGGTGACTCACTCTCCAGCTCCTGCATCACCGACCTAGTGTGGTCTGACGTCAGGCCCTTGTCGCGGAGCGAGTCGTATAGGCCACGAGGCACCAGACCTAGAGCCTCGATGCGGCGGGTCATAGCCTCTACCGAGACGATGAAATACAGCGCCAGGGCGATGATGTGGCGTACGGTGAACTTTCCGGATACATCGCGTAGCTCGGAGTACTTTCGCCTTACCGCTGATGCGGGCATCAGCAGCGAACGAGCGAACGCATCGCAGAAGCGCTCCTCCCGGTCGTAGTCTTCGTCGCCAACGCGCAGGACCGTCACCCCGGGCTTGCGCAGCAACGGATGGCCACACTCGTGCGCGGCGGTCAGCCGCCGGCGTTCGACCGGATGTCGGGCGTTCAACACAATGAACCCGCCGTGCGAGGGGTCATATGCGACTGCCCCACTGATTTCGCTGGGCAATGACCGCTCAAAGATGCGAACCCCGAGCTCAGACTCCATCATCTGCAGCAAGTTGGCGATTGGACCGATGCCTAAGCCGAGTCGCTGACGAAGTGCCATGGCCGCGTCCTCCGCCTGCTGCTCCAGCCCGTCGTCACGGTCCAGTCGAATGACCGGATAGTCCTGCTTGGCCGGTTGCCTCGATACGAGCGTCTCCAGTTCCAGGGTGCCACTTGCCAGTCGCGTGAGGAGTCGGGCCACGGTTGCCTGCGAATCCGTTGCAGAAGCGGCGGGCGTCGACCGGAACTTCACCTCCAGGTCGAGCGGCTGCTGGTCGGTGCCGAGCAGTTCGACTTCTGAGACCTGATACGTCTCAGCGAACGCCCTTAGGTGGCGCGCATCGATAGGCCGCTTCCCCGATTCCATCGCGGCAATCGTCGTACGGGCAATACCGGTCGCTTCCGCTGCAGCCTCCTGCGTCTTCTGCGAATGGAGTCGGGCATTGCGCAGCCTGGCCCCCAGCGTCTCAGGACGAATCTTCACATCAAGAGTCATGTCAGGCTCTCGCCATGGCGGCAGGCCAGGAGTCCGGGCCACATCGCGCGAGAAACGTCTGCCACTGTTCTGCGTGGCGGGAAAGAAACTGGCTGAGTTCCGCGTGGACGTCGGTCACGGGGCGACCTTGAGCGGTTGCAATGTTGGCAGCCTCCGTCAGTACGGTCAGCGAGTCCGGCTTGGTGGCTAGGTCGGCGAGTCGCTGCATGCTCCGGATGCCATTGGACGCCAGGTCTTCAAAGGCTTTGTAGCCGCGCGGTCTGCGCGCGTTTGGCCTAAGAGCTTCATTCATATCGGGTGCAGTCAAATTTTCGAAAAGATACAAAGTCGGGTCATCTATGTTGGCCGCCATTGCAGCGCTGCGACGCAGGATGCAATTGCCGCAGACGCCGCAGTGGATGCGCTTATTTTCGTGGCTCGAATTCCGCTGGTCGTGCGAACACGACCAATGGTCAAGCATCCAACTCTTAGCGTCGGGCTCAATCCCGCTGAGCTCCCCCAACACGTCACCCTTGGTCTTGAAGAGCCCGGGGTGGCGAAAGATGACCGTTTTGCCGGTGAGATGCCCAAGCAGCTTCGCCAAACGGCTCGTAAAACCTGGGTGGCAACTGCGGTGCGGCGCCTCGCTACCCAGTGGAGCAAGCGAGCCACCGATGGAGCCCTGACCATTTTCAGGGATTACAACCTCGCTCGAGCCGGCCATGATGGCCCCGTAAGCGGATAGGGTGTAGTAGATAAAGGGACGCGTGCGGAACGTACACTCCGAGTGGTGAGGTTCATCAACTTTGAGAGGGACCCGCAATGCTCTGACATTGTCCTGGCGCGACTTTGCGCGAACCTTCTTCCAGCCGCCTGACATCTGACGCACGTCCGCGAACACGCACACATGCTCAACTTTCTTGTCGGCGTGCTGAAGCAGCTGGAGCTGCGCATATGAGTCCAGGCCGTGGCTGTATGGAATGAATCGGGTTGCCGGGTTGGGGCTGAATGCCAAGTACCCTTCGTGTTCCGCGCGAAACTTGCGTCTGCGCGCCGTGAATTCGAAGACCCACTCATCTCCAGTCAGGTAGGACAGTGTTTGCGCCAGCAGTTCCTTCGTCTTTGGGTCCCGCCACCGACGGGGCTCGAAAACTGGCACTTCGACTGACAGCCTCCTGGACCACCCTTCGCTCATCACCCTGGTGAATTGACGGTCAGCGCAGCGAGCCGCCGCTACTACGGTCATCCAGTCAAAGGTAAATGGCGTCGGTGCTGCAAAGCAGAAGTCCTGCAGCAATCTCGTATCGATGCCAATTTGCTCGTCCACGAGGAGCGTTCTGGCAGACGTTGAACCAGCCGCTTCAACGCGTTCGACGACGCGCAATGCACCATGCCTGCTGAATCTGGGTAGGGGTTGCATCAGAGACCCACCTCAAGGTCAAGGAGCGCGTCTCCTTTGAGTTTCTGTGGTGGTCTTTGGCGGCCCAGTTCAAGCGAGCAACCGGCCCGATGACTGGCCAAACAAGCGCGAAGCTGGCGAGCCTGATTCGCGCCGGCGTGATTTCGGACCACGGCCGCCACATGCTCAATGCCGCAGTCGACCATTTCGCTGAGGAGGGCCCCCCTTGCAATTTCTGCGACGTTTGGGTCTCCCGGATGCTGTAGGCACGCTGCGCGGGTTATCTCGACGTATCGCTGCTCCAAGGGCGTGCGAGCGGAGCGTTCGCACTCCGACAACGCGTCAGTGAGCGTCTCCGGGAAAAGTTGCCCGTGACCTCCTCCTGCAGCTTGCTTGACCCGTTCAGCGAGCTCTGGGCGGATATGCGCGTCCATGTCCTGAACCACCGCCCGCGACAAGTCATAGGTCAGCTGGGCTCGGTCAGCAACGCGCTCCGCATGGCGGACTGCGATTCGCCAATAGCGCGGCAGCGCCGGGGTCCGGTGAAGGTCATCACGCATCCAGTCCGCCTTCCTAGAAATGGCCTGGAAGTAAGTCTACATCATTTTGACAATGTCGCAACACCAAAAGACATTTGTACGCCAATGTCGTATTCGTGTGATGCCTGATGTGCTCCGTCATGGAACTGGTGAGAACGTCTAAGAATCGGCCGCCCCTTCGAATGGAAGCAATGCCTAGACTTGCGCAATTGTGCAGGCCTCGAGGATTTCGGTTGGAGTTGGGTGCCGAGCAGCATCGCCGGCATAC
>JADMJQ010000178.1:0-440 GCA_018780415.1 Roseateles sp. | reverse complement strand
GATGCTGCTCGGCGAACCGGGCTTGGGGTACGCACGATGAAGCGCAATCGTCACGCTCTAGGGAGATTTCGAGTCTTGTCCATGTCGACGGCTCAGACCAAAATTTCTTGCATCCAAAAGCTGGCGCTCAGCCTATCCTGCACTCACCTTCTGACTTCAGTTTGGTCTCGAATCTAGGGTCTCGGACCGATGATTTTTGGCCGTGATTCATCGAAGCGTCGGCAATCGCGTGCATGGCAATGCTCGCAAGGCGCCGCACAGCCGACACGCAGCCGACGCGCACGCGACCGGAAGGCAACGCAGCCTGCCGCGCAGCCATCTCGAACGCGACGCCGAGTCGATGGAAAAACGTCAAAAGTCATCGCGGCCACTCGCCCCGCCTAGCCCTAAATTGGCTGTATCGCCAACACACCCCCGTCGCGAGCCCACCATGGAACTGC
>JADMJQ010000166.1 GCA_018780415.1 Roseateles sp. | reverse complement strand
CGGCAAAGTCGTCGGTCGTCAGCGCGGCGATCTGGTCGGTCGTCATCGCGGCGACTTGGCCCGAGCTGATGGCCTTGAATTGCAGCGCCGTCAAGGCATTCAGATCCTCGGTGCTGAGGGTCTGGATCTGGGTGCTGGTCAGCGCATTGACCTGCGCCGTTGTCAGCTCCGCCATTTGGTCTGAGCTCAAGGCGCCGAGTTGATCGGAGTTGAGTGAGCGCAAGGCGGCGGTGCTGATCGCCTTCAGATCATCGGTGGCCATGCTGGCCAGATGGTCGCTGCTCAGGCCGGTGATTTGTGCCGAGGTCAGCGAGGCCGCTTGCGCGGTCGTCAACGCGACGACTTGATCGGTGGTGAGTGAGCTCAGCTGGGCAGAGTTGAGCCCACGCATGCCGGCGGTGCCGATCGCGGCAAAGTCCTCGGAGGTCAGGGCCGCCACTTGGTCCGAGCTCAAGGCCGCCATCTGCGCCGAGCTGATGGCCTTGAATTGCGCGGTGGTGAAGGCGTTCAAGTCTTCCGTGCTGAGATTGTGAATCTGCGAGCTGGTGAGGGAGTTGACCTGTGCCGTGGTCAGCGAGCCCAGCTGATCCGAACTCAAATTGCCCAGTTTGGCATCATCCAGCGTGCGTATGGCCGCGCTGCTGAGTGCGCGCAAGTCATCGGTTTGGATGAAGGCGACCTGGTCGCTGCTGAGCGAGCTGATCGCAAAGCTGCCCAGAGAGGCAAACTGCTTGGTGGTCAGCGCCATGATTTGGTCGCTGCTGAAGGCGGCCCAATCTTCGGACGTGAGCCGCGTCAAAGTCCTGGTAGACAGGCCAGCAATTTGTTCTGTCGAGTAGCCGGGGATCAGAGTGGTCATGGTGAGCTCACTTGGTTTGTATCAATTGCATCAACCTCTAGGAGGCCGCTGCTTTCAGAATTCGTCTTGCTGAAACGCCGGGGCGCTCTAGCTGGCGGGGTGCCGGCCCCGCAACAATTGCGAAGCTGGGGCGGGCTTGGGGTCAATGGGTTCGAAACAAGAAAGGGGGCCGGTGTCCCTGCAGCGATGCACAGCGCTTCCAGCGTCTCTTGGATTTCGACGCGATGTGCGCAAACTTGAGGCATGCATGGGCTTGGCCGTAAGCTGTCTCAGCGCGAAGGGCAGGGCATCAGGGTCGGCTGCACCCCTGCCGCCTTTGGGTCTGAGTGGTCGGCAAGGTCTTGTTTCGGGCATGTCGCCACCTCAGATCAAGGGTTGCAAGGGAGTCTCGTCGTCGCCCGGCGTGCGTTTCAGATGCGTGATGTACACCGCAGTCGGGTTGGCATGTGCTGCGTTGTCCGGCGGCTCCAAAAGCCGCTCAATCGGTGCAGTCAACACCTCGGCCAGCTTAGGGTTTTGCGGCGAGCTCAATGGCTCGAAAACACTGTCTTTTGCGAACCAGACATCGGCCATCGCATGGGTTTGACCGTCATCGGTTTTGTAATCGGACACCAGACCGAGCAAATTGCCATGGTCCAAGCTCGCACCGGAATGAGCGCGCAAATTGAGCTCGGCAATGCCAAGTTCCTGCAAGGTCTTCAACTCACCGGCGTCGGTCTGGGCGTCGCTATTGGCATCGACCCAGACGCGCAAATCCCTGAACGCTGAGTCGTCGCTGGACAAGCGGCCATCCAGATTGAGGTCGAGTTCACGCATAGCGAGGTAGCCATCGGCGGCGCGGCCGCGGTCGGCCAGCAGGGTGCCGGCGCCAAACAATTCGCGGCCGCTGTTGATGACGCCGTCGCCATTGCGGTCCATCACCAGCAAACCATCTTGCGGGCCGGCCCAGCCCCACTGCTGGATCCGGCCGGTGCCGAGCAAGTCGAACGCAACCCCGTCGGTCGCGGCAATGGTGCTGACACCATTGCCGTCAAGGTCCAGCACGATGGGCGTTGCCGCCTGCAAGGCATCGAGCTGCTCGCTGCTGAACACCGCGATGGCCGCATCCGAGAAGGCAAAGACTTGCTCCATCGTCAGCCGTTCCAGGTCGACGGGCTCAAAGCCCGGGATTTGATCGGTGGTGAAGCTGTGGATCTGCTCGGTGGTCAGGCCGGCCATCTGCGCGGTACCGAAGGCCGCGATGTCCTCGGTCTGCAAATGCACGATTTGATCGGTGCTGAGGCTGCCCAGCTGGGTCGAGGTCAGCGCTGCAATATGCTGGCTGCCCAGCGCCAAGATGTCGTCGCTGCCTAGCGTCGCCAGCTGATCTGTCGTCATGGCGCGGATATGGCCGGTGCTCAGCGCGCTGATCTGGTCGGTACTGAAGGCGGCAAACTGATCGGTTGACAGGCCCAGCAAGGCCTGGCTGCCCAAGGCTCGAATATCTTCGGTCTGAATGGCGGCGATGTCGGCCGCCTCGATGCCCATCATCTGGGCCGAGCTCAGCATCGCGAATTGGCCGCTGCTCAGCGCCCCGATTTGCTCGGAACTGAAAGCCGCCAGATCCTCGGAGCTGAATCCCCGCACCGCGCCGGTGCTCAGCGCGCTAATTTCGTCGCTGGCAAAGACCGCCAGCTGGACTGAGCTCATCGCCGCAATATGGGCCGAGCTGAAGCCGCCGACCTGCGCGCTGCCCAAGGCCTGCACATCGTCGGTGGCCCAGTTCTGTACCTGCGCCGTCGTCAGCGAGCCGATCTGCGGGCGGGTCAGCGCGGCCACTTGATCGCTGCCCAAGGCATTGAGTTGATCGCTGCTGAAGCCCTTCAAGGCAAAAATGCTCAGGGCGGCGACGTTGTCGCTGCTCAAGCTGGCCACCATCTCGGTCGTGAAGCCTTGCAGCTGCACCGAAGTGAAGCCGCGGATCTGCTCGGTGCTGAAGGCATTCAGCTCGTCGCTGCCTATGGTGGCGACCTGGCTGGAGGTCATCGCGCCAAACTGGCTGTTGGTCAGCAACTTCAGCTGCTCGGAGGTCAGCGCGGTGAACTGATTCGTGGTCAGGCCTTGAATGGCGGCGGTCGAGAGCGCACGCAAATCATCGCTTTGCAGCATCGACAGCTGTTCGGTGCCAATGCCGGTGATCTGCGCCGAGGTCATAGCGGCGGACTGCGCCGTCGTCATCGCAATGATCTGGTCGCTGCTCAAGGCGGCGATCTGGGTCGAGCCGATGCCGCGCCAGGCGGCCGTGCCGATGGCGGCGAAGTCCTCCGTCGTCATGGTCCTGAACTGCTCGCTACTCAAGGCCTGGACCTGAGCCGAGCCCAAGGCGCTGAATTGCAGCGTCGTGAGTGCGTTGAGGTCATCACTGCCCAGGCCCAGCACTTGCGCGGTGCTCAAAGCGGCGACTTGCTGGGTGCCCAGCGATTGAATTTGATCGGAGCCTAGTGCGGCCAGCTGCGTGTTGCTCAAGGCGCGCAAGGCGCTGCTGTTCAAGGCAGCCAAGTCCTCGGTTTCCAGCAGCGTCATCTGTTCGGTCAGCAAGCCCAGCACTTGAGCGCTGCTCAGCGCGGCGGCTTGGGCTGTGCTCAGGGCCTTGAGCTGATCGCTGCCCAATTGCCCGATCTGCAAGGAGCCCAGGCCGCGCAGGCCGGCGGTGCTGATGGCGGCGAAGTCATCGGTCGCCAGCAGCTTGAGCTGATCGCTGCTCAGGGCGGCAATCTGGCTACAGGCCAGAGCCTCATACTGCTCGGTCGTCAGCGCGCGCAGGTCTTCGGACGTCAAACCAATGATTTGCGTGCTGGTCAAGGCATTCACCTGGGCGGTGCCCAGGGCGGCAATCTGGTCTGAGCTCAAGGCCGCGAGCTGCTGCGCGCTGAGCGCTCGCAGCGCCACGCTGGCCAAGGCGCGCAAGTCTTCGCTGGCCAGGATGCTGATCTGATCGCTGCTGAGGCCGGGCACCTGGGCGCTGCCAAGCGATGCAAATTGCGTGCTGCTCATGGCCAGGATCTGCTCGGTGCCAAGGGCGCCCAATTGACTGGAGCTCAGGCCGCGCAGGCCGGCCGTGCCAATGGCGGCCAAGTCCTCGCTGCTCAAAGCCCTCAGCTGGTCGCTGCCCAGTGCGGCGATTTGCGCCGAGCTGATGGCGGCAAACTGCGCCGTCGTCAGGGCGTTCAGGTCCTCGCTGCTCAAAGCCCGGATCTGCGTGCTGCTCAGGAAGTTGACTTGCGCCGTGGTCAGCGCGGCGAACTGCTCGCTGCTCAGTGCGGCCAGCTGATCGGTGCCCAGATTGCGCAAGGCGGCGCTGCTCAGCACACGCAAATCGTCGGTGGCAAAGGCAGCGATCTGGTCGCTGCTGAAGCCCTTTATCTGACTGCTGGTCAGTGTGGCGGCCTGCGCCGTGGTCAAGGCGCGGATCTCGTCAGTGCTGAGCGAGCCGAGCTGGTTGTTGGGCGA
>JADMJQ010000154.1 GCA_018780415.1 Roseateles sp. | reverse complement strand
CCTCAACACTCTTGAAATAGGGGCCGCCAAATATGACGGTTTTGGCGTGCTGGAAGCGACAGGACATGGGACCACCGTGAAAGCCCAGGCCGTCAGCGGCAGCGTAGGCCTCTTGAACGTCTCTAAAGGGGCCAAGTTTCAGGTGTCGGATTGGATGAATATCGGGCAGGGAGGGGACTCCAGCTTCGTGGCTGCGGTGGGGGGCAATGACGCTCTATTGAGCGTTACCAAAACCCTCACCGTGGGTTCCGGCGGCGCCGGTCGGCTCGATATTTTGGGCGGCGGCCTGGTCGACGCCGGGCAACTGGTGATCGGCAATCTCGGCGTCGTCAATCTGCAAGGTGGCACGCTGAAGATGGGCAGCTTGGGCTTGGGCGGGGCACTGAACTGGGAGTCCGGCACGCTTAACTTCAAAGGCAACATCAAGTCCAGCGATATCGCCTTCCTGGGCGGCGCTGCGCTGCTCACGGCCGGCAAGACGCTCAAGGGTGACGGTGAAATTCGCGTCAGCCCCGGCTACAGCTTAGGCCTGAGCGGCGGCAATCTGCAGGCCTCCAGTTTCGTCATCGACGCGCAGGGCGCAGCCACGGTGAGCAGCTTCAGCAACTTGAGCGCAGCAAACATCAGCAACCAAGGCAGCCTGACGCTCGCCGGCGGCCGCATCGAAGGCGCGCTGCTCAATAACGCGGAGATGTTGGGCTCGGGCACGATTGCCGGGGCTGGCGGTTTCAGGAATAACGGATATTTCGAACAGACCGGCTTCCTGGAACTCCGCAATAGTGGCTCGAACGAAAACACCGGCTCCTGGAATCTGCAAAAAGGCAAAACACTGACCCTGTGGGACTCCACGCTGAGCAACGGCGGCACGATGAATTTCGACGCGGCCAAGGTCGAGGCGGCCGGCCCGAAGGGTGGCAGCTTCGTCAATGCGGCAGGCGGCACCATCACCGGCAATGGCTCGATCAGCGCGCCGTTTCAAAACGACGGTCGTTTGATCGTGCAGGGCGGCAGCTTTGCACTGGCCTATACACTTAAAAATAACGGTCAAATCCTGCTGAACTCGATTGACGCCAGCGTCACCGGCAACACTGTCACCAACTCTGGCCGCATTGAGGGTCTGGGGCAGATCAGCAACAGCATCAACAATCTCGGCACCATCAATGCCAAGGGCGGCACGCTGACCTTGAGCAGCGTGCTGAGCAATACCGCCAGCGGCATCGTCTCGGCCAGCCGCGATGCGACGATCTTTGCCGCCAAGGGCATGTCGCCCAATGCCGGCAAGATCCAGCTCTCTGGCGGCACGCTGGACAACGGCGGTTATGCGCTGACCAACGAACTGGGCGGCACGATCAGCGGCTACGGCGATATCCGCAGCGGCCTGCTGACCAACAAGGGCGTGGTGTTGATGAGTGGCGGCGTGTCGGCGGTGTACTCGGACGTGCTGGCGCTGGCGGACAGCCAGATCATTCTCTCGGGCAATAGCAACACCACCTTCTACGGCGCGGTGGAAGTGAAAAAGGACGCCGAGTTGCGGGTTTCGGAAGGGTCGGTGGCCACTTTCGCGTCTCTGGTCAAGCTGCGCACTGACTCAAACGTCAATGGTGACGGCAAGATCTTCTACGAAGGCGGGCTGAGTGCGGGCAACTCGCCCGGCTATGTCTATATCCAGCCCAATGTGACCTTTTCCGGCAGCAATTTCTACGAGGCCGAGATCGGCGGCATCAATGCCTGCACGGCGCAAAGCTGCGGCGAAGGCTCGCCGCTGGTGGACAGCAGCTATGACAAATTGGTGGTGGGTGGCAAGTTGAAGCTCGGCGGCAAGCTGATCCTGATGTCTTGGAACGGCTTTGAAGCGCAGGCCGGCCAGAGTTTTGATTTGCTGGATTGGGGATCGACCAGCGGCACCTTCAAAAGCATAGACGCGTCCGGCTTCAAGCTGGCCGCCGGCACGCAGCTGGATTACAGCCGGCTCTACACCACGGGCGAAGTCTGGGTGACCGCGGTGCCCGAACCACAGAGTTATGCGCTGATGTTGGCGGGTCTGGCTCTGCTGGCCTGGCGCAGGCGTCAAAGCCTAAACGCCTGAGCGCCTGAGCGCTGACGCGTCAAAGCCAACATCTGCCTTCACCGGAGTCATCACCATGAAATGGTCTTCTCGTCTCATCATCACGCTTGTAGCCCTGGGCGCCTTGGCCTCGGCTCAGGCTGCCGAAACGTCTTACAACATCGTCGGCAGCGCCGGCAGCGGCAGCGGTGCAGGCAAATGCCTGGACAGCAACGCCGTCCTCAGCCCCTGCGGTGGGGCCGAGCAGCGCTTCGTCTTCGGGGCCGACGGGACGGTCTACCTGGACTCCGGCGAGGGCAAGCGCTATTTGCAGGGCAATTTATTCGCCAGCAATTCGATTGGCTTCAGTAACGCCGTAGCCACCGGCAATGCCAGCACCTACTGGAGCCGGCCCGGCGGTAACCGCCTGCAGCTGAGCCAGTCGCGGGCCTTGACGGCGATGTGTTTATCGAGGCCCTTATCGGTGCCTATATCGGTGCCGCTGCGCGCCGAGCTCGCGCAATGCTCGGCCAGCGCGGCCAATCAACAATGGACGCTCGCCAACCCCTTGCCGGTCGGCCAGGCCGACCCCGGCAAGACGCAGGTCAAGAGCAGTGCCAGAAACTGCCTGCAGCAGACCGACTTCACCGCCCCGCTTGCCAGCAGCAAGTTGACCGTTGCGGCCTGCACCCTGGGGGCAAAGACCGAGTACTTTCAGTTCACCAACCAAGGCGCCGTCGTTTTGAATGGTTATTGCCTGAGCACGACAGGCGGACTGAATTCGGCGGTCGGCTTAGGCGCTTGCGGCGACACGGGCGTGCCTCCCGGCGACAATCAGAAATGGAAGCGCGGCCCCAATGCCAGCATCGTGTCGAACAGCACCGGCAGCATCGGCTTATGTCTGGAGTTGGCCAAGAGCGGCACGGGCGTCGAACTGCAAAACTGCGAGCCCGGCAAGCTGTCGCAGTACTGGATCACCAGCACCATCGTGGCCGGCAACTGGCCCGCCGGCCTGCCAAAAAAGCCCACGACCTATGTGCCCAATCAGACCTTGAGTTCGGGCCAGGTCAACACGGTGGTCAACTGGATTCAGCGCGAAACCTCGATCAGCACCACCCCGTTTTGCTACAAGACCAAGCCCTATGACCGTGGCGCCGGCATCTTGCCCGACTGCGCCGATGGCCAGTACAAGGACGGTGGGCTGTGCTACAACAATTGCCGCAGCGGCTACCACGGCGTCGGGCCGGTGTGCTGGAGTAATCAGTCGCTGTCCTACCCTAGCCTCAGTGGCTGCCGCGACGGCTATACCCATGTGGCCGGCGTGTGCTGGCTCAAAAAAGCCTCCTACGGCAATGGTGCGGGCAAAGCGGCCAACTCCTGCAAATCCAATCGCGTGATGCAAGCCGGCCTGTGCTACGAGAACCCGCGCTCGGGCTATCAGTGCAATGCCAGCAACTGCAATCAGCGCTGCGCCGCCGGGATTGCCGACTGCGGCGTCGCCGCCTGTGCCAGCAATGCCAACCAATGCGTCAGCACCATCAGCAATATGGTGGTGAGCACGGCCATCATGTTCGCCAGCTTCGCCACCGCCGGCGCTGCGGGCGAGGTCAAGATTGGGGTGATGGCGGCCAAGGATGCCGTAGCGGCGGCGAAGACGGCAGACGACTTGGCGGATGCCTTGGTCCTCCTGTCCGAGAACATCGAAAAATTCTTGCTGGCGGCTGAAAACGAACTGGCGGGCATTTCCAGCGTCGAGATTGAGGCTCAGATTGCCGCCAGGTACCCCCGCGGCAAGCCCGACTACCAGCACATCGCGCGGGAATGGGCCGCGCGGAATTTGCTGTACTACATCTCCGATCTGCTGCTGGACCTCAACACCCTCATCATCACGACGATAGACCCGACCGGCATCACCGGCGTCATGGACGCCTTTGCCAAGCCGCCTTGCATGGATCACACTTCGATGCCCTGATGTTGGGGTGATGCCGGCAGGATTGCTGGGGGGGGCGGTCTTGTCGCGAATCGATGCCGCATGTAATTTCAGCTAGCCGCGACCTCGCCCTAACTGAAGCCACCCACAGCAGCTTGCCGGTCGAGAAATGAGCGGCGTGGCCGGCGGCATCGCAAGCGGCTCTGAGGCCATGAAATGTTAAAACTACCCACTCTTCGAAACCCTCCCAAGCTATTCTCCGCCCACCGCTCGGGTCGGCGTGACCGGGCCTGCTACGGCAGCAATATGCGCCAACCATGCCGGGCTTGATGGCCTGCAATTGACGGTTGGGCATGGCCGTCCAGTTTTGGGAGATGGCGATGAAATGGATCTCTTGCTTGTTGTTTGCGGGGGTCAGCGGCGCCGCCATGGCGCCGGTGCCTGCGGGCTGCGAAGACTTCCTGGCTGCCACCT
>JADMJQ010000019.1:11513-47005 GCA_018780415.1 Roseateles sp. | reverse complement strand
CGGCCGACCCACCTCTCTTGCCTCGCCAAGAGAGGTGGGCCAGAGAAGGCGACCCGGACGCCTGGTCCCTGTGGGGTTCGTTGCGGTGCTCGCAATTCAGGGCCGCGCCCAACTCACTGCGCGCCCTGCGGCCGCTACGTTCAGACAAGGGGCGCGAAGTCAGTTCTTGTGGGCGCTGCGCGCCTGCCCTGAATTGCTCCGCTCCTCACCCAGTCATACGGGACCAAGAGATACGGCTCGCTGCGCGTCGCCTCGAATGGTGCCGCGCTCTGCGCATGCACGTCTCAAGCCGGCGCGCAGCGAGGTGTGACTTCGCCCTCTGTCTGAACGAGTGGTCCTGGAAGACTTTTCATCGCTCATGGGTTGACTTCCTTGACATTCGTAAGATCATTTTTGGGTGTTAACTTCACCGAGGTCAGAGATGTCTATCTTTCGAACCACATTGGGCTATGTGAGCCTCACGAATCAGCAACTGCGTCTGGATGCTGAGATTTTTGTTTCTGCAAACACTTTTGCAGAAGCTCAAGTGCGCGCATATGAAGTCGCAGCGCGAGAGTTCCCTGGGTGGCTAACAGATCTTTCTCAATGGAACCCATTTACGTGCGTTATGCCAGACGCTTCTCCTGTGCGTTCGCCAATGTTTCGAATCGTGAATTCATGTTTTGAGACTCGTTGCGGATTTCAGCGATCCGGGATTCGTTCAAATCGCATGCGTGCCTTGCCGCTAAGCAACGACGAGTTTATAGAGGCGTTTTGTAAATCCGACGCTTAACCAAGGGGGCCACCGGACATGATTTTGCAAGCCTTAGCCCATCGATGAATTTCATTGATTGACCTTTGCATTGGCTGCACACAAGTCGGGGTCACAGGCTCGGGGTCGCGTTCCATGTAGGGGCGGGGCATTCAGGCTGTTGATGCCGCCTCGTGCCAAAGGTCACGCTTTTGCCCGCCTCACCTCGATTGGCGAATTTAATCAATCGAATGATTAAATTCGCCATATCATCCGGCGATGCCCAAACCACCCCCATTGCCCGAAGAACTCAGCGGCCGGCGTGCGCGCTTGCTGCGCGAAGCGCGGCGCATCTTTGCCGCCAAGGGCTTCGACAAGGCCAGCACCCGCGAGATCGCCGCCGCCGCCGAGGCCAATATCGGCCTGATCGCCTATTACTTCGGCGACAAGCTGGGTCTGTACCGCGAGGTCTTGGTGCAACCGATCACCGCCGTGATGAGCGCCATGCCGCAGGCCGACGCGGCGCTGCCTTTGCGTGAGTGGCTGCAGAGTTTTTACGGCGCCTTTTTGCGCCCGCTGTACAACGCCGACTCGGGCCTGGCCGACAGTACGCGCATTTTCTGCCGCGAGATGATCTCGCCCAGCCCGCTGTGGGCCGATATTTGCGGCGAGCACATCGCACCCCAGCATCATGCCCTGGTGCAAATGTTGGCCCAGCGCTGCAGCGTTGACGGCGTCGGCGTCATCGATGCGGAGCTGCACCAGCTCGCCTTTGCCCTGATTGCAATGGCCCATGACTACTGGCTTTCGGCCCAGGATATGGAAGGCTTGGCGCCGGGCGTGGTGTACGGCCCGGGCGCCTATGAGCGCACCCTGAATCGCCTGGTCGGCTTTGGCCAGGCCTTGATTGAAGCCGAACAGGCATCGCGAAAGAGCCGCTGAAGATGAGAGTCATGCCCCGATTGAAGCCAGAGTTTCGCCCGCCGCTGCTTGTGGTGGCCCTCGTGATGGGGCTGGCCGGCTGCGCCACTAGCCAGCCGCCGGTCGAAGCGATCACGCAGGCCGAACAAGCCCCGCCGGCCTGGGTCGCGCCCCTGCCGCATGGCGGGCAGGAACAATCGTTGCAGGATTGGTGGGCCCAGCTCGATGACCCCTTGCTGGCCCAGCTGATCAGCCAGACGCAGGCCTTGAGCCCCAGCCTGCAGCAGGCGGTGGCGCGCATCAAGCAGGCGCGTGCCCAAGCCGCCCAGGCCGGCAGCGGCCTGTGGCCCGGTATCAATCTGAATGCCTCGGTGCAAGGCCAGCGCCTGCCCTTGATCAGCGGTGTGCCGACACAGACGCTCAGCACGGCCAGCCTCGACGCCGGCTGGGAGATCGATCTGTTTGCCCGCGTGCGCCAGCAGCGTGATGCGGCCGAAGCACGTGCCCAGGCGAGCGAGTTGGACTGGCATGCGGCACGCGTCAGTCTGGCGGCCGAGGTGGCGCAGAGCTATGTCAGCCTGCGCGCCTGCGAGCGTCTGCAGCAGATCAGCGAGGCCGATGCGCAGGCGATGGGCCGGCTGAGCCAATGGGCGGCCGACAAGCTCAAGGTCGGTCTGGAGTCGTCGGGTGCCGCTGCGCTGCTGCAAGCCGCCGCCGCGGACAGCCAGAACCGCTTGCTGAGTCAACGCGCCGACTGCGACATCCTGATCAAGGGTCTGGTGAGCCTGAGCGGTCAGCCCGAGGCCGAGCTGCGTGGGCAGCTGGCGCCGGCATTTGCGCGCCTGCCCAGCACCGCGGGCCTGATGGTGGCGCAATTGCCGGCCGACAGCCTGCGCCAGCGCCCCGATCTGGCCGCGCTGCAGCGCCAGCTGATGGCCGCATGGTCGGAGCGCGGCGCCGCCGAGGCTGGGCGTTACCCGCAGCTGCAGCTGGGCGGCTCGATTTCGGTGTCGGCCCTGCAGATCAGCGGCGGCGGCCGTGTGGACGGCAGCGGCTGGAGCTTTGGCCCCTCGCTGTCATTGCCGATTTTTGATGCCGGTGCGCGGCTGGCGCAGGTCGACGCCGCGCAAGCCAGGTTTGATGAAAACCTGGCCGGCTACCGTGGCGCGGTGTTGCAGGCGGTGCGCGAGGTCGAGGAGGCCTTGGTGCGTCTGGACTCGGCCCAGCAGCGTGAGCGTTTTGCGCAAGGCAGCGCCGACGGCTATCAGCGTTCGGCCCTGGCCACCGCCGACAGTTGGCGCGCCGGCCTGGCCAGTGCGGCCGAGCTGGAGCAGGCGCGGCGCCTGACGCTGAATGCGCAGTCGGCCCTGGTGCAGGTGCAGGCGGCGCGGCTGGCGGCTTGGTTCTCGCTCTACAAGGCCTCGGGCGGCGGCTGGAGCCCCACGCCCGCCGGCAAGTCATGAACCCGCTTCCGCCCAATTCTGTTCAGCATTCAAACCAAGAACTCGCTATGACCGTCACTGTTCACGATAAAAAATGGCCGCTGGGTCTGGCCGGCCTGCTCTTGCTGGCGGCTCTGCATTGCCCGGTCCTGGCTGCCGATGCGCCGCCTGCGAGCAAGGCGCGGCCTGCGCTGACGGTCAGCTTGATCGCAGCCGAGCAAAGCAACTGGGCGCAGACCTTGTCGGCCAACGGCACGGTGGCGGCTTGGCAGGAGGTGGTGATTGGCGCCGAGATCGCCGGCCTGCGCCTGGCCGAGGTGGCGGTCAATGTCGGCGATACGGTCAAGCGCGGGCAATTGCTGGCGCGGTTGTCGGCCGACACGGTGCAGGCCGAGTTGGCGCAGGCGCGTGCGGCGGCCAGCGAAGCGCGCGCCAGCCTGGCCGCCGCCAAGTTTGATGCCGACCGCGCCCGCCAGTTGCAAAGCAGTGGCAGCGATGCCTTGAGCGGCCAGCAGCTGCAGCAATACCTGACCCTGGAGCTGACGGCGGCCGCGCGCCTTGACGCTGCTGAGGCGCGCGCCAAGACCGATGAATTGCGGCTGGCGCAAACCCGCGTCACCGCGCCCGATGACGGCGTGATCTCCGCCCGCATCGCGGCGGTCGGCGGCATGGTGCAGGGCGGGCAAGAATTGTTCCGGCTGATCCGCAAAAATCGCCTCGAGTGGCGCGCCGAGGTGCCGGCTGCCGAGCTGTTGCGGCTCAAGCCCGGCATGACCGTGATGGTGATGGGTTTGGACAATCAGGCCGTTGCGGGCCGGCTGCGCATGGTCGCGCCGACGGTCGATGTGCAAAGCCGCATGGGCCTGGCCTATGTGGATTTGCCGGCGGGCGCGGCCTTGCGCGCGGGCAGCTTTGCGCGCGGTGAATTCAAGCTGGGGCAAAGCGCTGCGCTGAGCCTGCCGCAAAGCGCGCTGCAGCTGCGTGACGGCTTTGCCTATGTGTTCCAGGTTGGGCCCGACGGCCGCGTGCAGCAGCGCAAGGTCATGACCGGGCGGCGCAGTGCAGAGCGCGTCGAGTTGACCGGCGGCCTCGACGCCGGCGCCCGCGTGGTGGCCAGCGGGGTTGGCTTCTTGAGTGACGGCGATCTGGTGCGGGTCGTCGACGCCGCTGCCGTCCCAGCGGCCAAGCCCGCCAAACCCGTCAAATAAGCGGAGCCTGCCCCGATGCTGAACGTCTCCTCCGCCTCGATCCGCAACCCGATCCCGGCCATCCTGCTCTTCATCATGCTCACGCTGGGCGGCCTGCTGGGCTTCCAGGCGATGAAGATACAGAACTTCCCGGACATTGATTTACCGACGGTGATCGTCACCGCCTCATTGCCGGGCGCCTCGCCGGCGCAGCTGGAGTCGCAGGTCGCGCGCAAGCTGGAGAACCAGTTTGCGACGCTGCAAGACGTCAAGCATATCTACACCATGGTGCAAGACGGTGTGGTGATGGTGACGGTGGAGTTCCGCCTGGAGAAGGGCACGCAGCAGGCGGTCGACGATGTGCGCGACGCCGTCTCGCGCGTGCGCTCCGACCTGCCGGCCGATTTGCGCGACCCGGTGATCTCCAAGATGGAGCTGTCCGGCATGCCGATCTTGACCTACACGGTCGCGTCGGCAAACCTGGATACCGAGGCGCTCTCTTGGTTTGTCGACAACCAGGTCGCCAAGCGCATTCTGGCGGTGCGCGGCGTCGGTGCGGTGGCGCGGGTGGGCGGCGCCAGCCGTGAGGTGAGGGTGGAGCTGGACCCGGCCAAACTGTTGGCGCTGAACGCCACCGCCGCCGATGTGTCGCGCCAACTGCGCCAGATTCAACAAGAGGCCTCGGGCGGGCGCGCCGACATTGGCGGCGCCGAACAATCGGTGCGCACCTTGGCAACGGTGCAGACAGCGCAGGAGCTGGCGGCGATGGACATCGCCCTGTCGGACGGCCGCCGCATCCGCCTCGATCAGGTCGCCAAGATCAGCGACACGGTGGCCGAGCAACGGTCCAGCGCGCTGCTGAACGGCAAGCCTGTGGTCGGCTTTGAGATCACCCGCACACGCGGCGCCGGTGAGGTGGACGTGGCGGCCGGTGTGCAAGTGGCGCTGGCCGAGCTGCGCGCCGCCCACCCCGAGATCGCGTTCGCCGAGGCCTATAACTTTGTCGACCCGGTGCAGGAAAACTATGACGGCTCGATGCTGCTGCTCTATGAGGGCGCGCTGCTGGCCATCATCGTGGTGTGGTTCTTTTTGCGCGACTGGCGCGCCACGCTGGTGGCGGCCACCGCCTTGCCGCTGTCGGTGATTCCGGCCTTCGGTCTGATGTACTTGCTCGGCTTCACCATCAACACGGTGACGCTGCTGTCGCTGTCCCTGGTGGTCGGCATCTTGGTCGATGACGCCATCGTCGAGATCGAAAACATCATGCGTCATCTGGCCATGGGCAAGACGCCGTACCAGGCGGCGATGGAGGCGGCCGACGAAATCGGCATGGCCGTCATCGCCACCACCTTCACCCTGATTGCGGTGTTCTTGCCGACCGCCTTCATGGGCGGCATTCCGGGCAAGTTCTTCGTTCAGTTCGGCTGGACGGCGGCGATCGCCGTGTTTGTCTCGCTGGTGGTGGCGCGCATGTTGACGCCGATGATGGCCGCCTACATGCTCAAGCGGCCCCAAAAGGACCACACCGAGCCGCGCTGGTTGACCGTCTACACCGGCTGGGCCAAATGGTGTTTGCAGCATCGCCTGCTGACCTTGGCCGCTGCGCTGGTCTTCACCGGCGGCTCGCTGGCCCTGGTGCCGCTGCTGCCGACCGGCTTCATCCCGCCGGATGACCTGAATCAAACCCAGGTCACCATCACCTTAGCCCCAGGCAGCACCTTCAAGCAGACCGAGGCGCTGGCCGAGCAGGCACGCGAGATCGTCTCTGCTAACCCGCATGTCAAGCTGATCTACACGGCCATCGGCGGCGGCAATGCCGGCGGTGACCCGTTTGCGATGAGCGGCGCGCCCGAGGTGCGCAAGGCCACGCTGACGCTGAATATGACGCCGCGCGGCGAGCGCCAGGGTCTCAGCAAGCAAGACCTGGAAGGGCAGTTGCGCGAGGCGCTGGATGTCTTGCCCGGCGCGCGCATCAAGGTCGGTTTCGGCGGCAGCAGCGAAAAATACGTGCTGGTGCTGGCCGGCGAGGACGGCCCGACGCTGGCCGCGCACGCACCAAGGTCTAGCTAAACTCAATCTGGCGCAGCGCCAGGTGCCCATCGTCGTCAAGCTGCAGGCCGATGCGCGCGCCGATCTGGCCTTGCTGGCCAGCCTGCCGGTGCCGGGCAGCCGGGGCACGACCGCGCTGTCGAATGTGGCGACGCTGGAGATTGCCAGCGGGCCCGCGCAAATCGACCGTTATGACCGGCTGCGCAATATCAACTTCGAGATCGAGCTGAATGGCCAGCCGCTGGGCTTGGTGGAAAAGACCGCGCTGAGCCTGCCGTCGCTGGCGAACCTGCCGCCCGGCATCATCCAGACCACGGTCGGCGACGCCGAGGCGATGGGCGAATTGTTCGCCAGCTTTGGCCTGGCGATGCTGACCGGTGTGCTGTGCATTTACGTCGTGTTGGTGCTCTTGTTCAAGGACTTTATTCAGCCGGTAACCATCCTCGCGGCGCTCGTGCTTTCCGTGCCGGGGGCTTTCCTGGCGCTGTTCGTCACCCACACGGCGCTCTCGATGCCGTCGATGATCGGCCTGATCATGCTGATGGGCATCGCCACCAAGAACTCGATCTTGCTGGTCGACTATGTGGTGATCGCACGCCGTGACCACGGGCTGCCGCGCTTCGAGGCGATTCTTGACGCCTGCCACAAGCGTGCGCGGCCCATCGTGATGACCACCATCGCCATGGGTGCGGGCATGTTCCCGATCGCGATGGGCTGGGGGGTCGACCCAAGCTTTCGCGCGCCGATGGCCATCGTCGTCATCGGCGGCCTGATCACCTCAACGTTTTTGAGCCTGCTGGTGATTCCGGCGGTGTTCAGCTACGTGGACGACGGCATTCAGCGCGTCGCTCGCCTGTTCAGCAAGCGCGCGGCACCACTTGAGACCGCCAAGCCTTGAAATTGGGAGATTTGCAGCCATGATCATCGGTATGAAAAATCTGCGTTTGCCGCTGTTTTTGCGTGGGGCGCTGGCCCTGAGCCTGCTGATGGGCCTGGGCGCATGCCGCACGCCCGATGCTGCCGTGCTCAGTGCCGATCCCCTGCCGGTGCTGGACGCGCCGCCGGCCGTCGAAGCAACAGCGGCGGCACTCTTCAGCACCGAGGATATGGACTGGCAAGATGCGGCCCGCCAGCGCGCCGTGCCAACGCGGCTGTACTGGCCGGCCGATGCTGAAGCCAAAGGGCGTGCCGGCGTACCGCTGATCGTGTTCTCGCATGGCATCGGTGGCTCCCGCCGTGGTTACAGCTATCTGGGCGCCTATTGGGCGAGCCGAGGCTATGCCAGCTTGCATGTGCAGCATGTGGGCAGTGACCGCAATGTGTGGCTGGGCAACCCCTTCGGTCTGGTCGGGCGCCTGCAAGACGCGGCCAAGGAAAGCGAGGCCCTGCACCGGGTCGCCGATATGCGTTTTGCGTTGGATCAGGTGCTGTTGGGTGCCCGCGGCGAGCAAATCGATCAGACGCGGCTGATCGCGGCGGGCCATTCTTACGGTGCCAATACGGTGATGCTGCTGTCCGGTGCGCAGGTACTGCGCCAAGGCGTGGTGATGGATCAACTGCGTGACCCGCGCATCAAGGCCGCCATCATCATCTCGGCGCCGCCTTTTTATGGCGAGACCGAGCGCACCGCCGAAATTCTCAAGCCCATCACCATCCCGACCCTGCACATCACGTCCACCGAAGACGTGATCGTCATCCCCGGCTACCACTCCGGCGCCGCGGACCGGATCGCGGTGTTTGACGCCACCGGCAGCGCGACCAAGTCTTTGGTGGTGTTCGAGGGCGGCTCACACAGCATGTTCACCGACCGCGCCGGCACCGGCGGGGTGGCACTGAACCCGCGCGTCAAGACGGCGACCAAGGAAGTGGCCTTGGCCTTTCTGAGCCAGGTTTTTGACGGGCATAACGAAGCACTGCAGCAGTGGGGTGAGCGCCATCAGGCCATCATCAATCAATGGCAGCCGGCGTCGCCGGCCGACGCCGCAATGCCCGCCTTGCTTCATCAACCGCTGACGGTGCTGCGATCCTCGGGCTCGCAGGTGGCCACGGGCATGGGACTGTCATCATCAAGATCCCAAATCCCGCAGGCGTCCGTTACCGAGCAGTAGCGAGCAGTAGCCAGCAACAGCCAGCCTCGCCCGAGAAGTGCCGCCACAAAAGCAAAAGCTGCGCAGGCCGACACCCAAGGTTGCAAAGCGATTCGATATCAATGAGCACATTCGCCGTGCAGAACGAAAGGAAACTCACGCGCTTTGGCGCTGCGCAATGCAAGGCTGCGCCGAGACCAAAGAGGCGCGGAGTGTTTGGCATAGTTTGATGCGAGCTAACGAGGCTGTCTGACAACCCAAAATCCACAGCCGCAAGCCAAAGCTATTCTTTACTTGCTGGCTCATAGTCGGAATGGACATGCCACCATCGTGGCATGCGAGAGACATACGAGTGGTATGTCGGAGCCAACTCCTTCAGGTGTGGTTTGTCGAAGGTACCTGTTGCAAGTGCGACGGTTGGCTCGTCGTCGATTGCGCCGACGGTAGTGCCGCAGGTGCTACAAAAGGCTCTACTTGAGTACGCGGATGAACGCCATGTCGACGGTTTTCCTCCTGGGCCAACCCATTCGACATTCTGGGCTGGGAACTCTACCCAAGTTAGGGTCAGCGAGCCTGAGTGTTTACGGCAGTTTGCGCACGAGCAAGTGTGGGGTTTGTTAGGTGTGCCGGTGGCTTGGAACTTTATATTGCCGCAGAGGCAACCGCCTGCGTAGTGCTTGAGTTTCATAGCTAGGGGTGTAACAGGAAGGGTGTCTTTGCGACGCCCAACAGTCAGCGTTTCTCTGCCACCGCACAGCAGTGGCCAAGCGGCCGATTGCCGCCGTCAGCGCGTGTAGCGAGGCTTGCTGGCAATGCAGAGAGGTTCGAGCTGACGACAAACATGACGCCAATTATGTACGGTAGGCCAGTCCATAGGCGCAGGCGAATCCCGCGACGATCCCTTGACTCACATCCAAATGCACTACCCAGCCCATAGACATGATGGTTTGCGGCCGTAGCCCGTGTCTGCGGCGCTGACGGCTCAGCATGGCATCCCACCGCGGCGCAGCCATGGTGCTTTCGAACTCACCCTGGGTGCTTGTGCTCACGGCGGACCTCTTGCTTGAACTGGCGGCCTGACGGCAAGACCTGACCCCATTTGCTGACCTCACATGCCAGGGCACAGACATCCGCCTCAGCCATGCCAGTGTTTGCACCACCCCAAGCTGCCCGGTCTGGCACTGTGGGCAAGGTCAGAGCCCATGCCTGTGCTGACGCAGCCTGTGCCGGCGCGCATCGTAAACTCCGCCAGAATCTTCAAAGTCTATGGTCCCGGTACCCAATCTATGGCACGCAGATGACGCGCAGGTACGCGCAGATGGCAGCTTATTTGAGCGCAGTGAATAGCAAGGAAACAGGAAATATGGTCACCGAGCCAACGAGTCGACTCCGCAATGTCGTCTACAGCAGCGTTTTGCTGCTGATTGGCGGCTGGCTGCTGGTCATGGGCAAGAAGATCTTGCTTCCGGTGGTGGCCGGGGCGGCGGTGGTCTATGTGTTTGTCGGCCTGACGCATTCCTTGCGCAGGCTTTCGTTTCGCGGCCATATGCTGCCTTTGCGGTTGAGCTATTTGCTCGCGCTGGCTTGTATCGGCCTGGCGCTGTCCTTTATCTTTTATCTGGTGGCGGCAAACTTCGAGCAGATTTTGCTGCGGGCGCCAGCTTACCAACAGGCCTTGCTGGTCGGCATTCAAAAGCTGGCGGTGCTGATCGGGATTGAAAACGAGCCGACCTGGACCACGCTGCGCCAGGACTTTTTCGCGCAAATCAATCTGCAAAGCCTGCTGGGCTCGATGGTGATCTCAGTCTCGTCCCTGCTGTGGGCGATTGTGGTGGTGATGCTTTATGCCACCTTTTTGCTGGTCGAGATGCGCTCGTTTGCGGCCAAGGTCGATGCCATCATGGGCAGCGAAAGTGGCGCCGAACGGGTGCGCCAGATGGGCCGACGCATCAATGGCCGTATCGGCGCCTACCTGTCGCTGAAGGCGATTCTGAGCGTGTTGCTGGCCGGTTTGAGCTGGGTCATCATGGCGCATTACGGGCTTGAGTTCGCGCCGTTCTGGGCCGTGTTGATCGGCCTGCTCAACTTCATTCCCTATATCGGCTCGGTGCTCGGCATCTTGCTGCCGCTGGCCATGGGCATCGCGCAGTTTCAGGACCTGAGCATCATCGTGCCGATGATGTTGGGCTTGAGCCTGGCGCAGTTTTTGATCGGTAATTTTTTGGACCCTTACCTGATGGGCAACTCGCTCAATCTGAGCCCGCTGGCGATTCTGATCAGCTTGAGCGTCTGGTCCGAGCTCTGGGGCATTGCCGGCGCCTTCTTGGCGGTGCCCATCACCGCCGTGATCGCCATCATTTGCTCTGAGTTCATCAGCAGCCGACCGTTGGCCGTGCTGCTGTCTCAGAACGGCCGGCTATAGCCCCGCCCATGGCCAAGCTGTTCAGGCAAATTGCGGGCTTGTTGCGCGCGGCGGCGGTCAACTGGGTGCGTGACTACGCGCAAAGCATGGGCGCGGCCTTGGCGTTTTACATGATCTTCTCGATCGCGCCGCTGCTGCTGATCGTGATTGCGGTGGCCGGTGCGGTGTTTGGCGAAGAAGCCGCGCGCGGCGAAATCTATGTGCAACTGCATTCACTGCTCGGTTCACCCGGTGCGAAGGCGGTGCAAGACTTGATCGAAAGCGCCGGCCGGCCGGCCGATAATTTGCTAACCACGGCCTTCAGCGTGCTCTTGCTGTTCATCGGCGCCACCACCGTGTTTGCGGAGTTGCAGGACGCGCTGGACCGAATTTGGCGGGCGCCGCAAAAGGTCAAGGTGTCTGGGCTGTGGGCGTTCGTACGGGCGCGGCTGCTGTCCTTCGGCATGATTCTGGGCATTGGTTTGCTCTTGATCGTGTCGCTGGCCTTCAGCGCCGGCCTGGCCGCTTTGAGCCGCTGGTGGGACCCCAGCTCGGTGGGCTGGCTGACGATCGCGCGCTTGAGCGAATTGCTGCTGGGCGTCACGCTGTCGACCTTGGTGTTTGCGCTGATCTACAAGACCATGCCCCGGGCGCGGGTGCAGTGGGCCGATGTCTGGGTGGGCGCGGCGGTGACCTCCTTGCTCTTCATTGCGGGCAAGACCCTGATCGGCAGCTATATCGGGCACAGCGGCATCACCACGGCCTTCGGCGCCGCTGCGTCGTTGATCGTGGTGCTTTTGTATGTCTACTACTCCGCGCAGATCTTTCTGTTCGGCGCCGAATTTACCTGGGTCTATGCGCATCAGTTCGGGTCGCGCCGCGGTCAGCCCTTGAATTCGGCGGAGGACGAAGCGCTGCCGGCAGACCGATCGTGATGAACTGTTTCGCACTATGATGGTGCGCAACCATAACGATAAATTCATGCGGATTCGGAGTTGGCCCTTGGGCGAGCGTCTACCGCCCCATATCTGTCAGGGCGCTGGGCACCAATGAGGCCGCCGCAGGCCGCACGGGAGCTTTAACCTTGAAGTGTTCAATCCGCCTTGTCGCCAGCCTTGTCATCGGCTTGAGCTTTGTTCTGAACGGATGCGGTGGCGGTGGCGGTGAAGGTGGCGGCACCGAGAGCGGCCCGGGCTCGCCCATGCCACCCAATGCGAACGATCAATGGACCTTGGTCGGCGCGGCAGAAGTGGGCATGGACGCCGCCTTGCTGAGCCGTGCCGCGTCCGCTTTGCCGGAGGCCTCGCAACATGGCTTGGCCAGTATGTTGGTGTTGCGGCATGGCAAGCCGGTGCTCGAGCAATATTGGAACGGCTATGGCAAAGACCATTTGCATGATCTGCGCTCGGCCACCAAGAGCATCACGTCCTTGATGATGGGGGTGGCGATCGATCAGCGGATGGTGAACGGCGTCGGCGACCCGGTTGCCAACTATCTAGGCAGTCTCTATCCCAATGCGCCGGCGCTGCAGCAAGGCATCACGTTGGAACATATGCTGACGATGCGCAACGGCTTGGCTTGCGATGACTGGGTCAGCGCGTCGCCCGGCAATGAGTCCAAGATGTATCAGCAGACCGACTGGGTGCAGTTCGTGCTGAATCTGCCGTCCGTCGCGGCGCCTGGCGAAGTCACGCGCTACTGCACCGGCAATCCGGTCACCTTGGGGCGCGTCATCGCCCAGGCCAGCAAGCGCACTGTTCCTGAATTTGCGAATCAGTTCCTGTTTGGCCCCTTGGGCATCACCGGCGCGGTCTGGGCCGACTTTGACGAGCACCGCCAGACGGACACCGGCGGCCATATCAGGATGCGCCCCCGCGACATGGCCAAGCTGGGCCAACTGGCCCTGAACAATGGGCTTTGGGACGGCAAGCAACTGCTGTCCAGCGCCTGGATCCAGCAGTCCACCCGCCTGCACACCCGGTTCAGCATTGCTGGAGAACGCAATGGCTATGGTTATCTGTGGTGGCGCAGCGTCGAGCAGGTCAAGGGCAAGGACTACGAGATGTTTTTCGCCAGCGGCAACGGCGGGCAATACATCTTCGTGGTGCCGGCCTTGGACATCGTGGCGGTGTTCACCGGTGAGAACTACAACTCAAGCAAGGCCGATTTGCCGTTTGCCATTCTCGACCAGTACATCCTCGCGGCCGTACTCTGACCCAGAGGACTGCTCGTTCAAGCTCTGCCAGAGGTGCTGGGCTGCATAGGCCCGCCACGGCCGCCAATGCTGGGCTCGAGCGCTCAGTTCTTTGGCATTGGGGCGGCTGCCGGTCAGCCGTTCTAGCGCCTGCATCAGGCCCACATCGCCGGCGGGGAAGGCGTCGGGTTCGCGCAACTGGCGAATCGCGATGTAGTGCGCCGTCCAGTCACCGATGCCGGGCAGAGCCAGCAGCTTTTCCAGGCCCTCATCCAAACTGGCGCCGGCGCTGAGGAGTTGCGGATTGGCGAGCACGGCGGCGGCCATGCGGCTCAAGGTGGCGGCGCGAGTTTTGGGCATGCCCAGCGTCGCCAGCTCGGCACCGGCCAAGCGTTCAGGGCTGGGGAAGACATGGCTGAGGCCGGGCGGATAGGCGCTGAGGTCGGTCAACGGCTCACCGTATTGGGCGACCATCTTGCCGGCCAGTTTGATGGCCGCACCGACGGTGATCTGTTGGCCCAGCACCGCGCGCATCGCCAACTCGAAGCCGTCCCAGCTGCCGGGCACGCGCAGACCCGGCCGGGCTTGCGTCAGCTCGGCCATCAAGGGGCAGGCGGCGGACAGCTGCGCCTGGATCACGGCCGGATCCGCCGCCAGATCAAACATGCGACGCAGCCGCGCAATGATGGCGGGCAGGGCGGCCAGCTTGGGGAAGCGAATCACGACGCGCAGTGCTTGGCTCTGCGCCTCATCGCGCACGCTCACGCTGCCTTGCACCCCGTCCAGGCAAATGCTGCGCGTATAGACGTCGCCTTGCACCGTCTCCATGCCGGGGATGGCGCGGGCCGCCAAAAAACCCAGCATGGCCGGCCAGTCATAGGGCGGGCGGTAGCGCAGCAAGAGGCTGACCTCGCCCTGCGGGCCGGCCGAACGGTCCGCCGCCTTGCTGCGCCTGAGAGCGCCCGGCGGCCGCGCGAACAACTGTTGAAACACCTCATTGAAGCGGCGAATGCTGCCAAAGCCGGCCGCAAACGCGATCTCGGTCAGCGGCAGCTGCGTCTCGTGAAGCAGCTGCTTGGCCAGCAGCACGCGGCGGGTCTGTGCGACCGTATTCGGCGCCGCGCCGACATGCTCGGCAAACAGGCGCCGCAGCTGGCGCTCGCCCACGCCCAGCTTGGCGCAGAGTCCGGCCAGGTCGGCGCTGTCCAACTCCCCCGCTTCGATCAGGGCCAACGCGCGGGTGACGGTGTGTGAGACGCCGGTGTTGGAGACACCGCGCCAGGCGCCGGAATCGGGCGCCGCCTCGGGGCGGCAGCGCAGGCAGGGGCGAAAGCCGGTTTCTTGCGCGGCCGCGGCCGTCGGCATGAAGACCACATTGGCGGACTTGGGCGTACGTGCCGGGCAGATCGGCCGGCAATAGATGCCGGTGGTCTTGACGGCAATGAAGAAGCGCCCGTCGAAGCGGGCATCGCGGCTGGCCAAGGCGCGGTAGCAAGTGTCGTGATCCAAATTCATGGCCGCGATCGTCGGGGCTTGGGCGGTGCTTGTCTAGCGGTTTTCGGACCTGACCGTTCCAGCTCGCCCGGCGCTTGGAAAAATGCCGAGGTCCGAAAAACGCGAGCCTTCAGCGGCGAGCCTGGGCACCATGCAGGTCTTGTACTTTCCCTCTTACCAAGCCTGCCATGCAAACCCAAACTCAACACGCAGAACATTTCCGCCAACTCAATCAGCAAGGCCAATTTCTGCTCCCGAATGCCTGGGACTGCGCCAGCGCACGCATTTTTGCCGCCGAGGGCTTCCCCGCCATTGGCACGACCAGCGCCGGCATCACCTATGCGCGCGGCTTGCCGGATGCCGAAGCGATCGGCCGCGACGCGATGTTGCGCGAGATCGCGGCCATCGCCGCCAGCGTCAAGCTGCCTGTCAATGCCGATATCGAAGCCGGCTATGGAGCGGCCGCCGCCGACGTGGCGCAAACCATCCGGGTCAGCATTGCCGCGGGCGCGGTGGGCATCAATCTGGAGGACCGGGTACATGGCGCGGCCAGCGGCGGGCTGTTTGCGATTGATGAGCAGGCGGCTCGCCTCGCGGCGGCGCGCATCGCCGCAAGCGAAGCCGGTTTGTCGCTTTGGATCAATGCGCGCATCGACACCTTCCTCTTGGGCCTGGGCGTCGATGACGCGGACCGGTTTGCCCAAACCGTGGCGCGTGCCAACCGCTATTTGGCGGCCGGCGCGGACATGGTTTTTGTGCCCGGCTTGGCGGATCTGAGCGTGATAAAGCGTCTGTGCGCGGCCGTGAATGGCCCGCTCAACCTGATGGCCATGCCCGGCTCACCGTCAGCGCCGGACTTGTTTGCGGCCGGCGCAAAAAGGGTCAGCCTGGGGCCATGCCCGATGCTGGCCATGATGGGGGTGCTGCGGGATATGGCTCAGGAAGCCAAGCTCAGCGGAACCTGGCAACACATGAAGCGCAGTTTCTACGGCTTTGCGCAGGCCGAGGCTCTGTTCTCGGCCGACGCATGACTCAGTGGGTTGCGATCACGCCGCAAGCGATGCGCGCGCCCGAGTTGCCGGTGGGCTGGGTGACGTAGTCATCCGGTGCGATATGAACAATCACGCTGCGGCCATTGATGCTGGCCGGGCCGGCGGCCACGGTCGGGCCATGCAGCATGAACTTCTGATCGACGACGCCATTGGCGTCGGCCTTCAGAGCCGGCATATCGCCGACATGGTGGGCGGCTGTTTGCGGCCCATGCGGCTTGCCGTCGGGGTTGAAATGGCCGCCGGCGCTACTGCCATCGGTGCTGGCGCAATCTCCCTTTTCATGCAGATGGAAGCCATGCTCGGCATTGGCCTTGAGCCCGCTGATCTTGGCATGTGCCATCAAGTGGCCGTCCTTTCCGTGGAACATCACCAGGCCGCGCACATTGTTGCCCTGTGTCGGCGTCAGCGAGGCGACCGCCATATTGCCCATCCCCATGCCGCCAGCGGCATGCCCCTCATGTTTGCCGCCGGGGCCGCTGCTGCAGGCGCCGAGGGCGAGGGCGGCGGTGAGAGCGAGCAGTCGAAATGGGACGCTGAAGCTGTGCATGAGAAACTCCGTTGGGCGAATTGAGTGAGGCTGACTTTAGCCTCTTTGAATGACGACCGCCGCTGACCGAGTAAACAAGCGATTAGGGCCCCGAATCAAATGACGATATTGACAACCGACCGGCTGCGCCTTGAGCCTATCTGCGATGAGCATCTGAGCGCCTTGTTCGAGCTCAACTCGGACCCTGAGGTGATGCGTTACATCACCGGCAAGCCCGACAGCCTAGAAGACACGCAGGCGATGATCGCTCGCTGCAAGGCACGCTGGGCCGAATGGGGCTATTCCTGGTGGGCGATTTTCGAGCGTGCCGACGGCGCCTTGATCGGTGCCGGTGCGATCCAGCACCTGGGCCATGACGCGGCCAATCCGCTGGAGATCGGTTGGCGTTTTCGCAAGGACAAATGGCATCAAGGCTTTGCCTCCGAGGCGGCGCGCTGTATGGCCGGCTTTGCCTTCGAGACCCAGCAGGCACCCGAGTTACTGGCCGTTTGTCACCCGGACAACACCGGTTCGTCCCGTGTCATGCAGCGTTTGGGCATGCGCTATCGTGGCATCGAGCCCTGGTATCAGATGGACTGCGCCGTGTATGAAATCAGCGCGAACGACTGGCGGGCTGGCTTGGCTGACCCGTCTGCGCCTGTCTGCGCGACCTGAGGCTAGTGGGCACCTTCGCTGAGCCAACGCATCAGGGTTTCGGCCGCTGCGGGGCTGAGCCGCTCGTGAACGGCAATCGGATGCAGCCAGGACTTGGCCCGCAACTGCTCGGCCGCCTGCTTGATGGCGGCGTCATTGCCGCGCAATTTGACCGCGTGTTCGGCCAGCCGAGCCATGGTCGGCGCGCCGCTGCGCTGCGTGGCGCTGTGGCAGTTGTAGCAAGCCATATCGGACGCCAACTGCTGGCTCGCCCAACTTGGGGTCGCTGCCATGGCCAAGCCCAATATCAGAGCCAATTTCTTCATCGCGTGTTCCTCGGAAGCTGCTTAGCCCACATGCCGGCAGGCTACTTCAAGACCGCACCGTCGGCATCGACCACCCAGGTCGTGATCGCGATGCCTTGCGCCACGCTTTGGGTGACGGTGCAATAGGACTCGAAGCTGTCCAGCACACGCTGCAATTTGTCCAGCTGCGCGGCCGGCACGCCCAGATGCAAAGTCGCCTCCATGCTGAGCACACGCATGCGGCCGTCGGCATTGCGGCCGACCTCGGCCTGCACCAGGCAGCGCATGGGCTCGGGCGCTTGTTTGAATTTACGCAGGGCAAACAGCAGCGAGTCGCTCAGACAATTGCCCACTGCGGCGCATAGCAGCTGCACCGGCGTGGGCCCCAGGCCAGTGCCCAACGGCGCCGGCTCGTCGCTGATGATGCGGGGCATGGCCGGGCCGAAGTCGATCTCGAAGCGGTAGTCCCGCTGCTGCCGCAGTTCAACGCTGACGGTCTTTTCTGCGCTCATGAATGCTTGCTCCTAGGCCCTGCAGGCTTGGTTCAGTGTTTTGCGGCGGCGTTCGCACGCTCGCCATCTTCACGGATGTGCTTGAGGAAATAGCGCAAAAAGAAGGCGCCCATGCCCAGCATGAAGGCAAAGCCCGCGACGCTCATCAAACCCACGTCGGTGGTGAACAACTCTTTGAGTGCAGCCATTGAATTCTCCTTTGTGAAGCCTTGATTGGGCGCCCGGTCGGCGTTGCCGGCTTTGATCGGCATCAAGCGGCGACATCAAGGGGCCGCCAGCACCCGCTTGTGCTTGCCGCTGCGCCCGAGTGGGCGCGGCTCGCCGACGCAAACGCTGATGGGACCGTCGGCGCCGCCCTGCGAGCGAATGAAGTCGCGCAGCACCCGGCGGTAGCGCGCACGCGCGGTCGCGCTGTGGTCGGCGCCGGCCCCCAAGCTCAGGCGCAGGCCGGCGTCGGGCAATGGCTGCAACTGCTGCAGCTGGAAGTCGAACAGTCCGGCACCGTCCTCCAACACCGTGGTCAGTGCCAGCGGCAGCAAGCTGATGCTGTGGCCGTCCCGCCCTGGCAGGTTCAGCATATCGTCACGCCGGCCCCGCACCTCCACCACGGGCAGCTGCGAGCCGCAGGCGCAGGCCTGGACGCTCAGCGTGATGCTGTCGCCCAGATCAAAGCGTATCAAGGGCTGGACATGATTGGCCAGATTGGTCAACAGCGTGCTGTGCGAGGCCTGGCCGGCGGCAACCGGCTGCATGGCCGCGTCGACCGGCTCCAGCAGCACCCAGTCGGCATTGACGTGCAGCTGGCCTTGCGCGCATTCCCAGGCGATGGGCAGAAACTCCGAGGCGCCGTAGCTATTGCGCAGCGCGCAGCCGAACGCGCTCTCGATGCGGTCGCGCATGGGCGCGGTCAGCGTTTCGCCGCCGGTCCAGATTTCTTGCGGCCGGCAACGCAGCTCACCGCGTTCAAAGGCCTGCGCCAGCAGCAAGGCGGCGGTCGGGTAGGTGGCAATGATGCTGGGCGCGAAGGCATTGAGCTGACTCAACAGCTCGGGCGTGGGCTGCAGGATGGAGAAGCTGCGCCATTGGTGGGTCATCCAGGCCTGGGTCTGGCGCAGGCGCTGCACCGACACATGGCTGGCGAAATGGCCCTCCACCGCGCCGACAAAGGCGAAGCGCTCGCTCAGGTAGAGCGGGTCCCAAAGCCTCAGCCAGGGGCGCGGCGATTGGCGGCGCGTCGCCTCCAGGTTTTCATAGACCGCCATGGCGGCCGGGTCCTGCACATAGATGCCGGACTGACCGCTGCTACCCGAACTCTCCCACACCGTGTAGCGGCCCAGATAGCGCTCGCCGACGCGCTGCGGGTCGCGGCAGAATGCTTGCAAGCCGGCCAGTGTGAGCTGGGGATCGGCCACAAATTGATCGAATTGCTGCATCAACATCGTCTTGCTGAGCACCGGCAGCGCTTGCAGGGGCAGCGCGTTGAGATCCCGCCCCTGCAGCAGTCGGCCATAGAACGGCGTGGCCCGCGCGGCCTGCAGCAGCGCCAGCAGCCGCTTGGATTGAAGCGCGGCGAGCGCCTCAGTCTGGCCAGGTTTGCAATACATAGTCGCCCGGCGCAACGCCCAGCCGCATCGCGGGTGGGGTTGCCTTGGGTCTTGCATGGGCTGAGGAACGCTTGGCCAGCCAGTCATGCCAGGCCGGCCACCAGGAGCCGCTTTGCGCCTCCAAACCCTGGCCCCATTGCTGCTGCGGCAGCCAGGCGCCATGGCGCGGGCGGGTGTCCAGCCGGTAGCTGCGCCCCGCATGGCCGGGCTCGGAGATGATGCCGGCGTTGTGCCCGCCGCTGGTCAGCACAAAGGTGATCTCGGCCTCGCATAAATGGTGCAGCTTGTAGACCGACGCCCAAGGCGATACATGGTCACGCTCGGTGCCGACCAGGAAAATCGGCGCTTCGATATCGCTCAGCGACACGCTGCGCCCGTCAACCCTGTAGCTGCCCGTGGCCAGGGCATTGCGCAGATAGAGCGCCGTCAGGTATTCGTGATGCATGCGGGCCGGCATGCGGGTGGTGTCGGCGTTCCAGTCCATCAAGTCGGTGTGCGGCTCGCGTTCGCCCATCAGGTACTCGCGCATGCGGCGGGTCCAGACCAGGTCGCGGGAGTGCAAGAACTGGAACGAGCCGGCCATTTGCTCGCCGCTCAGATAGCCCTTGCCGCGGGTGATCTCGTCGACATAGCCGATCTGGCTTTCGTCGATGAAGAGGCCCAGCTCACCCGGCTCGGAAAAATCGGTCTGCGCCGCCAGCAGGGTCAGCGAAGCCAGCTCGGGCAAGAATTCAGCGCCGGCCACGCGAGCCGGCTCGTCGCGCCGGCCCAGTGCCGCCGCCGCAATCGCCAGCAGCGTGCCGCCCAGGCAGTAACCGACGGCATGGACGGGCCGGGCCTTGCCGTGAATCGCGCCGATGGCGCGCAGCGCCTCGAACACACCCAGCCGCAGATAGTCGTTCATGCTCAGCTCATGGTCGCTGGCGTCCGGGTTGCGCCAGGACAGCATATAGACTTGGTGCCCTTGCTCGACCAGGAAACGCACCATCGAGTTGTGGGGCGAGAGGTCGAGGATGTAGTACTTCATGATCCACGACGGCACGATCAGCAGCGGCTCTGGGTGGACCAGGGCGGTTTGTGGCGTATAGCGGATCAGCTCGACTAGATGGTTACGCATCACCACCTCACCGGGCGTGATGGCCACGTCGCGGCCGGGCAAATGACGCCGCTGCTGTGCAGCGCCGCCGGCGCCGCTGAGATCCTCCAACCAGTTGCGCGCCCCCTGAGCCAGGTGGGCGCCCCCGCTCGCCACGGCGTCTTGCAGCACGACCGGGTTGGTCGGCAGCCAGTTGGCCGGCGCGAGCATGTTGAGCGCTTGGCGGGCAAAAAACTGCGTCATCTCGGCGTGATGGGCGCTCATGCCCGGCATGGTGCCGGCCTCTTGCCAAAAGGCCTCGCTTTGCCTGAAGCCCTGGCGCAGCGCCGCAAACGGCCATTGCGCCCAGGCGGGGTGTCTGAAGCGGGGGTCCTCGTCTTGCGCGCCGATGGCGGCGCGGTCCGCGCTGTCGGCAGCGGGGGCGGCCTGTTGCAGCGACTGCGCCGCGAGTTGGGCGCCCAGCGTGGCCAGCTCCAGCTGGCGGCCCGGTGAGACGGCCAGATGCCAGGCCCAATCCGCCAGCGCCAAACTCAACGCCACCGGCGACAGGCCCGCCGTCAGCGGCGCCGCACTGGCATGCAGCAAGCGGTCCAGGCGCTGCGTTGCGGACTCCACGCTGCGCGCGGGATAGGGCTCGTTGAGGGGGCTGAAGTTGGGCTGCATAAGCTCAATTCTGCAAGCCCCGGCATGGGCCGCATTTGATTTAGGGCAAGGCCGAGTTATGAGTCTTCAAACGGTCACAAATCATCCAGAATCGGCCGCAACAAATCGTCCCAATGCTCAACATCGGCCAGGCTGACGCTGAGCCATTCCAAGGCCTTGGGCGCATGCGCGGCCCAGTCGGCATCTTCGGGCAGGCCTTCGTGCAAACGCATCAAATGCTCGGCAATCAAGCCGGCCGCCACCAGCGTGTGCACCTCGGGCTCGACGATTTTGTCGCCCAGCGACAGCAGGTCGTGGTGCAGGCGGATGCCGGCCATCAGCTCGGGCGCCATATGCCAGGCGCGCGCCAACAAGGCCCCGGCTACCGCATGGTCGGTGCGGTGGTTGGCGTTTTCGGTCGCGATATAGCTGCGGTCGATGCGGGCCGCGGCCTCGACCATGGTCGAGCCATAGCCGCGCACGCATTGCAGCAAGACCGGCATGCCGACATGACAAAACAAGCCGTAGGTATGCGCCAGGTCGACCGACAAACCGGGCAATTGGCGCGCGACAAAGGCCATGGCCGCAGCCCGTTTGGCCGAGCGTTCCCAAAAGCGCGCCAGCTGCGGGCTGTTGATGGGGATCGCGTTCTTTAGCAAAAAGCCGGTCATGATGGCGCTGGTTTCTTTCAGGCCGATGCGGGTCATCGCCTGCCCGACGGTGGTGCAGGGCATGCCATCGGCGATGTGAACGGGGCTGTTGGCGGTGCGCAGCAGCGTCGCCGACATCGCCACATCGCTGGCCGCAATGCGCGCGACTTCGTTCAGATCGGGTTGCGCTTGCGCCATCGCCTGCTGCAGGCGGGTCAATAGCTCGGGGCAGGGCGGGATGACGATGGTCTTGAGTGGCCCGCTTTTGCGCGAGGCGTCTAGTTCTTGGCGGATTGCAGCAGTGCTCATTGAATAGGGGTCATTTAGGGGCGACTTCAGGGATGAGCCAGTTGCGCAGCCTGTAAAGTGCATCGCATTATCAGCACAGTCCGCCCGTGTCGAAGCGAATATTGCCAGCAGACACCCACCAGCCCGCTCCAGCATGGCCCTTCGCCTCCGTCCTTGCTCTCCCCACAAGCTCACGCGGGCTTGGGGTGGGCTGCTGCTTGGTGCGCTGTGTTTATGGCCTTGCCTGGCCCTGGACAATGCGCGCTTGCTGGAGGCCAGCGCCAAGTTCAACCCGCGCACCGTGCTGGAGGCCCAGGCCTTGCTGCAGTCCATCGAGCGGGCCGCCTTGATGGACGAGCCGCAGCGCCTGTCGGCCATCAACAGCTATCTGAACCGGCGCATCGAATTCCATGAGGACATCGATGTCTGGGGCAAGGTCGATTTTTGGGCCAGCCCCTTGGAGGCTCTGGACAAGGGCCGCGGCGACTGCGAGGACTACGCCATTGCCAAGTATCTGAGCCTGATCGCCGCCGGCACGCCGGTGGCCAAGCTGCGCATGGTCTATGTGCGGGCCAGCGTGGGCGGGCGTTCGCTGGCGCATATGGTGCTGGCCTACTATGCCGAGCCGGGCGCCGAGCCATTGATTCTGGACAATCTGATCGCCGATGTGCGCCCCGCCTCGCAGCGGCCCGATCTGCAGCCAGTCTTCAGCTTCAATGGCGAGGGCTTGTGGCAAGGTGTCGGTGCGACGTCGGCCGGCGACCCCTTGGTGCGGCTTTCACAGTGGCGCGAACTGCTGGCCAAGGTTAGGGCGGAGGGTTTTTAGCAATGTCGGTGAAGATGCATATGAAAACAATCGATGGGGAAACTTCATGTTGGGGAACACCATGTCCTTGATGCGTCAAGTCTGGTTGCTGGTCTTGGGCGTGGTCCTGCTGGCGCTGCTCGGCAGCGTGGCCGTGTCCACCTATTCGACCAAGCAGTTGCTGCAAACCCAGCTGCAGATCAAGAACAGCGACAACGCCGCTGCGCTGGCGCTGGCGCTGTCACAGCAGCGCGGCGACGCGGAGCTGATGGAGCTGCTGATTTCGGCCCAGTTCGACACCGGCTATTACCAAAGCGTGGTCTGGCGCAAGGCCGACGGCAAGCTGGCGTTCGAGCGCCGCACCGCCAGCCAGCCTGCTAAGGCGCCGGCCTGGTTTGTGGCCATGCTGCCGATCGCCGTGCAGCCCGGCGTGGCGCAGCTGTCGAATGGCTGGAACGCGATCGGCTCGGTCGAGGTGCTGTCCCATTCGGCCTACGCACATGACGAGTTATGGCGCAGCCTGACCCGCATCGCGCTGCTCTTGGGTGCGCTCGGTCTGCTGGCCTGTCTGGGTGCCTACCTGGCCTTGCACCGCATCCACCGCCCGCTGGCCAACGCGGTGGCGCAGGCGCGTGCCGTCGTCGAGGGCAGCTTTCAGATCATCGAAGAGCCCCATGTGCCCGAGCTGAAGGGCTTGACGCGGGCGATGAACGCGATGGTGCTGCGGGTCAAGAGCATGTTCGAGGCGCAGGCCAATCAGCTGCAGGTGTTGCGCGTGCAAGCGCATTGCGACCCGCTGACCGGCATGAGCTCGCGCAAGCATTTTCTGGCCGAGCTGGACTCGGCCCTGAGCCGCGACGAAGGCCCTTTGCAGGGCGGCCTGGTGCTGGTGCGCCTGCGTGACCTGGCCGGCCTCAATCAGCGCCTGGGCCGGCCGGCCGTCGACCAAATTCTGCAGACCATGGCCAAGGCAGTCTTGGCATATCCAGAACGGGTGCGCGGCTGTCTGGCCGGCCGGCTCAACGGCGCCGACTTTGCGCTGTGGCTGCCGGCGCCCGACGTGGCGGCCGAAACGGCGCAAGCGCTGGCCGATGCCCTGCAGGCCAGCCTGCCGGCCTTCGGCGGCGGCATTCAGGTGGCGCTCGGGGCGGTCAACCTGCCGCGTGAGTCGGCCCTCAGCGTTTGGTTCTGTGAGGCCGACGCCGCGCTGGCGCGCGCCGAGAACCAGCCCGGCTTTGTGGTCGAGGCCATCAATGCTGCCGGCTTGCAGCAGCGCGCCCAAGGCGAGCGGGCCTGGCGGGCGCAGATCAGCGAGGCCGTCAAAGGGCGGCGCGGCAAGCTGCTGCAATACCCGCTGCTGGACCGCGAGGGCCGGGTCCTGCATCTGGAATGCCCGCTGCAGCTGCAGTTGGACGAAGCGGGCGAGTTCGAGCCGGCCACGCGCTGGCTGCCGCTGGCGGTGCGCAGCCGCTTGACGGCCGATGTGGACCTGCTGGCGGTGGCGTTGGCGCTGGAGGCGATCGCCAAGGACGGCCAGCAGCGCTGCGTCAATATCGCGCCGGCCTCCTTGCTGGACGGCAGTTTTGTCGCGCGCTTGCGTGACCAGGTTTTCCACGCTCCGCAAGCCGCCCGCAAGCTGGGGCTCGAGCTGGCGGAAAGTGCCGCCACCCATCACTTTGATTTGCTGTTTGAGATGGGGCGGCAGTTGCGCCCCTTGGGTGTCAAGTTAGGGCTGGAGCATGCCGGCGCCGGCCTGGCGCAGGTCGACCGTTTGTATCAGGCCGGCCTGGACTATGTGAAGCTGGATGTTTCGGTCGTCACCGGCGTGTCGGGCGACGCGGCGCGTGCCGCTTTTGTGCGCGGCATGTTGGTGATGCTGCGCAGCCTGGCGTTGAAGGTCTATGCCGAGGGTTTGCGTGATGGCATGGACGTGCAGGCGCTGTGGGACTGTGAGCTGGACGGGGTAACCGGGCCTTGGGCGACGGCGCGGCTGAGTCAGTGACAATGCTGGCCTGCGTCAATCAACGGAGTTAGCGATGTCCGGTGGAGATTGGAAAGAGTTGTTCAATGCAGCCGTTGACGGCGATATCGAGCTGGTCCGCTACCACGCCGGCAAGGGCGTGGACGTCAACTATGCGCATCCGGAGTTTTTGTCCACGCCGCTGGTTGCCTGCATCTTGGCGCGCCAAGAAGCGGTTGCCTTGTTCCTGCTGGATCACTCGGCCAACCCGTCACTGGGGTCCGAGTTCGATGGGCTGACGCCGCTGCAAGCGGCCCGCCAGGTTGGCCTGGGTGGCGTCGAAGCGCGCTTGCGCGAGCTCGGAGCGCTCGGCGCGCAGGAGCCGCCCCCCCAGGACTTGCCGCAGCCCAAGCGTCGCTGGCGCCTGCCGTTTTAGTACCGCCTACACGCTACTGACATAGCGCTGGCAGCATTGCCGCTTACGATCTCAAGCCCTAGCCCAGCCACAGGAGACAAGCAAAATGCCGACCCCAAAGTCACCCCCATCCGTTGCGACCTTTTTGCAAGACCTCCAGCTGCTGGATGATGAACGCTATGGTGTGGTCATGGCCGTGCGCGACGACTTGATGGCCCATTTCAAGCCCTGCACCGAGGTCCTCAAGTACGGCGGGATCTTGTTTTCCTCGGGCGCTCAGTTTTGCGGGATCTTTGTCTACAAGGCCCATGTGACGGTGGAGTTTGGTCACGGCGCGGCGATCCAGGACCCCTGGGGCCATCTGGAAGGGTCGGGTAAGCTGCGCCGCCATATCAAGCTCGAGACGGTCGCCGACATCCGGACCAAGCGCCTGCACGATTACCTGGTGCTGGCTTTGGCGGCGGCGCAAGCCGTTTGAGTTTTCATGGCCTGGTTGGCGATTCTGGCCGGCCGGCGTTTATTGTTGAATTCACCAAAGAACCAAGCCTTTGCGATCCGCTCTATTTTTTCCGAACAGCTTGCGCCCGGGCCTGCTGGCGCTGGCCTTGCTGCTGGGCGCACCTGCGCATGCGCAGGCGTCCGAGCCGCTGACTCAAACCAACTTGGTGCTGTTGCAACCGAGTGCGGTGCTCGAGGAGCGCGTGCCCAATGTCGATGCCATGGCCGCCTATGTCAAAGCGGTCGAGGTGGCGGCGCGCGCTGGCGTTGTCAGCAGCGGCGCGCAGCAGTCGGTCGGCGGCTTTATCGTGCTGGCGGTCAAGCCGGGCGGCAAATCAAAGGTCTGGCTGGACTTTGACGCCATGCTGGCCCTGCAGCTCAGGCAGCAGATCATCGCCAAGGTCGAGGCCGTGCCGCCGTTCGAGGTGGTCAAGGGCCCGGTGGTGTTTGCGTTGAAGGTCGCCACCTGGGGCGCCAAGCCGTCCAAGCGGATGGCGCCGGCGCCGCAGGAGTGGAAGGCCTTGCCGCGCAAGGCCGAAGCACTTGAGGTGGGTGAACTGGTTGAGCGCCTCTGGGCTGATTAGCCAATATCGCCGCAATGCAGCTCGAACGGCCGGCCCAGCCGCCGGTCCTCGAAGAAATGCTTCAAGGTCTCGCGCACGGTGCGAAAGGCCAGCTCTTCCCAGGGAATTTCATGCTCGTGGAACAGCCTGGCCTCCAAGGTTTCCGGCCCCGGATTGAACTGGTCCGAGAGCAGCCGGGCGCGGTAGTACAGATGAATCTGCCCGACCTTGACCACATTCATCAGGCAGTACAGCGGCTGCAGTTCGATCTGCGCGCCGGCTTCTTCATCGGTCTCCCGTTGTGCGCCCTCGGCCGCCGTCTCTCCCAGCTCCAGAAAACCAGCCGGCAAGGTCCAAAAGCCGTGGCGGGGCTCAATCGCGCGCCGGCATAGCAGCACCTGTTCGCCGTAGACGGGCAGGGTGCCCACCACATTGATCGGGTTTTCGTAATGGATGCTGGCGCAGGCGCTGCAGGTGGCGCGTTCGCGGTTGTCGTCGGCGGGCACCCGGTAGCTGACCGCGGCACCGCAGCTGGGGCAATGTTTGAAGCGTCTTGGGTTCCACATGGCCCCGAGTTTAGCGGCCCGCCATGAAGCGCTCGTGGCATCATGGTGCCCCATGGAACTCTTCAATTACTTTCGCTCCTCGGCCTCTTACCGCGTGCGCATTGCGCTGGCGTTGAAGGGGCTGGATTACGACTACCGCGCCGTTCATCTGGCCAAGAACGAACAATTCGATCCGGCCTACGTCAGCGCCTCGCTGTCCAAGCTGGTGCCGCTGTTGCGCGACGGTGAGGCGGTGGTCAGCCAGTCCATGGCCATCATCGAATACCTCGATGAAACCCACCCGCAGCCGCCCTTGCTGCCCGCCGATGCCTTGGGCCGCGCCCAAGTGCGGGCGCTGGCGCAAGACATCGCCTGCGAGATCCACCCGCTCAACAATCTGCGCGTGCTGCGCTACCTGAACAAGGAGATGGGCGTCGACGAGGACAACAAGAATCGCTGGTATCGGCACTGGGTCGAGACCGGGCTGGAGGTGGTGGAACTGCGCCTGAAGGCCGGCGCCGGCCGCTTCTGCCATGGCGATACGCCGGGCCTGGCCGATTGCATGCTGGTGCCGCAAGTCTTCAATGCCCAGCGCTTTGACTGCAGGCTTGACCATGTGCCCGAGGTGATGCGGGTGTTCGCCAATTGCATGGCGCTGGACGCGTTTGCCAAGACTCAGCCCTCGGCCTGCCCAGATGCCGAGTGAGCCGGACCCGCTGGTTCATACCGACTGGCTCAGGCCCGATTGGCCGCTGCGCAAGGCGGGCGTGCGCGCCTTCATGAGCACGCGGGCCGGTGGCGTTAGCGTCGGCCCATTCGAGAGCATGAATGTCGGCGCCGCGGTGCAAGACGAACCAGCCGCCGTGGCCGAGAATCGCCGTCGAATCGATAAGGCCTTGGGCGCCAAGGCGATCTTTTTGCAGCAGGTGCATGGCAGCGAGGTTGTGCTCTTGAAGCCTGCCCATGCTGTGAGCGGCGCCGCGGCGCCGGTCGCCGATGCCAGCGTCAGCACCTCGGCCAATCTGGCGGTGGCGATCCAGGTGGCCGACTGTTTGCCGGTCTTGTTTGCAGCGCCCGGCGGCGTGGCCGGCGCGCATGCCGGCTGGCGCGGGCTGGCCGCTGGCGTGCTGGAGAACACGGTGGCGGCACTGTGCCAGGCGGCCGGTTGCCGGCCGGCTGAGGTGCAGGCCTGGCTGGGCGCTTGCATTGGCCCAACGGCCTTTGAGGTCGGCCCAGAGGTGTTGACGGCTTTTGGCCTTGAGCCGCTGGCCCTGTCGAGCGAGTATTTTCAGTTTCGGCCCAGTGCAGCCGGCGAAGCGCGCTGGCGCGCCGATCTGGCTGGGTTGGCCCGCCAGCGTTTGCTGCGGCTGGGCCTGAGTCACATCAGCGGTGGCTCCTGGTGCACCGTCAGCGACGCCTCACGTTTCTTTTCTTATCGGCGCGAGCGGGTCAGCGGGCGCATGGTCGCCGCCATTGGCTTGGTCTGAGTTGGCTAGCGCGAGCGCCTCGGCGCGCTCCAGCTGCTGCTGCCGCAGGCGCGCCTTTTTGCGATGCGGTGTGCCCAGCAGATACAAGACGATAGAGATCGGCAAGACCCCGTAGAGCAAGAGCGTCACGATGGCGCCCAGGATGCTGCCCTGGCTGCTGGTGGCTTCGGCCAAGGCCATCATCAGGGCTACATAGCCCCAGGCAATTGCGATCAGATACATGGTTCGTCATGAGCGGGTAAGACAGCGAGGTTACAACAAGGTCTGCGATGATGGGCTGGAATGGCTATCCCGCGACGGCCACGTCAGCAAACGCACAATTGTTTGAGGAAACCTATGACCCGTAAGACCAAGGCTCAGGCATCGGCAGCGCCCGACACAGCGCCCGACACAGCGACCAGCAAGGTGCCGGAGGCCACGCCGGTCGCGGCAGCGGCAGCCGCCGCCGCAGCGGCCAGCGAAGCGGCCGCCGGTTTGGGCGAGATGTGGAAGACCTTGGCCGGCCTGCAAATCCCCGCCGCCTCCCTTGCCGAGTTGCAGAGCAACTACCTCAATCAAGCCACCGCGCTGTGGAACGCTTCGCTGCAGGGCAGTTTGGGCGATCAGGCTCAGGCACCCAAACCGCTGGCCGACCGTCGTTTTGCCAACCCGGCCTGGAGCGCCAACCCGGCCAGCTCTTTCATGGCTCAGCTCTATTTGCTCAACGCCAACACCTTGCAGCAAATGGCCGACAAGGTCGAGGGCGAGGACAAGGCGCGCGCCCGTGTGCGCTTCGCCGTGCAGCAGTTTGTTGACGCCGCCTCGCCGAGCAACTTCTTGGCGCTCAACCCGGAGGCGCAGGCCCTGGCCCTGGAAAGCAAGGGTGAGTCGCTGACCAAGGGCATGCAATTGCTCTGGGATGATTTGCAGCGCGGTCATGTCTCGCAGACCGACGAAAGCGCCTTCGAGGTCGGCCGCAATGTCGCCACCACGGCCGGCGACATCGTGTTCGAGAACGACTTTTTTCAGCTGATCGAATACAAGCCGCTGACCGACACGGTGTTCGAGCGACCCTTGCTGTTTGTGCCGCCTTGCATCAACAAGTTCTACATCCTCGATCTGCAGCCGGACAACTCCCTGATCCGCTATGCGGTGGCGCAGGGCCACCGGCTGTTTGTGATCAGCTGGCGCAACCCGGACGCCTCCTGCGCGGCCTGGACCTGGGACGACTACATCGAGCAGGCCGCCATCAAAGCGATCAGCGTGGTGCAGGAGATCAGCGGCGCCAAGACCATTGACACCCTGGGTTTTTGCGTAGGCGGCACGATTTTGTCGACTGCGCTGGGCGTGTTGGCGGCGCGCGGCGAGCAGCCGGCCGCCAGCGTCACCTTGCTGACCACCTTGATCGATTTCTCCAGCAACGGCATCCTCGATATCTTCGTGGACGAGCCCTCTGTGAAAAAGCGTGAGACCACCATCGGCCTGCAGTCGCCCAAGGGTCCCGGCCTGTTGAAGGGCCAGGAGCTGGGCAGCACCTTCAGCATGTTGCGGCCGAACGATCTGGTCTGGAACTATGTGGTGGGCAACTACCTGAAGGGTGAGGCGCCGCCCGCGTTTGATCTGCTGTATTGGAACGGCGACGCCACCAATATGAGCGGGCCGATGTACTGCTGGTACTTGCGCCACACCTATTTGCAAAACGAGTTGAAGCTGCCCGGCCGCTTGACGGTTTGCGGCGAGTCGCTTGATTTGGGAAAAATCAAGGCGCCGGTCTATATCTATGGCTCGCGCGAGGATCATATCGTGCCCTGGGACGCGGCCTACCGCAGCACCCAAGTCTTCAAGGGCGAGCGGCGCTATGTGCTGGGCGCGTCCGGCCATATTGCCGGTGTGATCAATCCGCCGGCCAAGAAAAAGCGCAGCCACTGGATAGCCCCGTCGGCGGCACTGCCAGCCACGGCCGAAGCATGGCTGGCCACGGCCACCGAGCAGCCCGGCAGTTGGTGGACCGATTGGTCCGAGTGGTTGGCGGCTCATGCCGGCGCGCAAAAGCCGGCACCGAAGACGCCCGGCAATCGGAAATACAAGGCCATCGAGCCGGCGCCGGGGCGTTACGTCAAGCAAAAAGCTTGAGCTATTATTCATCTGATAACTTGTTACTTACAGCACAGTTGGAGTTCCTATGACCGATATCGTGATCGTCTCAGCCGCCCGTACCGCCATTGGTAAATTCGGCGGCACGCTGGCCAAAACCTCAGCCGTTGACCTGGGCGCCACCGTCGTGCGCGATCTGCTGCGTCGCAGCGGCTTGGACGGCGCACAGATCAGCGAAGTGATCTTGGGTCAGGTTCTGACCGCCGGCGCCGGCCAGAACCCGGCGCGCCAGACCGTCATCAAATCAGGTCTGCCCAACACGGTGCCGGCGATGACGATCAACAAGGTCTGCGGCTCCGGTCTGAAGGCGGTGATGCTGGCGGCGCAGTCGATTCGTGACGGTGATTCCGAAATCGTCATCGCCGGTGGCCAGGAGAGCATGAGCCTGAGCGCGCACGTGCTGCCGGGCTCGCGCGACGGCCAGCGCATGGGTGACTGGAAACTGGTCGACACCATGATCGTTGACGGCCTGTGGGACGTCTACAACCAGTACCACATGGGCATCACGGCCGAGAACGTGGCCAAGCAATACGGCATCAGCCGTGAGGCGCAAGACGCGCTGGCCTTTGCGTCGCAGCAAAAGGCGGCAGCCGCGCAGGACGCCGGTCGCTTCAAGGATGAAATCGCCGCGGTGACGATTCCGCAGAAGAAGGGAGATGCGATCGTTTTTGACGCCGACGAGTTCATCAACCGCCGCAGCACGGCCGAGGTGCTGGCCGGCCTGCGCCCGGCCTTCGACAAGGCCGGCAGCGTCACCGCCGGCAATGCCTCGGGTCTGAATGACGGTGCCGCCGGCCTGCTGATCATGAGCGCGGCCAAGGCCGCCAGCTTGGGGCTGACGCCGCTGGCACGCATTGCCTCTTACGCCTCGGCTGGGCTGGACCCGTCCATCATGGGTATGGGCCCGGTGCCCGCCGCCAAGAAGGCGCTGGAGCGCGCCGGCTGGAAGGCGCAGGACCTGGACCTGCTGGAAATCAACGAAGCCTTTGCCGCCCAAGCCTGCGCCGTGCATCAGGAAATGGGCTGGGACTTGAGCAAGGTCAACGTCAATGGCGGCGCCATCGCGCTGGGCCATCCGATCGGCGCGTCCGGCGCCCGCATCCTGGTGACGCTGTTGCATGAGATGCAGCGCCGCGATGCCAAGAAGGGCATTGCCTCGCTGTGCATTGGCGGCGGCATGGGCGTGGCCCTGACGGTGGAACGTTGATCCTAGTTGCCTAGCCCGACTAGTGACAAACCCGCTTTGACGCGAAATTAGGGCCAACCCGCTTGACCCAGACCCGCACATGCAGGAGTCTGGGCGAGCACGCATTTTCTTAAGAGATAGGAGACAACGATGAGTCAAAAAGTAGCTTACGTGACCGGCGGCATGGGCGGCATCGGGACCTCGATGTGCCAGCGCCTGCACAAAGAAGGTTTCAAGGTCATCGCCGGCTGCGGCCCCAGCCGCGACTTCGACAAATGGCTGAGTGAGCAGGCCGCTCTGGGTTATAACTTTTACGCCTCGGTCGGCAATGTGGCCGACTGGGACTCCACCGTCGAAGCCTTTGCCAAGGTCAAGGCCGAGCATGGACCTATCTCGGTGCTGGTCAATAACGCCGGCATCACCCGCGACGGCATGTTCCGCAAGATGAGCCGCGACGACTGGGATGCGGTGATGAACACCAATCTCAATAGCATGTTCAATGTCACCAAGCAGGTGATCGAGGACATGCTCGACAAGGGCTGGGGTCGCATCATCAATATCTCCTCGGTCAACGGCGAGAAGGGTCAGTTCGGCCAGACCAATTACTCGGCCGCCAAGGCCGGCATGCACGGCTTCACGATGGCACTGGCGCAAGAAGTGGCCAGCAAAGGCGTGACGGTCAACACCGTCAGCCCCGGCTATATCGGCACCGATATGGTCAAGGCGATCCGCCCCGATGTGCTGGAGAAGATCGTCGCCACCATCCCGATCAAGCGTTTGGGCAAGCCCGAAGAAATCGCCGCTATCGTGGCCTGGTTGGCCGGCGAAGACTCCGGCTTCACCACCGGTGCCGATTTCAGCTGCAACGGCGGCTTGCACATGGGCTGATGCAGGCCTGATCCGACAAGCGTCGGCTTGACCAAGCAAGGCGGGAGCGTAGGCTCCCGCCTTTTTTCTTGGGGACATCTCTTCACGCAATAATGCCGACCTCAAGCGGAATTTGTAAGGGGTTTGTGATGGCAATGGATGTGGTCGACTACGAGATCAAGGGCGCGGAGATGCAGTTCGTCGAGGTCGAACTCGATCCCGGCGAGGCGGCCGTCGGCGAGGCCGGCAGCATGATGTTCATGGACGCAGGCATCCATATGGACACCGTCTTTGGCGACGGCGCGCCGCAGCAGGGCGGCTTCTTCGGCAAGCTGATGGGGGCGGGCAAGCGCTTGGTGACGGGTGAATCCTTGTTCACCACGGTCTACACCAACCAGACCGGCATCAAGCAGCGGGTGGCCTTCGCCGCGCCCTTTGCGGGCAAGATCCTGCCCATGGATTTGCGTCAGCTCGGCGGCACGCTGATCTGCCAGAAAGACGCCTTTTTGTGCGCGGCGCGCGGCGTCTCGCTCGGCATCGCGTTGCAGCAGAAGATCTCGACCGGTTTTTTTGGCGGTGAGGGCTTCATCATGCAAAAGCTTGAGGGCGACGGTCTGGCCTTTGTCCATGCCGGCGGCACCGTCGTGCGGCGCACGCTGCAGGCCGGCCAGACCCTGCTGGTCGACACCGGCTGCGTGGTCGCCTACACGCCCAATGTGTCCTTCGAGATCCAGTATGTGGGCAAGATCAAGACCGCCTTGTTCGGCGGCGAGGGCCTGTTCCTGGCCAAGCTGACCGGGCCGGGTGAGTTGTGGCTGCAAAGCCTGCCGCTGTCGCGCCTGGCCTCGCGCATTTTTGCGGCGGCGCCGCAGCGTGGCGGCAGCCGTGAAGAGGGTTCGATGCTCGGCGGCCTGGCCGGCATTGGCGGCGTCGGAATTTTGGGCGGTTTGTTGAGCGGGGACAATGACGAGTAGCGCTGAGAGCCGCTGAGAAGCGAAAGGCAGGCGCGGCCAACTACACTTGGGGAGTCGTGTTTTTGTGCTTTTTGCTTCCCTTCAAGGACTCCCTGATGTCGTTTAAGTCCTGGCCCCATTTCGCAGCGGCCCTGAGTTTGTTGTGTTCATCCCTCGCGGCCGCGGCCGCCGGCCCAGCCAAGCCGATCTTTGTGCTGAACTCACTGGACGCCGACATCAGCGTGGTGGACCCGGTCAGCTTCAAGCAGATCAAGCGCATTCCGACCGGCAAGGAGCCGCATCACCTCTATCTGTCGCCGGACGAGAAGTCCTTGCTGGTGGCCAATGCGCTGGGCGATTCGCTGACATTTTTGGACCCCCGTACCGCCGAGGTTCAGCGGGTCGTGCACGGCATCGTCGACCCTTACCACCTGCGCTTTTCGCCCGATATGAAGTGGCTGGTGACGGCCGCCAATCGCCTCAACCATGTGGACTTCTACAGCTGGTCGCCCGCCAACAAGAGCGAGCCGCTGAAATTGGTCAAGCGCATCAGCGCTCCCGAGACGCCCAGCCATCTGGCGATTGATAGCAAGAGCAGCACGCTCTATGTGAGCTTGCAAGACAGCAATGAGCTGTTGGCCGTCGATATGGCGACGCAGACACCGCGCTGGAAAATCAGCGTCGGCGAGATGCCGGCCGATATTTTCCTGACCGCCGATGACAAGCACCTGCTGGTCGGCCTGACCGGTGACGCCGTGGTCGAGGTGTATGACGTCAGCGCCCCGGGCACGACGCCGGCCAAGCTGGTCAAGCGTCTGCCCACCGGCAAGGGCGCGCATTCCTTCCGCGCCTGGGGCGACCGCCGCCATGTGCTGGTCAGCAACCGCGTCGCCAACACGATCAGCAAGATTGACACGCAGAATTTCAGCGTGGTGGACCGTTTTCCCGGCCCCAGCGGCCCGGACGATATGGAAGTGATGGGGGACGGCAAGACGCTTTTGGTGACCTCGCGCTGGGCCGGCAAGCTGACCATGATTGACACCCAGACCAAGAAGGTGGTGCGCCAGGTCAAGGTCGGCAAATCGCCGCATGGGGTCTACACCCTGGACCATCAGCCCCGCCAATGATGCGCGTCGTTTTATTGGCGCTGACGGGGCTGGGCGCGTTGGCGGCGGCGCCGGTGCTTGCGGCCGCGCCCTGCGCCAAGCCGGTCTTTTTGAGCTTTGACACCGGCCATATGGGCGTGGCGCCCTTGATCTCCGACACCTTGCGGCGCTTCGACGCGCGCGCGACCTTTTTTCTCGCCAACGAGCCGACCCAGACCGGCGGCTGGACGCTGGATGAAGCCTGGGCGCCCTGGTGGCGCGAGCGTGCGGCCGAGGGCCATGACTTCGGCGCCCATACCTGGAACCACGACACCTGGCTGGCCGATCTGCCCACACCGGGCCAGACGGAGGTCACGCGCTTCAAGGTCAGCACCGCCGCCGGCATCCAGCCCGCGGTGCGGCAGGAGATCAGCGCCGAGCAGTATTGCGCCAGCCTCAAACAGGTCAGCGCTCGTTTTGCCGAGATGACCGGGCGGGCGATGGGGCCGATCTTCCGAGCGCCCGGCGGCAAAACCTCGCCGGCCTTGCTGGCTGCCGCACAGAAATGCGGTTATGTCCATGTGGGCTGGAGCGCGGCGGGCTTTCTCGGCGACGAGTTGCCCAGCGACAAATATCCGAACCAGCAGCTGCTGGAGCGGGCGCTGAAAAACATCAGGCCGGGCGATATCCTGATGGCCCATCTGGGCATCTGGTCGCGCCAGGATGCATGGGCGCCGGCGGTGCTGGAGCCGCTGCTGCAAGGCTTGACGGACCGCGGCATGTGTTTTGCGCCGCTGCGCGAGCATCCGCGCTACAGCTTGCTGTTCAAAATGTCCGGGCTCTTGAGCGAGGCTCAGCATGACTGAGTTCTTCAGCGAGGCTTTCGGCACTTTGCAACTGCTGCTGTATGAGTCGCTGGTGCAACCGCTGGTGTTCGGCCTGGGTGGCGGCAATCTGCTGGAGGACGCATTTGCCGCCACCGGCTGGCTGCTGGTGGGGCTGCTGCAGATCGCGGTGATGCTGGTGTTGATACGGCTGCTTGAGCGTTGGCGGCCGGTCGAGCCGCTGTTGGACGCCGGCGCGGTACGGGTTGACGTGATCTACACACTGATCCATCGCCTGGGTCTGTTCAAGCTGCTGATGTTCTTCAGCCTCGATCCG
>JADMJQ010000019.1:0-11503 GCA_018780415.1 Roseateles sp. | reverse complement strand
GACCGACATCGCCTGGGTCAGTTTCCTGATCTATTTGCTGGGGTTCGACCTGGTCAATTACTGGCTGCACCGGGCCCAGCATGGCTGGAACTGGTGGTGGGCCTTGCATGCGCTGCATCACAGCCAGCGCCAGATGACGATGTGGAGCGACAACCGCAACCACTTGCTCGATGACATCTTGCGCGATGCGGTATTCGTCATTTTGGCGCGGGTGGTTGGGGTTGAGCCGGCGCAGTTTGTCGCGCTGGTGGCGTTCACGCAGCTGATGGAAAGCCTGCAACATGCAAATGTGCGGCTCTGGTTTGGCCCGCTGCTGGAGCGCATCGTCGTCAGCCCGCGCTTTCATCGCCTGCACCATTCGATCGGCATCGGCCATGAATCTTCGGGCCGCGGCACCTTGGGCGGGCACAACTTCGGCGTGTTGTTCCCGCTCTGGGACATCATCTTCGGCACCGCCAACTTCGAGCTGCGCTGGGACGCCACCGGCGTGCGCGATCAGTTGGCCGAGGAGGGTGGACGCGACTATGGGCGGGGTTTTTGGGCGCAGCAGTGGTTGGGTTTGGGGCGGCTGTTCGGGCGGCGCTGACGATAATGGGCGGCCCGAATCCGCCACTCCATGAGGCCAAGATGAATCCAGATCGCCTGTTGTTTGATTTGCTAGTCAACGGCCTGGCCGAGGCGCCGGCGCTCTCGGCGCCGGGTCGCCCGCCCTTGAGTTTCGCGGGCCTGCGGGACTTGGTCTCAAACACGGTCAGCCAGTTCAACGCGCTGGGCCTGGGCGCCAATGACCGCGTCGCCATCGTCTTGAACAACGGCCCCGAGATGGCGGCGTGCTTTGTGGCCTGCGCCTGCGGTGTCGCCAGCGCGCCGCTCAACCCGGGCTATCGCAGTGATGAGTTCGAGTTTTATCTGAACGATTTGCAGGCGCGGGCCTTGATCGTGGAGGCCGGCAGCAGTTCGCCCGCGATCGCCGTTGCGGAGAAGCTTGGCTTGGCCATTCTGCGTTTGGAGGTCGGGGCCAACGCACCGGCCGGCGCCTTCCATTTGCTCAGCGACAAGGTGGCAAAGCCGTTGGCCGCGCCGATTTGGTCTCGGCCCGCCGACGTCGCCATGGTCCTGCACACCTCGGGCACCACCTCGCGGCCCAAGATCGTGCCTTTGTCGCAAGCCAATTTGATCGCCTCGGCGCGCCATATCGGGCAGAGCCTGCAGTTCACCGCCGGCGACTGCGGGCTCAATGTGATGCCGCTGTTCCATATCCACGGCCTGATCGCCGGGGTATTGGCGCCGCTGGCGGCCGGCTCGCAGGTGTTTTGCCCGCCCGGTTTCAATGCCTTGAAGTTTTTTGCCTGGCTGGAGGAAGCTAAACAGACTTGGTACACGGCGGTGCCGACCATGCACCAGGCCATCGTGGCGCGCGCACGTGGCCACGCTGAACTGATCGCGCGCCAACCCTTGCGTTTCATGCGCTCGTCCTCATCGTCGATGCCGCCGCAGGTCATCACCGAGCTGGAGGCGGCGTTTGGCGCGCCGCTGATTGAGGCCTATGGCATGACCGAGGCCGCCCATCAGATGGCGTCTAACCCTTTGCCACCACGGCTTCGCAAGCCCGGCACGGTGGGGCTGGCGGCCGGCCCCGAGATTGCGATCATGGGTGAGCAGGGCGAGTTGCTGGCCGCCGGTGAAATCGGCGAGATCGTGATTCGTGGCCCCAATGTGACCGACGGTTATCAGAACAACCCGGCCGCCAATGCCGAGGCTTGGCGCCAGGGCTGGTTTCGCACCGGCGACCAGGGTCAGCTGGACGTAGAGGGTTACTTGAGCATCACCGGGCGCCTGAAGGAAATCATCAACCGGGGCGGAGAAAAAATCAGCCCGCGCGAGGTTGATGAGGTCATCATGGACCACCCCGCCGTGCAGCAGGTGGTCTGCTTCGGCATGCCACACGCGAAGCTGGGCGAGGACGTCGCCGCGGCGGTGGTCTTGCGTGAGGGCGCGAGTGTGGACGAGGCCGGCTTGCGCGCGTATGTTGCCACCCGCCTGGCCGACTTCAAGGTGCCGCGCAGAATTCTCTTCCTGAGCGAAATCCCCAAGGGCGCTACCGGCAAGTTGCAGCGCATAGGCCTGGCCGAAAAGCTGGGGCTGGGTTCCTGATGAAGTTCGCCATCGTCGGCGCCGGCGCGATCGGCGGCTTGCTGGGCACGCGGCTGGCGCTGGCGGGCGAGGAGGTGGTTTTCATCGCCCGCAATCAGAACCTGGCAGCGATACGGCAGCGCGGCTTTCGTCTGCTGTTGGAGGACGGCAGCGAGCAGCATGCGGCGGAGGTGAGCGCGGTTCAGCACATGCTGGATGCCGGGCCGCAAGACGTGGTGCTGTTGACCGTCAAGGCCCATCAGGTGGCCGCGCTCTTGCCCGAATTGCGAGCGCTGTTCGGCCCGCACACGCTGCTGGTCAGCATGATCAATGGTCTGCCTTGGTGGTATTTTCAGAAACTGGGCGGCGCTTTCGAGGGTAAGCGCCTGGACAGCGTTGACCCCGGCGGCCTGATCGCCGGCCAGATCGAGGCCGAGCGCATCATCGCCAGCGTGGTCTACCCGGCGGCCGAGCTGGTCGAGCCCGGCGTGGTGCGCTTGATCGAGGGCAATCGCTTCTCGCTCGGTGAGCTGGACGGGAGCAGGAGCCCGCGCATCGAGGCGCTGTCCCAAGCGCTGATGCGGGCCGGCTTCAAGGCACCCGTCTCCAAGGACATTCGCAGCGAACTGTGGGTCAAGCTCTGGGGCAATTTGTGCTTCAACCCGATCTCGGCGCTGACGCAGGCGACGTTGGTGGACATTTGCGGCTTCGCGCCGACCCGTGAGTTGGCGGCGGCGATGATGGCCGAGGCGCAACAGCTGGCGCAGAAACTGGGCGTTACTTTCAAGGTCACGATTGCCCAGCGGATTGCCGGCGCCGAGGCGGTCGGCGCGCACAAGACCTCGATGCTGCAGGACCTGGAGCGCGGCCGCGCGCTGGAGTTGGAGGCGCTGGTCGGCGCGGTGCTGGAGTTGGGCCGCATCACCGCCACGCCGACGCCGCATATCGCGGCAGTCTATGCCGTCACGGCCTTGTTGGAGCGGACGCAAGCCTCGCTAAGATCGCAGACTTTGTAGTTGCGGTCGAGGGAAGTCGTAGATGGTCAATTCCATGAGTCGGGTCGGTGACGCATTCTGGCGCGCCGTGGCCTACTGCCTGCACCCGCGGGTGATTTTCTTGTCGCTGTTGCCCCTGGTTTTGATGGCCGGACTGGCGTTTGCGCTGGGCTACTATTTTTGGGAGCCGGCCGTGGACGGGGTGCGGGCCACCCTGGGCAATTGGCGTCTGGTCGAGTCCTTGTTGGGCTGGCTCGACCATGTCGGTGCCGGTGGCCTGCGCTCGGTACTGGCGCCGCTCATGGTCTTGGCGCTGGCCTTGCCGGTCATCGTGGTCTTGAGCCTGCTGCTGGTGGCTTTGTTGATGACGCCGAGCTTGGTGCGGCTGGTCGCGCAGCGGCGTTTCGCCCAGCTCGAGCGCAAGCAGGGCGGGTCGTGGTGGCGGTCTTTGGGCTGGTCGCTCTGGCATGTGTCGCTGGCATTGTTAGCACTCTTGATCAGCATGCCGTTCTGGCTGATTCCGCCGCTGGTGTTGATCATCCCGCCGCTGATTTGGGGTTGGCTGGGCTACAAGGTGTTCAGCTTTGACGCGCTGGCCGAACATGCTTCGGTCGCTGAGCGGCGCCAGCTGATGCGCCAGCACAAGCTGCCGCTGATGCTGCTCGGCCTGGTGACCGGCTATCTGGGCGCGGCACCCGCGGCGATCTGGGCGTTTGGCGTGATGGCGCTGGCCTTGGCGCCGTTTTTGATCATTGCTTCGATTTGGCTCTACACCCTGGTGTTTGCGTTCTCTACCCTGTGGTTTACGCATTACGCCCTGGCCGCTTTGCAAGAGATGCGCGAGCTGCGCGCCGCTCAGCGCGCCAGCCCCAGCGCCGAGCCGGAGCTGCCCCTGGTGGAGGAGCTGGCGCAGCCCGCTCCCCTGCCTTTGATTCCTCCTTTGTGAGCAAAAGAAAAATGAAAATCGGTTTGATCATCATTGGCGACGAAATCCTCTCCGGCAAACGTCAGGACAAGCATTTGTCCAAGTTCATTGAGCTGCTGGCCGCGCGCGGCATGAGCCTGGACTGGGCGCAGTACCTGGGCGATGACCGCGAGCATCTGGTCGCGCAGCTGAAGCTCGCCTTTGCCAGCGGCGATTTGGTCTTCAGCTGTGGCGGCATCGGCGCGACGCCGGATGACCACACCCGCCAGGCCGCCGCCGCGGCGCTCGGGCGAGACTTGGCTCTGCACCCGCAGGCGCGCGAGCTGATCTGGCAGCGCATCAGCGAGATGGCGGCGGAACAAGGCGTGACTGCCGACCCGGATCATCCCGACACCTTGCGGCGGCTGGAGATGGGCATGTTCCCGACCGGCGCCGAGATCATCCCCAACCCCTTCAACAAGATTCCCGGCTTTTCGGTCGGCACGGTGTACTTCGCGCCCGGCTTCCCGGTGATGGCGCACCCGATGATGGAATGGGTGCTGGACCAGCGCCATGCCGATCTGCACCAAGCGCTTGGTCGGCTGGAGCTGTCGATGATTGTGCAAAGCACGATGGAGTCGATGTTGACGCCGCTGATGGTGGCCGTTGAGGCCGAGTTCGCCGGCATCAAGGTGTTCAGCCTGCCCAGCGTGGACCACCCAGAGTGGGGTCGTCATATCGAGCTGGGCGTGAAATGGGGCATGAAGGGCGAGGCCCAGCAGCTGGATGCGGCCTATGCCGCGCTGAAGCAGGGCGTGCTTCAAACTGGTGCAACCATAGGCACAGAGTTGGTGCGTTGATTTGGGGCGTGTCGCACCTGTTTGGTGAATAGAGTATTGAACACAGACCGTGGCGAGCCATAATTCCGCTGCCTTTCCCGCGACTGTCACCCCCGCACCGTGTTGGCACACAAAGTGCTTAATACAGGATGCGGCGCTTGAAACATGGGCGCGAGCCGATGCCTTTTATAGTCCCTGAATAAACAATTTTCCCCGCTAGCTAGGAGTTTTTTGATGGCCAAGACCGTTGCCGACGTGATGAAGATGGTGCAAGAGAACGAGGTCAAGTTTGTTGACTTCCGTTTCACCGATACCCGTGGCAAGGAGCACCATGTGTCCGTGCCGGTGTCCCATTTTGATGAAGACAAGTTCATCTCCGGCCACGCGTTTGACGGCTCGTCGATCGGTGGCTGGAAGGGCATTGAAGCCTCGGACATGCTCTTGATGCCCGATCCGAACACCGCCAATATCGACCCCTTCTTTGAAGAGCCGACGCTGATCCTGAGCTGCGACGTGGTCGAGCCGGGTGATGGCAAGGCCTATGAGCGCGATCCACGCTCCTTGGCCAAGCGCGCCGAAGCCTATCTGAAGTCGTCCGGCCTGGGCGACGCCGCCTACTTTGGCCCCGAGCCCGAGTTCTTCATCTTCGACAGCATCCGCTGGAACATCGACATGTCCGGCTGCTTCGTGAAGATTGACTCCGAAGAAGCCGCCTGGAACACCGGCAAGGACTACGAGCACGGCAACAAGGGCTATCGCCCGGCCGTCAAGGGCGGTTACTTCCCAGTGCCGCCGGTTGATTCGGGCCAGGACATGCGCTCGGAAATGTGCTTGATTCTTGAGCAACTGGGCATCCCGGTTGAAGTGCATCACCATGAAGTGGCGAATGCCGGCCAGATGGAAATCGGTACGCGTTTCTCGACCCTGGTCGAGCGCGCTGACTGGTTGCAACTGCAAAAGTACGTGATTGCCAATGTGGCCCATGCCTATGGCAAGACCGCGACCTTCATGCCCAAGCCCATCGTCGGCGACAACGGCTCCGGCATGCATGTGCACCAGTCGATCTGGAAAGACGGCAAGAACCTGTTCGCAGGCGACGGCTACGGCGGCTTGAGCGACTTCGCGCTGTACTACATCGGCGGCATCATCAAGCACGCGCGTGCCTTGAACGCGATCACCAACCCCGGCACCAACCGCTACAAGCGCCTGGTGCCTGGCTATGAGGCTCCCGTCAAGCTGGCTTACAGCGCGCGCAACCGCTCGGCTTCGATCCGTATCCCTTATGTGGCTAACCCCAAGGGTCGCCGCATCGAGGCACGTTTCCCCGATCCATTGGCCAACCCGTATCTGTGCTTCGCGGCCTTGATGATGGCCGGTCTGGACGGCGTCGAGAACAAGATTCATCCGGGCGAAGCCGCCACCAAGGATCTGTACCACTTGCCGCCTGAAGAGGACGCCTTGGTGCCTACCGTCTGCCACAGCCTGGACCAAGCACTCGAGTGCCTGGACAAGGACCGTGCGTTCCTGACCAAGGGCGGCGTGTTCACCGATGCCTATATCGATGCCTATATCGAGCTGAAGATGCAAGAAGTGCAGCGCGTGCGCATGACCACGCACCCGGTCGAGTTCGATATGTACTACACGCTCTGATGGTTGGAGTGCAACGCGCGTGAATGACACGTTTGCGTTGTACCCCGCCAGGCTTGCGCTGAAGGGACGGTTACAACCGTCCCTTTTCTTTGTGCATTGCGCCTTGGCCTATGGGCCACAATCTCGCCATGCTGATTCGTACCTTCTCCATGCTGGCCTGTCTTGCGGCCCTGTCAACGGCGTTCACCGGCGGCGCGCAGGCGCAGTCCGTCGTCTATCGCTGTCCCGGCCCGCCGGTGCTCTATACCGACGCCTTGTCGGCCAAGGAGGCGCAGGCCAAGGATTGCAAGTCCATCGAGGGCACGCCGATCACCGTGCTGCCGGCCGCCAGGCCGCGCGCCAATCCGGCGCCGGCGGGGAATGTGGCCAGTGGCGAGGCCCGGGGCAGCAATGACGGGCGCATTGATCCGAATCAACAGCGCACGCGTGATGGCGAGCGCCGCCGCGTCCTGGAAGCCGAGCTGCGCGAAGCGCAGGACAGGCTGGACGCTTTGCAGCGCGACTATGCCGGTGGCAACGCCGAGCGGCGCGGAGACGAGAAAAATTATCAAAAATACCTGGACCGCATGGCCGAACTCAAGGCCAGCATCGGCCGCCAAGAGGTCGATGTGCAAGCGCTTAAGCGCGAGATCAGCAAGCTGCCCTAATTCGTTTTTTTGTTTGGAGCTGCGGCGATGAACCCCTCGCGCCGTGAGCCCTCGGGCTTCGAAGCCTTCGATATGCTGGCCACCATGGTGGCCGTGGTGCGCCCCGACGGTGAATGCCTGTTCGCCAATGCTGCGTTCGAGAACGTGATGCGCCTGTCGCGCCGGGCGGTCGAGCGCAGCAATTTGTATGACTGGTTTGTTGATGCCGGCCGGCTCAGCGACACCGTCACCGGCGTAGCCCGCAATGCCTATTCCAGCAGCCGCTTTGACGCGCTGCTGCGCCGCAGCAACCAGCCCCAGGAGTTGCCGCTGCCGGTGCATGTGATCGTCTCGCAAATGGACAATAGCGAGGACAGGGTGCTGATCGAGTTGATCGAAAACGCCCAGCAGTCCCGCCAAGACCGCGAGGAGCGCACGCTCGATCAAGTGCAGGCAACCAAGGAGCTGACCCGCAATCTGGCGCATGAGATCAAGAACCCGCTGGGCGGCATCCGCGGTGCGGCGCAGTTGCTGGCGCTGGAACTGCATCCTGACGCCGTGGGCCTTGAGCTGGCCACCGAGCTGGCCGAGTACACCGAGGTCATCATCCACGAGGTCGACCGTCTGCAGTCGCTGGTTGATCGTCTGCTGGCGCCGCACCGCCATGCGCAGGTGGTCGGCGACGTCAATATCCATGAGATCTGCGAGCGGGTGCGCCAGCTGATTCTGGTTGAATACCCGCGCGGCTTGACGATCAAACGCGACTACGACATTTCGCTGCCGGATTTTCGCGGCGACCGTGAGCAGCTGATCCAAGCGCTGTTGAACATCGTGCAGAACGCCGCCCAAGCCTTGCAAGCGCGCATAGTCGAGCCCGACCCGGCCGAGCCGGCCTGCATTGTTTTGCGCACCCGGGTGGCGCGTCAGGTCACGATTGGCAAGCAGCGCTGGCGCCTGGCACTGGAATTGCATGTGGAAGATAACGGCCCCGGTGTGCCGGCCGAAATTCGAGACCGTATCTTTTACCCCTTGGTGTCCGGGCGAGATGGGGGTTCGGGTTTGGGTCTGACGCTGGCGCAAACCATTGCTCAGCAGCATCAAGGCATGCTTGACTGTGAAAGCGAGCCGGGCCGGACCGATTTCCGCTTGACCTTGCCGCTGCCATAAGCAGCGGCTTTGAGCAGCGCTGATTCACCACAGAAAGCTTGTGCATGAAATCTATTTGGGTTGTTGACGACGACCATTCCATTCGTTTCGTGCTGGAGAAAGCGCTGTCACGCGCCGGTTTGCCGGTGCGTTGCTTCAGCAATGCGCGTGATTTGTTGGCGGCGCTGGACGAGGACAGCCCGCAAGTGCTGGTGTCCGATATCCGCATGCCGGGAGGGTCAGGTCTTGATTTGCTGGCCAAGGTGAAGGCGCGCTTGCCGCATCTGCCCGTCATCATCATGACCGCCTATTCCGATCTGGACAGCGCCGTGTCGGCGTTTCAGGGCGGCGCCTTCGAGTACCTGCCCAAGCCCTTTGATCTGGCCGCCGCCGTCGAGCTGATCCGGCGCGCGCAGACCGAGAGCATGCGTGAGGCGGTTGACGAGGCCGCCGCCGCCGAGGTGCCCGAGATGCTGGGCCAGGCGCCGGCGATGCAGGACGTGTTCCGCGCCATCGGGCGCCTGAGCCAGAGCCATGTGACGGTCTTGATCACCGGCGAGTCGGGTTCGGGCAAGGAGCTGGTGGCGCGCGCGCTGCACAAGCACAGCCCGCGTGCGGACGGCCCGTTTGTCGCCATCAACACCGCCGCCATACCCAAGGACTTGTTGGAATCCGAGTTGTTCGGCCATGAGCGCGGCGCCTTCACCGGCGCGCAGGCGACCCGGCGCGGCCGCTTCGAGCAGGCCGATGGTGGCACCTTGTTCCTGGACGAAATCGGCGATATGCCGCTGGAGCTGCAGACGCGCCTCCTGCGGGTCTTGTCCGACGGGCAGTTCTACCGTGTCGGCGGCCACAGCCCCTTGCGCAGCAATGTGCGGGTGATCGCCGCCACCCACCAGAACCTGGAAGCGCGCGTGCGCCAGGGTGCGTTCCGCGAGGATTTGTTTCACCGCCTGAACGTGATCCGCCTGCGCCTGCCGCCGCTGCGCGAGCGGCGCGAAGACATTGCCGTGCTGGCCAAGTTCTTTTTGCAGCGCAGCGCGGCCGAACTGGGTGTTGAGCCCAAGCGGCTGACCGACGCGGCGCTGGCCTTGCTGCTGGAGTTTGAGTTCCCCGGCAATGTGCGTCAGTTGGAGAACATTTGCCATTGGCTCAGCGTGATGGCGCCCAGCCAGGTGGTGGAGCCCAAGGATTTGCCGCAGGAGTTGTTGCAGCCTGGCCTGGGTTTGAGCTTGGAAGGCAGCGCCGAAGTGGCCGGTGTGGAGGTGGCACCGGCTGCGTCCTCCGCGCCGGCGCAAGCGAAGGCAGTGTCAACGCCTGCCGCGGCGCCGGCAATGCCCAGCTTTGGCGCCGGCCCCGACGCCTGGGTGGCTGAGGTGGCCCGCGAGGCACGGCGCCTCTTGGCCTCGGGAGAGACCGATGTCTGGGACAGCCTGACCCGCCGATTTGAAGCCAGCCTGATCCTGACCGCCCTGGAGCTGACCCGTGGCCGACGTATCGAGGCGGCGCAAAAATTGGGTATTGGTCGCAACACCATCACCCGCAAGATTCAAGAGTTAGGTCTGGACGTTTGAGTGAAGGGGCTGCAGCCCCTCTCCATACAAACCCCAAGCAGTTTTGTCACGGCAGCGACATCATTGCCGCCGCATTGCTGCCTAGAATCGAACGATCGTTCTATTTTAGGTGGGGCCTGTTTTTTGCGGGCTCCGCTCCTTCTCCATCAAGGGGTCAGCATGACAGCCATATACGAAGTCCGCGGCCAGGTCGCCGTCATCACTCTGAGCAATCCGCCCGTCAATGGGCTGGGCTTTGCGACCCGTCAGGCGGTGGCGGCCGGCATTGAGCGGGCCGAGGATGATGCGGCCATCAAGGCCGTCGTCATCACCGGCGCCGGGGCCGCTTTCTCCGGCGGCGCCGACATCAAGGAGTTCGGCAGTCCCAAGGCCCTGGCCGAGCCGAATCTGCTCAGCCTGATCGCTCTGGTCGAGGCCTGCAGCAAGCCGGTGGTCGCCGCCATCCACAGTGTCTGCATGGGCGGCGGGCTGGAGCTGGCCTTGGGCTGCCATTACCGCGTCGCGGCCGCCGGCACCAAGGTCGCGCTGCCCGAGGTCAAGCTGGGTCTCTTGCCCGGTGCCGGCGGCACGCAGCGGCTGCCGCGCGCCTTGGGCGTCGAGCCGGCGCTGAACATGATCGTTAGCGGTGAGCCGGTGAACAGCGAGTTGTTGGCCCAGGTGCCGGGTCAAAAGCTGTTCGATCGCATCGCCGACGGCGACGTGATGGCCTGCGCCTTGGCGCTGGCCGCCGAGGTGGCCGATGTTCGCCCGCTGCCGCGTGTGCGTGACCTGAAAGCACGCTGCGCTAACCCAGACGCTTATTTTCAGTTCGCCCGCAATATGGTGGGCGGGATGAGTAAGAACTTCCCCGCGCCGCTGCGCTGTTTGGAGGCGGTGGCGGCCTCGGTAAACATGAAGTTCGAGGACGGCATGCGGGCCGAGCGGGCCGGTTTTGCCGCGCTGATGGTGACGCCGGAATCGGGCGCCTTGCGCCATGCCTTTTTCGCCGAGCGCGCCACCACCAAGATCGCCGATGTGCCGGCCGATACGCCGACCCGCCCTATCGCCAAGGTCGCCGTGATCGGCGCCGGCACCATGGGCGGCGGCATCAGCATGAACTTTCTGAACGCCGGCCTGCCCGTCGTGCTGCTGGAAACCAAGCAGGACGCGCTGGACCGCGGCGTCGCAACGATTCGCAAAAACTACGAGTCCCAGCTCAAGAAGGGCAAGCTCAAGCAGGACAAGCTGGATGCTCGCATGGCCCTGCTGAGCACCACGCTGAGCTATGCCGATATCGGCGACGCCGATCTGGTGATCGAGGCGGTGTTCGAGGAGTTGAGCGTCAAGCAAGCGGTGTTCGGCCAGCTCGACGCGGTGATGAAGCCCGGCGCCATCCTGGCCAGCAACACCTCGACCTTGGATCTGAACGCGATCGCCAATTTCACCAAGCGCCCGCAAGACGTGGTCGGCCTGCATTTCTTCAGCCCGGCCAATGTGATGAAGTTGCTGGAAGTGGTGCGCGGTGCGGCGACGGCCAAGGATGTGCTGGCCACCGTGATGGCGCTGGCCAAGAAGATCCGCAAGACGGCGGTGGTGTCCGGTGTCTGCGACGGCTTCATCGGCAACCGCATGATCGAGCAGTACAGCCGCCAGGCCG
>JADMJQ010000034.1 GCA_018780415.1 Roseateles sp. | reverse complement strand
GGCGCCTCGTGGGACTTCAGTGCAAGAACACCGTGTCTTGACTGTCTAGGGACGTGGTTCTTGACGAGGTGGGAAAGGCGGAATCGTTTAAGCCGGAACTTGATCACCTCTATGTGGTGACGACCGGACCTACCGACAAGGTTCTACAGGAATTCGCCCGCGAGCTGTCCGAGTCGCGTGAACAAGTCTCCAAGTTCAAGGTCTCCGTGCTCTTTTGGAACGATGTATGGCAAGACCTGACCCTCGATGAAGTCCGTCTGTTTCAACCCTACCCGCAACTGAGGCCGACGGCTGCGGCCAACGGACCGACGCACGATCAACGTCTCTACGAAGAACTCAAGGCTCTTCTGGCGTTCGATCTTACGATTCGCCTGTTCCGGGATCACGACTTCGGCGGTCCATTTTCGAGAGCGGCGATCCGGCCGGTGTTCGAGTTCCACGACACTTGGGACTCTCCGGAAAGGGAGTTCATCGACCCCGAGCTTCAAGAAGGCCTTGCCAACCTGTACGCGGCGGGAGGCCGCTTGGCAGAAGCTCTTGCTATGAGAACCGTACCCGTGGGGAATGGTGACTTCGCGTCCGTTTTCTCTGACAACCAACGCGCTCGGGGACCGCGACCACCTGACGTGATCGAAGACGCACGTGTGCTCAACGATGAGGCGCGGCAGTTCGTGCCGGTCTACGAGCATTTCATGCGACGGTGCCGAGAAAAGCTCGTGCGCTAACCAGCCTTTTACGGTCCAGCGGCCTATCGCACGAGATGCATGGCGGCTTCCAGCCTCGACCTGCCGCACTGTCGCTGCAAGATCGACCGTTTGGCCCGGCTGCCGCCGGTCGAACGAGGCGCCGCAGACCTGCCGCTCGTCAATGCCGGGAAATGACCGGCTGCGTGAGTAGAGCGAACCAGGGCGGAAGTCGCCTTTGGGCACCGTGCTGGCGCCCGCTCTGCGCACCTGAATGACTGGAACTGGTTGTGGACGGTGGGTCGTACCATCGCCAGTAAGCCGCCGTTGACCAAAAAGGTCGCCGAACCGAACGTCAGCTATGCGGCGCACGTTTGAATGGTCGGCCTAGCGCAGACCGGGACATTTCGTAGGCACTGACTGCACGGCAACTCGGTGCCCAAAGCCGAAGTTCGAGATTGATAGCGACGGACGGCTGCGCAGCGGTTGCCGCTCGTCGCTGCCACGTGCCCAAACGCTGTCCACATGAAGGCCCTTTATTCGGGTGCAGCGAACTCGGTGATCTGCCGGTAGTGATCCACACCGTGCCGACGACAGCTTGTCGCCGACCCGAACCCTGCCAGCTTATCTGCAGCTTGTCAGCTGAGCGACTGGCCCAATGTCCAGCGAACTTCATGGCTCGCCGGGATGTCGGCGCAGCCGAGCAAGTTGGAAAATTCCGACGGCGGCGACCCCTCCCGCTGCGTCATTCAGTTGAAGACTTCCTGTTATCTGTAACGTCCAGCAGCATTGCCAACCCCCAAAGTCCCCGCCTGGCAGGTGGACGTGGATTCTCTGAAGAAACTTGGGCAGGATCTTGAAGGGGCACGTCTTTGTCAGAGGGCGCGCTGTCCCGTCAAGCTCCGTGGCTGGTGGGGCCCAAAGGATCAGAGTTCGCGCCGATGGAGACTGGCGGTTTGATCGTGGCCTCCGGCCCACCGACGATGCCGGCCGATCTGGCGACCAATGTGTAGACAGGTTCGTGCGGAGAGATCGTGATCTGAACTTGATAGCTTTCTTTCGTTTTCGTCCGTTTTGGTTTGTTAGGCTGGATGAGCCGACGTGATGCTTGGATCTTTGATTTGTTGCGCATGGGATTTCACAAAAAAGTTGCTCTGAACGGTTTTCACGATATCGGAGGAATATTTTTAACAATGACGAAACACACCCATTTACTTGCTTGTTGGTGCCAGCCCTGAAGTTATCACCTAAAATTGTTACTCTGTAACGATCTTTGGAATTGACGTGGCAACAAACGCAGAACGGCAACGGAACTACCGACTGCGCCACCTGAAGGACGCTGAGGGCAATGGGCAGCGGCTGAATGTCATTGTTGAGGCGCCGGTCAAACGAGCGCTGGAGCGCCTATCAACTTGTTACGACGTAACGCAACGCACCATGCTTGAAAGGCTATTGCTAGGTGCCGAACGCGATCTGTTAGATGAAGGGCAATCTAGCCAGGTCGAAGCATTACGCAGTAACGCACCAAGTATCAGCGGCGACGTCGCACACCGCGAATCGCTGCGGCTTCTGGAAGAACTCCTGGCATACCTCGAGAGTTGGCCACCGCACCCAACTCGAACGGAGTGGATGGCTAAAATCGCCGATCACCTTGACGATCCGGAAGCGAGGCTAATTGCCGGACTCAATGTCGAGCGCGCTGGCGGCAGATTCCTGCCTACGGGACTCGGAGTCACCTGCCTGGCCAACAGGAGCAGCGTCAGAGTCCGAGTCAACGAGGATGACTGGGATCGCAAAATCGGCGGCAGCGGCAGCCGGACTCTGGGGGAGTACATCAAAGACAGCCTGACTTCAGAGTCCGGCTTATCACTGGCTTTTCAGTCCGTGCGAGCAGAGAAGCCAGCACTCTGAACTTCCAACAACCTCTGCCAGCTTGCTTTACCAAGGCCGCAGGCCGCTCAAATCAATGAAGTCGGGGGAGCCTCCATCCATTCTTCGCCGTAGGCCTCGATCCCGTAAAGCCTAACAATCACCGAGCCCAACAGGCCGTGAAGGACATCGCCCTGCCCTACCCGCCTTTGTATGACCGCGTTCAATAAGCGCTTCTCGGTCAACTCCCGGACGGCAGCATCAACATAGCCTTGCCTTCGCGCAGCGGGTAGCTCCAGAATTTCGGCTTTGAGTGCCGCAATCCTCTCTGCATCGATGTCGCCCTGAGTCCGAACTGGAATCGCATTCACTGCGGGAACCAGGGAAGTGTCGGCGGTAGGCGGCGGAGTTGACTCTTCCGGCTCTACTTCTGGTTTGGCGTCATCATGACGGAGCAGCGAACGCAAATATGCGTAGGTGTTCTCGATTGCTTTCAGACCGCCCTTTGCAGTCCGCCGCTCGAGCGCATCAATCTTCTCGCTAACTCGAACTTCGCCGAACTCTTTGAGCAAGCTTTCGAGCTTGGACTCGCGAACGCCCAGCGTCTCCGCCCGAAGTACCAAGTTTGCGTCAACTTCGGCATTGCCCGTAAATTTCGAGCTTTGAGCGCTGCGCTGCTTGCGGCGGACAAGAAACTGTGCTTCTACAACGGCACGACCTCCCTTCTTGTCTTCGAACAGCTCAATTTCTAGATCAGTCAACTCATTGATCTCGTCGACCGCGATCTTGATCTTTTCTGATTTGAACTTGCGCCAAAGCCGACGCTCACTCCCGCTTGGACCTTGGCTCAAGGCATCAATCCACCAGTTCAGCGGCTTTTTAGTTGTCGCACCTCCGGGATTGTCCCGAAACCTGGCGCAGATGTCATACAGAGCCACAGATGTATACGTGCTCAAAGAAGATAGCACGTTCAAGTCGATTTGCGCCCACCGCGCACCATCATCGCCCAAAGACAGGGCGTTCATGATTAACGGAGGGAAGGCCCAGGACACCCAGTTCTCACCATTCCTAACGTCTATAGTGACTTGCGACAGCAGATTCAAGCCGTGCCAGGGTCTCGTCTTTTCGCTTGCTTCCGCCTGCTTGGTGATCTCGCCTGGCGCTATAGCGTGCCACTCGACCCGAAATCCGAGCATTTCATTGAGATAGCGCTTCGCGGCTGTCCGGTCTTCTCCGGCTGAACCAGTTGACCTCAAAATTGAGATCAGAGGAGCCTCGAACACAAAGTTGGCAGGCGGCATCGACGACATCGAAGTAAGCCGAAGTTGCGAGACTTGGAGCAAGGAGTTATAGATGCGCCGGCCTGTGAGCGTCAGCCGATTTGTGATCGGCAGCATCACGATCATTTCGTGCGGCTTGCGCAGCTCAATCGGCTCCAGTCTGGCTGAGACTAGTTTTTCGGGCTTGGAGTTCATGTCGTATTCTATGTCCACATTCGTTTGGACACTTGACTACTGAATAATCGACGAAATCGGCGGTTAAATGCTGGACATTTGGCGCTCTGACCCCATCCGCTACCCGGGTAAAAGCTGGACACTTGGCCAAAAAACACATGCAGCCGGGGAAGTATCGCCGGGTAAAAGCTGGACATTTGGTGTTTTATGCCTCAAAAGTTATCCACAGAGCGCTGTATTTCAGATATCTCATGCACTTTCAACCTTCCGAAGATGTGTGATTAAGAGCTGGACACTTCCCGGGTAGAACCTGGACGCTTCCGGGTAGAACCTGGACACTTCCGGGTAAAAGCTGGACACTTCACGCTTAAAATATTCCGTAAGCTATTGATTTAATTGACTATTTTCAACTTATCAACAGGCCCTAATCTCTTTAAGATATTTAACCTTCTTTTAATCTCGAGAGAGTTGAAGTGT
>JADMJQ010000345.1 GCA_018780415.1 Roseateles sp. | reverse complement strand
AGGCCTGCAGCAGGCCGGCGGGGCCGACGAACTTGTCGGGGTTCCACCAGAAGCTCGGGCAACTCGTGGAGCAGCTCGCACACAGGATGCACTCGTACAGGCCGTTGAGTTCATCGCGCTCTTCGGGTGACTGCAGGCGCTCTTTCTCCGGCGGCGCCTCGTCGTTCACGAGGTAGGGCTTGATCGAGTTGTACTGCTTGAAGAACTGCGTCATGTCGACGATCAGGTCACGCACCACGGGCAGGCCCGGCAGCGGCTTCAACACGATCACGCCGGGCAGCGTGCGCATATTGGTCAGGCAGGCCAGGCCGTTCTTGCCGTTGATATTCATCGCGTCCGAACCGCACACACCTTCGCGGCAGCTGCGGCGGAAGCTCAGGGTCGGGTCCAGCGCCTTCAACTTGCCCAGCGCGTCCAGCAACATGCGCTCGGTGCCGTCCAGCTCGACCTCGAGGGTCTGCATATAGGGCTTGGCATCCTTGTCCGGGTCGTAACGGTAGATCTGAAAGGTACGCTTGGTCATTTTTTATCCTAGGCTGTTCTTAGAAGGTGCGGACCTTGGGCGGGATCGATTCCACCGTCAGCGGCTTCAGGTTCACCGGCTTGTAATCCAGGCGATTGCCTTCCGAGTACCAGAGCGTGTGCTTCATCCACTCGGCGTCATTGCGGCCGTTTGGATGCTCAGGTGTATCCGCATAGTCGTCAACGGTATGCGCGCCACGGCTTTCGCGGCGGGCCGCGGCCGAGACCATGGTGGCCTTGGCGACTTCCATCAGGTTCTCGACCTCCAGCGCTTCGATACGGGCGGTGTTGAAGACCTTGGACTTGTCCTTCAGGGTGATGGACTTGGCGCGCTCGGCGATCTCGATGATCTTGCCCACGCCTTCGTCCAGCGTTGCCTGGGTGCGGAACACGCCGGCATACAGCTGCATCGCGTTGCGCAGGTCATTGGCGACATCCTGCGCGTATTCGCCGCTGGTGCTTTCGTCCAACCTGGCCACGCGGGCAACCGAATCGGCACCTGCGTCGGCCGGCAGCGGCTTGTGCGTCTTGCTCTTCAAGCCCGACTCGACGATGTGGTTGCCGGCCGCACGACCGAACACCAGTAGGTCCAGCAGCGAGTTGGTGCCGAGGCGGTTGGCGCCGTGCACGCTGACGCAAGCGCATTCGCCGACCGCATACAAGCCGTTCACGACCGCGTTCGGATTGCCGTCCTTGGGCACCACGACCTGACCATAGATATTGGTCGGGATACCGCCCATCTGGTAATGGATGGTCGGCACGACGGGAATCGATTCCTTGGTGATGTCGACGTTGGCGAAGTTGTGGCCGATCTCGAACACCGAGGGCAGGCGCTTCATGATGGTCTCGCCGCCCAAATGGGTCATATCGAGCTCGATGTAGTCCTTGTTCGGACCGCAGCCGCGGCCTTCCTTGATCTCCTGGTCCATGCAGCGCGAGACGAAGTCACGCGGCGCCAGATCCTTCAAGGTCGGGGCGTAACGCTCCATGAAGCGCTCGCCGTTGCAATTGCGCAGAATCGCGCCTTCGCCGCGGCAGCCTTCGGTCAGCAACACGCCGGCACCGGCCACGCCGGTCGGGTGGAACTGCCAGAACTCCATGTCTTCCAGCGGGATGCCGGCGCGCGCCGCCATGCCTAAGCCGTCTCCGGTGTTGATGAAGGCATTGGTGGAGGCCGCGAAGATGCGCCCTGCTCCGCCGGTGGCGAGCAAAACGGTCTTGGCTTCCATGATGTGCATTTCGCCGGTTTCCATTTCCAAGGCGGTGACGCCGACGACGTCGCCGGCCTCGTCCTTGATCAGGTCCAGCGCCATCCATTCGACGAAGAACTGGGTCTTGGCCTTGACGTTTTGCTGATACAGCGTGTGCAGCATCGCGTGACCGGTGCGGTCGGCGGCGGCGCAGGCGCGTTGCACCGGTTTTTCGCCGTAGTTGGCGGTGTGGCCGCCGAACGGACGCTGGTAAATCGTGCCGTCGGCATTGCGGTCAAACGGCATGCCGAAATGCTCAAGCTCGTAAACGACCTTGGGCGCTTCGCGGCACATGAATTCGATCGCGTCCTGGTCGCCCAGCCAGTCCGAACCCTTGACGGTGTCGAAGAAGTGATAGTGCCAGTTGTCCTCGGACATATTGCCCAAGGATGCGCTGACGCCGCCTTGCGCGGCGACCGTGTGCGAGCGAGTCGGGAAGACCTTGGACAGCACCGCCACATTCAGGCCGGCCAGCGACAGCTGCAGCGACGCGCGCATGCCCGAGCCACCGGCACCGACGATGACGACATCAAACTTACGCTTTGGAATTGCTTTTTTATTCGCCACCGTCATCACAGTCTCCAGATCACTTGGATCGCCCAACCGGCGCATCCCACCAACCACACCAAGGAGCACACCTGCAAGAACAGGCGCACGCCCACCGGCTTTACATAGTCCATCCAGATATCGCGCACGCCGACCCAGGCGTGAAAGGCCAAGGACAGAATCGTCACGAAGGTCAGCGTCTTCATCCACTGCTGGGAAAAGATCGCCGCCCAATGGTCATAGCCCAGTTCACCGGGCATCAAAAACTGCACCAGCACAACGATGGTGAACAGCGCCATCAAGACCGCGGTGATGCGCTGACCCAACCAGTCACGCAATCCGTAATGCGCACCAACGACGATGCGTTTGGAACCAAAAGTACTCATTCTTGTGTTCTCCTTGTTCTATTCAGTACAAGCCAAACAGCTTGGCGCCCAGCAGCACCGTCAACAGCACGCTGCTGACCAGGGTGAAGATCGCCGAGTTGTGACCCTGCTCCTTGCTGACGCTGTGGGTGGCGTCCATCCACAGATGGCGCACGCCGGCAATGAAGTGGTGCAAATAGCCCCACAGCAGGCCCAACACCACCAGCTTAATGAACCAGGCCGGCACAAAGCCTATGCCGGCCACGAAGGCATTGGTGAAGCTCTCATAGGAGATTTCCGAGGTCAGGCTGGTGTCGAACAGCCAAATCACAAAGGGCAACAGCAAGAACATCAGCACGCCGCTGACCCGGTGCAGGATCGACACGATGCCCGCCGGTGGCAAGCGATACGCGACGATCTGCGTCACATGAATATTGGTGAAGACCGGCCGTTTAGGCCTAGATCCGTTGGTGGTGTCCGTCATACCCAGCCTTTTTTTGTAATCAGATGAAACCCGCGCAGTTTATTGCAATGCAGCACAAGCCTAGTTCCGGCCGTACCCAACACGCAACGTGCAAGGATTAGTTAAGTTCATTGCGATAGAAATGTGTGGCAGTGCTATAGAGACCGCGGCGCAACTCTACCGCCTTGTCGCCATAGGTGAAGGACAGGCGCTCAACGCTGAGCAGCGGCGCACCTACCGGCACTTGCAGCAGGGCAGCGGATTGCGCGTCGGCCGCCACCGCGCGAATCTTTTCTTCGGCGCGAATCATCTGCACACCAAATTCGGTCTCAAACAGGCCGTAAAACGGGCCCCGGTGCAGATTTAAACGCTCGGTGGTCAGGCCCTTGAACAAGTCACCGGGCAGCCAGATATCGTCCAGCACCACCGGCTCGCCCTTGCTGCTCAAAAGCCGGCGTACCTCGACCATCGCGTCACCGGTGCGCATTTGAAGGGCCTTGGCAATCGCCGCTGGCGCGCGCTGCCGGCGGCAATCCAGCAAGGTCCGCTCCAGCGACTCCGAGCCCTCATCGGGCATCAGCCGCAGAAATCGGTACTGAACTTTTTGCTCGGCGTGGGTGGCCACAAAAGTACCCCGGCCTTGGCGGCGCACCAGCATGTTCTCGGCCGCCATTTCGTCGACGGCTTTTCGAACCGTGCCTTGGCTGACACCGAAGCGCTTGGCCAGATCCAACTCGCTGGGGATCAGCTCACCGGCCTTCCACTCGCCCGACTGCAACTTGGCAATGATCAAGGACTTGATCTGCCGGTACAGGGGACTGAACGACGGCGCGTCCAAACCGGCGGCGCGCACAAGATCATCAGCAGTGGAACGGGGGGAGCCTGACATGCCCGGCATTGCAGCACAAGCCGCGACCGAGGTCCAGCCGAATCGATCAGGATTGCGAATGATGTCTTATATAAGACAGAAGACCGTTAACTTTATACAAAAATGACGATAATCAGCGGATCTTGGGCGCAGCAGGCGCGGCCGGACTAGGGATTGCCCTGAGTCTGCCCTACACTTGCTGCGCCGCTCTTGGGCCGAGCTCAAGGGCAGACCGAATTTGTCCCCTTTTTCAACACTCTCGGAGCCATCACACATGAGCAAGAAACCCGTTCGCGTTGCCGTCACCGGCGCTGCAGGCCAAATCGGCTACGCCCTGTTGTTCCGCATCGCCTCCGGCGAAATGCTGGGCAAGGACCAGCCCGTGATCCTGCAACTGCTGGAAGTGCCGGTCGAAGGCCCGCAAAAAGCGCTCAAGGGCGTGATGATGGAGCTGGAAGACTGCGCCTTCCCG
>JADMJQ010000053.1:33776-47210 GCA_018780415.1 Roseateles sp. | reverse complement strand
CCAGTCGGCCTCGGAGCGGCAGCGCGCCGCATCGGCCAGCGGCAGCATCTGCGCGTCGCTCTTGAGCTTCTCAAAACCATCGCGAATCGCCTGCGGCGTCATCGACTGCAGCCACAGCCGCTCGACCGGCTTGGCGATGGCCGCCTTGGCGGTGCCTGCATATTGAACGATTAAGCGGAAGATCAGCTCGCCTTCGCGGCCCGCGTCACAGGCGTTGATCAGGTGCGTGACGTCCTTGCGGCGGATCAGCTTGACCAGGGCGTTGAGCCGGCCCTTGACCTTGTCGATCGGGTTCAAATCAAAGTGCGGCGGGATCACCGGCAGATTGGCGAAGCTCCATTTGCCACGCTTGACGTCGAATTCCTCCGGCGCCTTGATCTCGACCAAATGGCCGACGGCCGAGCTCACCACATATTGATCGCTCTCGAAATATTCATCAAACTTGTCGAACTTGCCGGCGCTGGGAGTCAGCGCACGCACGATGTCTTGAGCCACGGAGGGCTTCTCGGCAATGATCAGGGTCTTGCTCATGATGATGATGTTTTCTTTTCGTCAATGACACGGTGCTCAAAAATGTGAGCCTGACCCTGCCTACAATCCGGCCTCGCGCACGCACGCACTCACACGCGCGCACACCCATGAATTCAATGTACCTAAAAAGCCGATGAGCTCGTCAACCGCCAGAAAAACTGTCTCGCCTGCGCCAGCGGCCAAAGAACCGTTAAAAAAGCCGGCCGGCCGACGTATTCAGGTGCGACATTCCGGCGTCCATGGGCGCGGAGTCTATGCGGTCGCCGCGATCACGGCCGGCGAGGTGCTGATTGAATACACCGGCGAGCGCATTTCCTGGGATGAGGCGATGGACCGCCACCCCCACGACCCGGCCCAGCCTCACCATACTTTTTACTTCCATATCGAAGACGGCCGCGTCATCGACGCGCTGTTCGGCGGCAACAGCTCGCGCTGGATCAACCATGCCTGCGACCCCAATTGCGAGGCCGACGAAGAAAACGGCCGCGTCTTCATCAAGGCGCTGCGCGATATCTTCCCCGGTGAGGAGTTGTTCTACGACTACGGCCTGACGATTGACGAACGCTACACGGCCAAGTTGAAGAAAGAATTCGCCTGCCACTGCGGCAGCCCGGTTTGCCGTGGCACCATGCTGGCGCCGAAACGTTGAGTTATGTATCTGTGAAAGATAAGCACCAGAACTGGAATGTTGAAAGCCTGTGGCAGACCCTGCTGCCGCTTTTGCCCGGCATCAGCATCGAGGTGCTGGCGCGTGCCGAATCCACCAATAGCGCGCTGCTGGAACGCGTCAAAAGCGAAGCGCGCAATGGCGAGAGGCAGGCCTATGGTCGGCGCGCCCACGATATGCAGCCCTGCTTGCTGGTGGCCGAGCATCAGACCCATGGGCGCGGTCGCCTGGGCCGGGCCTGGTTGTCGGCGCCCGAGAGTTCGCTGACCTTCTCACTCGCCTTGAACCTGGCGCCGGCCGACTGGTCGGGCTTGTCGCTGGCGGTCGGTTGCGCGATTGCCGAGGCGCTGGAGCCCACCGACAAAACCGGCCCAGCCCCGCGCTTGACCTTGAAATGGCCCAACGATATCTGGCTGGACGGACGCAAACTCGGCGGCATCTTGATCGAGACCGTCGCCGCCGGTGAGGGCCGCATGGCGGTGATTGGCGTCGGCCTGAACATCAAGGAATTGAGCGCCGGCAATGACGGCGAAGACTCGACCGCCCAGTTCAACACCGGTTTTGCGGCCTTGAACGAGTTGCTGCCCGACTGCACGGCGCCCGCCGCGCTGGCCTTGATCGCGCCGGCCCTGGTGCAATGCCTGTTGGACTTTGAGCAGAACGGCTTTGCGGCCTGGCACCAGCGCTACGCGCGGCGTGACCTGACCCTCGGCCACAGCGTCAGCGCCGGGGAGGTGCAGGGCATCTCGCAGGGCGTCAACGCGCAGGGCGAATTGCTGCTGCAGACCCCGCAAGGGCGGGTGGCGATCAGTGGCGGCGAGGTCAGCGTGCGCCTGGCCGCGCCAGCAACCACGCCAATCCGCCAGGAAGGCTAGACCACCCGATGCTGCGTACTTTGGTTTTGCTGCTGCTCGCCTTGAATGCACTGTTCTTTGGCTGGTCACAGGGCTGGCTGGACCGGGTCGTCGGCATCAAGGCCGGCGGTGACCGCGAGCCCGAGCGGATGGCCAACCAGGTGCACCCGGAACGCGTCAGCGTGCTGTCGGCGCAGGCGGCCGCTGCGCTGCAAACCCGTAGTTGTTTGGAGTTAGCGACGCCATTGAATGGCGACGCCGCGCTGAGCGAGGCGCTGGCCTTGCTGCAACGCGCCGGCTTTGCGCCGGCCGATTGGCAGGCCCAGGCGACCGAGCTGCCCGGTGTGTGGGCGGTGGCCTCGATTCGACTGCCGAGCAAAGACTTCCAGGCCCGCAAGGAAGAAACCTATAAGAAGATGCGGATCAGTTTTGAGTACCTGAGCGGCCCGCCCGAGGAGCTGCCGACCATGGTGCTGAGCCGCCACGCCAGCGACAAGGCCGCTGCTGCGGCGCTGGAGGCCTTGACGCAGCGCCAGCTGAAGGGCTTGCGGGTGCTGCAGCTGCAGGCACCACTGAAGCGCCACAACCTGATCTTCCCCAAGGCCGACAGTGCTCAGCAGCGGACCTTGGCGGCCCTGGCCAAGGAGCCGGCGCTGCAGGGTGGCTTCAAGGCTTGCGCGGCCGCAGCGGTGACTGCAGCCACCGGCGCTGCCACAAACGCTAGCGCACCCGCTTCAGGCGCCGCCAGCGCGCCTTGATGGCAAGCCGCTCGGCCTGCGCAACAGCCAGGTCGAGAAGCCCAGCATCGCCACCCACAGGCCGCTGAAGGCACCGCCTCCGCCGCCTCCACCACTCTCAGCGGCCACCACAGGCGCCGCAGCGATCGTAAAGCTGCGCGAGACGGGTGCTGCAGCTTCAAAGCTGCTGTCGCCCGCTTGAGAAGCCGTCACCGTGCAGGTGCCAACCGCCACCAGGCTCACCGTGCTGCCGCTGACCGTGCAGGTCGCCGGCGTGCCCGAGGCGAAGACGAGCGCCAGGCCCGAGCTGGCACTGCCCGCCAAGGAGACACCGCTGCCACCAAGCACCTGATCGGCGGGCCCGCTGAAGCTGATAGTTTGAGCCGTTTTGACGGAAGCGGCCGCCACTGCCGCCGCTGCGTCCAGCATGCCGGCGCCGCAGGTGCTGGTGGTGCAAAAGCACTCCGTTTGCTCACTGGCATTTGGAGCGACGCATTGGGCTACCGCTGCTGTGCCCGGGCCTCCCGCAACAAAGGGCCTCGATGTCTTCTTCAGAATTGACAGTATTTCGGCCGAAGTCAGCGAGGGTCGAACCGAGATCATCAACGCAGCAACCCCAGACACAATTGGCGCAGAGAAGCTGGTTCCATACGAGGCAGAACTGTTCGTATACCCTTCATCATTGGGAATGGGATTGGTTGTGCCTCTATTTGTTGTGCTGAGCATGGGGTACAGGCAAGGCAAATTGGATGCCGTATTTACACAATTGCCAGCGGGTGCTGATATTGCTATCTCGGAGCCCAAGCTTGAAAAAGCCACTTTGTCGCCGGCATGCCGGAGGCCAGTCACAGCAATTACACCCGGGCAATTGCCGGGCAGGCCAACTTCCTTGCCGTAAGAATTCCCCGCCGCCACGACGATGGTTGCCCCGGCGGCGATGACTTGGTTGATGGTGTCGCGGTAGGTGCCAGATCCGGTGGCGCTGCAGGTGCCTGTGCCGCCCAGACTCAGGTTCAAGACCTTGGCCGGATTCGGATTGGTCGGCAGGCCTGGCACGGCAATGCCGGCTGCCCATTTCATGCCGGCCATGATGTCGGAGTCATAGCCGCCGCATTTGCCCAGCACGCGCACCGGCAGGATCTTGACCCCCCAGGCCACGCCCGCGATGCCCTGGCCGTTATTGCTGGCCGCTGCAATCAAGCCGGACACTCGCGTGCCATGCCAGCTGCTGCTACCCACGTCCTCGGCCGAGCAGCCCGAGCCCAGGGTGCCTCCGTTGACTTCGGCTTGCGTCACATAGTCGCCGGGATCCGCGGCATCCTCGTCCCGCAGCCCACCATCGCCCGCCGTCGCTGCGTTACTGACCATGTCGTAGCCGCCAACGATCTGGCCGGCCAAGTCGGGGTGATCCTTGCGCACACCGGTATCCAAGACCGCCACCACCACCGAGCTGACGCCGGTCGTTCTATCCCAAGCGCCCGGCGCATTGATGCTGGAGACGACCTCGCCGGCCGGCGCCTTCAAATACCACTGGCCATTGGCCGAACCATTGCCCGCCGTCGGAGCGATACCGCCAAAGCCGGCATACAGCGGGTCATTCGGTGTCAACGCCGTATGCCGGCGGCGCCCGTCGATGACCACCATCTCGACCTCGCTGTCTTGCGCCAGGCGCTTGACCAGGGCGGCGGAGTCTATGCCGCTGGCGGTGAACACATGGGTGCGCTCATCCAGGCTGCGGTAGGCACGCAGTCCCTTCACAGTGCCGCTGAAGCCGGTGCGCATCCCCAAGCCAGTGGCACGGGTCTGGGCGATGTCCTTGGCCGAGGCGCGGCTCTCCTGCGCCGACATGATCTTGGCCCGCACGCTGGGGGCGGCGGCCTTGAAGCGCACGATCACGCGGGCGCTGTCGCTGGTCGCGTCGGTCGTCGTTGCGGCGCTTGCCGGCTGAACGGCCAAGGCGCTGCCCAGCAATAGCGGCAGAACAAGCATCAGGTACTTCATGGCCGATCAACTCCAGACTAGGCGCGCCGCCCGCGCGACGCATACCCACTCAGTTTAGTTCGGCCCAGCGCGTCGTCGAGGTAAAGAAGGGCAACTGCGGACGCCCAGTTTGAGTCAAATCGGACATAAAAAAGGCCTTGCTTGTTTGCCAAGCAAGGCCATTGCGGTGCGGACAGGGATCTACTTGGCGCTTTACTTGGAGATGACCCGCACCATTTCGAGCACCTTGTTCGAGTAGCCCCACTCGTTGTCATACCAGGCCACCAGCTTGACAAAAGTGCTGTCCAGCGCGATGCCGGCATCGGCGTCGAAGATGGAGGTGCGAGCGTCGCCACGGAAGTCCGTTGCCACAACCTTCTCTTCGGTATAGCCCAGCACGCCCTTCAAAGCGCCTTCGGATTGGGCCTTGAACTCGGCGCAAATTTCCTTGTACGAGGCTTCGCTGTTCAGCTCAACCGTCAAGTCCACCACCGACACATCGCTTGTGGGCACGCGGAAGCTCATGCCGGTCAGCTTCTTGTTCAGCTCGGGGATCACCACGCCGACGGCCTTGGCGGCGCCAGTGCTCGAAGGAATGATGTTTTCCAGAATGCCGCGACCGCCGCGCCAGTCTTTATTGCTCGGGCCGTCGACGGTTTTTTGCGTCGCGGTGGCCGCGTGCACGGTCGTCATCAGGCCGCGCTTGATGCCCCATTTGTCGTTCAAGACCTTGGCCAGCGGTGCCAGGCAGTTGGTCGTGCACGAAGCGTTGGAGATGATGGCTTGGCCAGCATAGGTCTGGTGATTGACGCCGAACACGAACATCGGCGTGTCGTCTTTCGACGGTGCCGAGAACACCACCTTCTTGGCGCCCGCTGCCAGATGCTTTTCGCCCGAAGCCTTGTCGAGGAAGAGGCCTGTCGCCTCGACCACGATGTCGGCGCCGACTTCGTTCCACTTCAGCGCGGACGGATCACGCTCTTGCGTCAGGCGGATGGTCTTGCCATTGACGATCAGGTTCTGGCCGTCGACCGAAACTTCGCCGTCGAACTTGCCGTGCACGCTGTCGTACTTCAGCATATAGGCCAGATAGTCCGGCTCCAGCAAGTCGTTGATGCCGACCACTTCAATTTCCTTGAAGTTCGCGATGGCTGCGCGAAACACCATACGGCCGATGCGGCCGAAGCCGTTGATACCAATCTTGATCGTCATGCAAAAAGCTCCTATTCAGGTTGGGGAAGATGCTACGGGTAAAGCACTCGGCTGAAAATCCAGCGTGCCACAAGGCACAGCTATCACCAGCGTTTCGCCAAGCAATTGCTTGGTCAATTTCGGATTCAACTTCAACTCCATCGTGCGCAACCAAGCCAAAAACTCGGCCCGGTTCGGATCGCTGGGGCCGAGTTCACGAACCTCATTGGTGTCGACGGGCTTCATCGCTGTCCATTCCACCTGGAACGGGCAAGCCATGCTGGCAAGGTCAAAAAAGGCCGGCCGCTCCCGCCAACCTTGCACCGAGCTCAGGAACTGCTGCAGCGAGAGCTGGCTGGCTTTGAAATGCGCAGGCTTGGAGTCGTCATAGGCGAAGGTAAAGCGCTGGCGGAACGCAAACGGCTTGTCACCGGAACTCCGGCAAGGCATCCGGTAGTCGGCCAAGTAGGCCAAGACTTCGTTGTCCACGGCGCCCGGCGCATCGGAAAAGATGATCTTGGTCTGCGGGCCGACTTGGCCGCCGCCATCAAAAGTAGCCTGGACAAAGACCTTTGCGACCGTGCCGGCATACCTTGAACCCAGGTTCGGCACATCAGGATTGCGCTTGGGCATGACCAGGCAGTTCTCAACCGGATCACTCGACATGGCTGCCGCCCGGAGCGGTTTGCCTTCCGCCGTACCCAAAGGAGAAAAGTGGAATTCCTGGATCGCCTCAACGGCGCGCGTACCCAGGCAGGGCAGGCGGTAGCTGGCCAGGTACTTCAGAACCTCGTCGTGGACGGACTCATTGACCGTATTGGCCAAAACCGCCACTTTGGGCGCCTGATCGGGACGGTCAAAAGCGAGCTTGACGCGCAAATACGTGGCATGCTCACCGCGGTTTTCACGCATCATTTGCTCTGACACTGCCAAGGGGCCGGTAGCCCGGGTCAGGCATTGAATGACCTGCCCCCCCTCATCGGGCAACACCGTGATGGCCTGCGCCACGCCCGTCAGGGCCGCCCACAGCGCCCCGACCGTCGCCACATTGCGCAAAAAACCATTTCTTTTTTGATGGTTGTTCAAGCGCGTCTCCTCCCTCTTTTTTAGGCCGCGATCAGCGCTTTTTGCCCAGCGCCACCTTCACCGTCGCCGCCACATTCTCAGCCGTGAAGCCGAAATGCTTGAACAGCACCGGTGCCGGTGCCGACTCGCCGTAGGTGTCGATGCCGACAACGGCCGCGCAGCCGTATTTCCACCAGCCGTCGCTGACGCCCATTTCCACCGCCACACGCGGCAGGCCTTCGGGCAGCACGGCCTTCTTGTACTTGACGTCCTGACGGTCGAACACGCTGGTCGAGGGCATGGACACGACGCGCACGCCGATCCCGTCCAGCGCCAACAACTCTTGCGCGCGCATGGCCAGTTGCACTTCGGAGCCGGTCGCGATGATCACCGCTTGAGCTTTGCCCTTGACGCCGACCGCAGCCGGCTCGGCCAGCACATAGCCGCCCTTGCTGATCTCGTCCAGCGCCTTCTTCGGCGCGTAGCTGATGTTCTGGCGGCTCAAGGCCAACACGCTCGGGCGGCTGGCATTGCCCAGCGCCATGGTCCAGGCGACCGCGGTTTCTGCCGTGTCGCCCGGACGCCAGACATCCAGACCGGGGATCAGGCGCAGGCTGGCCACATGCTCGATCGACTGGTGCGTTGGGCCGTCTTCGCCCAGGCCGATCGAGTCATGCGTGAACACATGAATCACGCGCAGCTTCATCAGCGCGGCCATGCGGATCGCGTTGCGGCTGTAGTCGCTGAAGGTCAGGAAGGTGCCGCCGTAGGGGATGTAGCCGCCATGCAGCGCGATGCCGTTCATGATCGCGGCCATGCCGAACTCGCGCACGCCGTAGTTGATGTGGCGGCCACCATTGCTGCTGCCGTCCGCTTCCAGGCGGAAGGCGGTCGCGGCCTTGGTATTGGTCAGATTCGAGCCTGTCAGGTCGGCCGAGCCGCCGAGCATTTCGGGCACGGCGGCCGTGAAGGCTTCCAGCGCGATCTGGCTGGCCTTACGGCTGGCGACGGTTTCGGCTTGCGTGTGAGCGGCAATCACTGCGTCAACGGCGGTCTGCGCGAAGTTGGCGGGCAAGTCGCCGGCCATACGGCGCTTGAACTCGGCCGCCAGCGCGGGGTGGGCCTTGGCGTAAGCGGCAAAGCGCTTGTCCCAGGCGGATTCCAGCTTGGCGCCCTGCGCCTTGGCGTCCCAGCCGCTGTAGACCTCCTTGGGGATCACGAAGGGCTCATGCGTCCAGCCCAAGGCTTCACGGGTCAGCTTGATCTCCTCGACGCCGAGCGCCTCGCCATGCGCCTTGGCCGTGTTGGCGCGGTTCGGGCTGCCTTTGCCGATATGGGTCTTGGCGATCACCAGGCTGGGCTTGGATGTGCTCAGCTTGGCTTGCGCAATCGCGGCGTCGACGGCGTCGATGTCGTGGCCGTCAACCGGGCCGATCACGTTCCAGCCGTAAGCCTCGAAACGCTGCGCCGTGTTGTCGGCGAACCAAGGGGCGACCTGACCGTCGATCGAGATGCCGTTGTCGTCATAGATGGCTACGAGCTTGTTGAGCTTCCAGGCGCCGGCCAGCGAGCAAGCCTCGTGGCTGATGCCTTCCATCAGGCAACCGTCGCCCATGAAGACATAGGTGTGGTGGTCGACCACGCTGTGTTTGTCCCGGTTGAACTCCTTGGCCAACATCTTCTCGGCCAACGCCAGGCCGACCGCATTGGTGATGCCCTGACCCAGCGGGCCGGTGGTGGTCTCGATGCCCGGCGTCACGCCGACTTCAGGGTGGCCCGGCGTCTTGCTGTGCAGCTGGCGGAAGTTCTTCAGCTCTTCGATAGACAAGTCGTAGCCGGTCAGATGCAGCAGCGCGTAAATCAGCATCGAGCCATGGCCGTTGGACAGCACGAAGCGGTCGCGGTCGGCCCATTGCGGGTTGCTCGGGTTGTGGCGCAGATGGCGATTCCACAGCGCGACGGCGATGTCCGCCATGCCCATGGGCGCACCGGGGTGGCCGGAGTTCGCTTGCTGCACGGCGTCCATGGCCAGTGCGCGAATGGCGTTGGCCATCAAAGTGGGGTTGCTTGCAGCGGAAGTTGCCATGGCGTGAGGAGCTTGGAGAGCTGGAGTTTCGGGTTAACGCGAGATTTTACTTGGCCGGCGCATGCCCAGCGATCCAGCCCACGACACTAAGTCACGGCCGCGCCAGAACTCTTGATCCAAAACAAGGGAGAACGTGCGAATCCTGCCAAGCTGGCGGGGTGAGTGAACGCCCGGATGGCGCTGGAGACAAGCATGCAAGCAAAGCCGCTGACGATCGCAGTTATTGAGGCCGAGCATCAGGCACTGGCGGCGATGCTGCACTCGGTGCCTTTGCTGCTGGCCGAGTGGCGCCGCCAGCAGGCCATGCCGGCCGCCGCCGACTTTGCCAGGCTGCGGGCGATGCTGTTCTACATCGACGAATTCCCAGCGAAGTTGCATCACCCCAAGGAGAGCCAGCTGCTCTTCCCCAAATTGCGTGCCCGCGCCCCGGATATCCGCGATCTGCTCGACCGGCTGGACGAAGACCATCTGCGAGGCGAGCGCGCGGTGCGCGATCTGGAACATGCCTTGCTGGCCTTCGAGATGATGGGCGAGCCGCGCCGCGCCGCCTTCGAGCAGATGTGCGAGCGCTATGTGCGCGCCTATCTGAACCATATGCAGACCGAAGAGCGCGAGCTGCTGCCGCTGGCGCTGCAAGTGTTCAGCGCCGACGACTGGTTGGACCTGGATGAAGCCTTCGCCGCCAACCGCGACCCGCTGACCGGCCATGCGCCGGAGGAGGCGTACCGATCACTGTTTCAAAAAGTGCTGGGCACAGCGCCAGCGCTGTAGGTCGATTCAGAACCCCGTACTCAATGTGACCCGAAAGCTGCGCGGCTCGACCGGGTGGAAATGCCTGTCCTCGACGCCCTCGGCCGGTTCGCCCTTCAATCTGGATGCGTAGAAATAGTCGATATCGCTGGCGCTGCGGTTGAACAGATTGAACACGTCCAGCGTCAGCGTGGTGTCTCTTCCTAACTTGTAGCCCAGACGGGCATAGGCCAGGGTGGTGGCGTCGGAGCGCTGGCTATTGTCTTCAAGCAAAGCACGTGGCCCCATATAGCGCAGCTGAAAATGGCCCGACCAGCGGCCCAGATCGCTGACCGTCAGGCCCAGCGAGGCAACCCGCTCGATCGCGCCGGGCACATGGGCGCCGGCCGGGTCGTCTTCGGTGAAGCGAGCGCGCGACCAGGAGATGTCGGCATCCAACAGCAACCAGGGCGTGGCGATGTAGTGGTTGTTCCACTCGATGCCGCGGCGGCGGCTGGCGCGGCTGGGCGCGGTCTCACCGGCGTCGCCGACGAAGACCAGCTCCGAGGCCAGGCGCAGCTGCCACAGCGCCAGCGAGCTTTGCAGGCCGGGGATGATTTCGCTGCGCAGGCCTAACTCGCCGCCCTTGGAGCGCACCAGCGGATCGACCGGCGTGGCGGGCATGCCATCACGGTCGACGCGGACGGTGCTGCCGCGCGCGTCATTGCTGTGAAAGCCCTGGCCGTAGTTGAGGAAATACTCGGTCTTGGCCCAGGGGCCGACGATCAGCGACAGCTTGGGCGAGGCGATGTCTGCGCTCTTCTTGCCGCTATTGGCAGTGATGGAACTGTTCACATCAAAGTCGAAATGATCGGCGCGCAGGCCGGCGACGCTGCGCAGCCAGGGCGTCCATTGCAGCGAGTTCTCGGCGTACAGGCCCCAGCTGGTCTGGCGCACCCGGCTCTCCAAGGTGGTCGCCACCCGCTGGCGCGCCACCGATGCATACAGGCCCACCGGCGCGAGCCTGTCGTGGCGCAGCTGTAGGCCCAGCGTGGTGGTGGACTCCCGACCCAACACCTGGCCGGCCCAGCTGCGGCTGCTGTTCAGGCCATAGACCTGGCGGCGCTCGGCTTGCTCGAACTGGTCGCCGTCGCGAGCATCCGGGTCCAGATCGATCGCGTTGTCCAGAAAGTAGCTGAAGTTGGAGAACAAGTTCAGCCGCGAGCGGATCGCATAGGCATTCAGCTTGAAGCCGCCGTCCGCCAGGTTGCGCTCATGTTCGATGGACAGGCTGTAACGCGCGGTGTCGCCGCCGTCGGTCGCGTCAATCGCGCCGAAGCGGCCGATCAAGCCGCTCTGCACCGCCCGCAGCGGCACCTGGTCGGTGGCATTCCAGTCGGCCGAATACGCCATCGCCGTCACGGCCGTGCGGCTGGTGGCGTCGGCCAGGCTGTAGCGCAAGACGCCGTTGTAGCGGCGGAAATCTTCCGGGTTCTCCCAGGGCCCGTCGTTGCGCGCCGCCTCGACGGCATAGAGCAGCTGGCCGCCGGCCATTTCAACCGACTTGGCCAGCAGGCCGCGGCGGTAGCCGTTCTCGCCCAGGGTTGCGGTCAGCACGCCGCGCGTCAGCTTGTCAAACAAGCCGATACGGGCCGCGCCGGCCGAGGCGAAATCGCCCTCCTCGGCCGAGTAGGGGCCTTTTTTGTAATCGATGCGGTTGACCAGTTCGGGGATCAGCCAGTTCAGATCGCTATAGCCGTGGCCATGCGCATGGGTGGGCATATTGACCGGCATGCCGGCCACAAAGGTGGCGAAGTCGGTGCCGTGATCGAGGTTGAAGCCGCGCAGGAAATACTGGTTCGCTTTGCCGTCGCCGCTGTGCTGGGTGATGATCACGCCGGGCACAAACTCCAGCACCTCGGCCGGCCGCAGTATGGGCCGGCTCTGCAGCAGCTTGGCCGTCACCGAGCCCTGGCTGGCGGCGTCCGAGCTGCCCACCGCATTGCGGTAATTGCCGATCAGCAGCACCGGCTCCAACTGCTCCAAGGGCCCGGTCGCCTCGGGCACTTGGCTCCAAGCGGCGCCGCTCAGGCAGGTCAGGCAAGTCAAGGCGGTCGCTACGCGGCAAGCGCGTTGCAAAGAGGAAGCGATCTGCATAGGGCTGGTCCGAAACGGAAAAAAAACAGGCGACCCTAGCTGTACGCCAGTGGTCGCCTTTTGGATGCATGAGCGCCCGGCCAAGCCGGTGCCGCACCCCAAGAATATCAGCCGCGACGGCGGCGTGTCAGACCCAACAGCGCAAAGCCGCCGGCCAACATCATCAGCGCGGAGCTGGCTTCGGGCACAGCCGAGATGTTGTCGAAACCGACGGCGCCGACACTGCCGGACAGATCGAACGACTTGGCAACACCGCTGAAGCTCAGGGTCACCTGGGTCCAGTTGTCATAGGCTGCGCTGCTATTGCTCGTCAGGTTGAAGCTGCCGAGCAGGTCGCCGGTGCCGTTCAAGCCGGAGTAGGCCTTGACGGCGCCGGTCACGTCCACATAGCTGGCGTAGAACAGCGAAATCGCGCCGTCGACGCCGGCCGCCACATTCATATAGGAAGCCGCCGCGTCATACGCATAGGCGGTGCCCAGCGGTGACGGTGCGCCGCTGTAGTAAGTGAAGTCAGCGTCGTTGGACAGGCCGGACACGCCGACGAACTCAACGCCCAGGTCGACGCCGGAGCTCAAGTCATCGGCCGTGCCGCCGTTGTAGAAAGCGGCGACGCCGCCGTTGTTGTAGTCCCAGTTCTTTTCAAAGTCGACCACGAAGCTCGTGGCGCCTGCGAAGGCTGGGGCGGCGGCGGCAAACAGGGCCAAAACGGCCAGGCGGGAAAGCTTCATGGGGAGGATCCAGGTTGTTGGGGGGCTACGGGCAGACTCTCACAAGGACGGTGCCACGATTAGCGAGCGAGTCTATGCAGCCATCACGACAAGCGTGTGACCACAGCGGCGCGCCTGGGCGCGCCATTCGGACCAGGCTCGCAAGCTGTCATCGCCAGTTCATACACGGTCGCTAGGCTTGCTCACCCCTTCCACTTTCCGGCCTCGCGCGCCGCTTGGCACCCCAAGATGTCCTCATCATCAATTGAACGCCGCCGACTGCTGCGCGCCGCCATCGCCACCGGTTTGGTGGCCTACCTGCCGAAAGCCCGCGCCTGCGAATTCTTCGCCGCCAATTTGCGCATCACCCACCCCTGGACGCGCGCCTCGGCGGCCGGCGCCAGCACGGCCATCGTCTGCATGAAGTTCGACGAAGTGACCTTGGCGGACCGGCTGATCAGCGTCGAAACACCTGTGGCCAGCGGCGCCGAGATGGGCGGTACGCAGACGGATACAGCAGTCAATTTCGCGCTCGCTGCCGGCCAGGAGTACGAGCTCAGCGAAACCGGCACCTTCATCCGCCTGCTGGGGCTGAAGCACCGGCTGGAGCTGGGTCGCAGCTACCCGCTGCGGCTGGTGTTTGAACACAGCGGCCCGATTGCGGCCGAGCTCAGCGTCGACTACGAGAGCTGAGCCCAGGCCCCAAGCCGGCTTTGCGTAGGCCATCAGG
>JADMJQ010000053.1:23602-33766 GCA_018780415.1 Roseateles sp. | reverse complement strand
CAAACCGTCACGCCCAGGTCACCGGCGCTCACTACCATCGCGCCGCATGCTGCCGGTCAAAGCGGACGCGGCCAGCACCTTACCCCCGTCCTTTATCCCTCCCCCCCCAGAACAATCAGGAGTTGTTTCCATGAAATTCGGTTTCAGCAAGAGCCAACTCGCCCTCGCGGCAGTCGCGGCCATCGCCACCAGCGGCTTGGGCCTAGCCCCAACGGTTGCCAGCGCAGCCGGCAAAGTTGCCGGTCAATATGTGGCCGGTGACTTCCACAACCACACGACCTGCTCCGACGGCTCGATCTCGATGCAAAAGCTGGTCAAGAAGGTCACCGACAAGAGCACCGACAGCCCCTGGGGTCTGGACTGGTTCGTGCAAGCCGGCCACGGCGGCACCGGCAACCGCAACTGCACCTTGGTGGAAGACGCCTCGCTGAGCACACCGGCCTATCCCTATGTCCAAGGCAAGGGCCCGACCACGACCTGGGCCAATAGCATCGGCAAGCCCGCCATCAAGGGCGACAACGGCGGCACCGCCGGCAACGGCAATATGTGGCGCTGGCAGTCGTTGCAAGAGTTCCAGTACCCGCTGCTGGAATACTTGGCTGCCGCCAAGAACCAACCGATGTTCCTGGGCCTGGAGTCGGTCGTGGCCGGCCATGAGCACAGCTCGATGACCATCATCACCGGCCAGATGCCGCTGGCTTTGGACAGCGCCACGCTGCCCAACAGCCCCGGCTACACACCACTGGGCAATGCCAATGCACTGGCCCAATGGTCGTATTGCTTTGACCGCAATGACACCGACAAGAGCCGCGGCAATGTGACCGGTTCCGCCATCGGCAACAACTGGAATTGCTCGGTCAATGGCAGCCTGAACGCCGCCGACCCAAGCTGGAACGCCACCGCCCAGAAGCTGATCCCCGCCAGCGGCACCGGCGTCGGCAACCGCGGCCATTTGAAGACCGTCGAGGCGATCAAGTGGATGGCGCAGAACCACGCCAATGGCAGCTATTACGTGCCCGCCCACTTGGAGCGCGCCGGCCCGTTCAACCCGGACGGCAACAACGGCTTCAATATCGAGCACCTGCGCAATCTGAACAACGCCGGCCCCGGCATCGCCTTCGGCTTCGAGACCCAGCCCGGCCACGGCGCTTCCGATGACCGCGGCGAGTATTACCCGCAGCGCAACACCATCGGCGGCGTCAAGGTGGACTCGGTCGGCGGCACCACCTGGGGCGGCACCGGAGTCTACGGCGCCCAGGTCGGCGGCGTGTGGGACGCCTTGCTCGGCGAAGGCCGTAACTACTGGTTCTTCGCTTCGTCCGACTGGCATAACCGCGGCAGCTTCGGCCCGGATGACCGCCGCTCGACACAAGACTTCTACCCCGGCGAATACCAGCGCAACTACACCCTGGTGCGCAACGGCGCCGACAAGCTGCGCCCGCAGACCATTGTTGACGGCCTGCGCAGCGGCAATAACTTCGCCTCCAGCGGCCAGTTGATCGACCGCCTGGCCTTCGTTGCCTGTGCCTCGTATGCCGGCCCTGCCGCGCGCACGAATGCACAGGTCGAGGCCTTGGCCGTTGCGGCCGCCGCCAACAACCGTTCGGTCGAAGCCAGCGGCTGCGCCACCATGGGCGAGAAGCTCGTCGTGCGCCCGGGCGCCGAGATCGTCGTGACCGTGGTCGTGCGTGACCCGGCCGGCAGCAACTACGCGCCCTACACCTTCGCCAACCCATCGCTGAAGCAGGTCGGCATCGACCAGCCGCTGAATATGCCGGTGCTGGATCACATCGATCTGGTGCGCGGCATGGTGACCGGCTACAAGACGCCCGGTAGCGCAGACTACGCCGGTCAGTGGCCCAACACCTGGTTGGCCAACCCCAATATGGCGACGGTACCTGCCGCGGCCAAGAACACCTCGGCAGCGGTGATCAAGACCTTCAGCGGCAATGGCGGCACGCCGTGGGCCACGGTCGCGTCCAGCGTCGACAACAGCCCCTTGTTGAAGATGACCTACCGCATCCCAGCGGTGCAGGCCTCGCAATACCTGCGTTTGCGCGGCAGCAACCTGCCCGCGTCGGTGCCGTTTGAGACCGATGCCAACGGCAGCCCAATGGCCGACGTCTACACCAATGCCGGCGACACCACCAAGCTGAAGATTGCTTGCACCACCGTCGGCACGACCGAGTTCAACGGCTGCCCAAGCCATCTGCCCACCGTCAACGGCCAGAAGATGGTCGCCAACGACGTCGCGGCCTGGGCCGATCTGTGGTTCTACAGCAACCCGATCTATGTGCAGGTGAACGGCGCGACGGTGGTGGCCGGCGTTAAGTAAGCGTCAAGCCAGCCAAATCGCAAGACCTGAAGGCGCCGGGCGGCATTGTCCGGCGCCTTTTTTCATTGCCACGACCGTCTTCATCCTGACATGACAGAGTCATAAGATCCGCCGCTTTGCTGCGTCTCAGAGCCTCACTCGTCATGTCCACCACCACCGTCCCCTCCGCCACAGGCAGCTGGCCCATTTGGCTGCGCGAGCCGCTGCTGCATTTCCTGTTCTTTGGCGCGCTGCTGTTTGCGGCCGATCACTACATGCTGGCGGACCGCGACGACCCCCACACCATCGTGGTCGGCGCCGAGGTGGACAGCGAAGCGATCGCGATCTTCAAGGCCTCGCGCAACCGCGAACCGAGCGCCGAAGAACTGAGCGCGCTGCGCCAGGTCTGGCTGGACAACGAGGTGCTGTACCGCGAAGGCCTGGCCCTGCAGGTCGACCGCGGCGACACCGGCATCCGCGAGCGGGTGATCTTCAAGGCGCTCAGCGTGGTCGATGCCAACACCAAGCTGCCCGCCGTTGACGACAAGATCCTCAACACCTGGTTCGAGAAAAACCGCGCCAAATACGACGAACCCGCCCGCTACGACTTTCAAGAAGCCGCACTGTCTGGCGATAGCAGCGCCAACAACGAAGCCGCCGTGCGCGCCTTTGTCACCGAGCTGAACGCCGGCACACCCGGCGACGCCCGCGCCGGTTTGCGCGTCTTCAAGGGGCGCCCTCACGACAATATCGTGCAAAGCTATGGGCCCGAGTGCGCCAAAGCCTTGGAGGCGCTGCCGCCCGGTGAATGGCGCGCGCTGCCCACCCGCGAAGGCTGGCGCGCGATGCGCCTGGAAGCGATCAGCGCGGCCGCGCCGGCCAATTTCGAGACCTTGCGCGGCGTGCTGCTGCAGGACTGGACCGACGCCACCATGGCCGAGCAGCGCACCGCTGCCGTGCGCGCGCTGGCGAAGAAGTACAGCGTCAAGTTCGAGGCCGCCAAGCCATGATGTTGCGGCTGTTCAAGATGCTGTTGGCCGGCCTGGTGCTGTTGACTGGGTCCGTGGGCGCGCACGAAATGAGCATGGCCGAGATGCAGCTGCGCGAGGTGCACCGGGGCGAATTTTTCTGGCAATGGACGGCGAGCGAAAAGCGCGCGCCGGCCGAGGTGCTGCAGCCGGTTTGGCCCGAGGGCTGCCAGGTCGAGGGCAATGTCTTGCATTGCGGCGCCGCCGGCCTGAGCGGGCGGCTGGCCATGGAGGGCGTGGGCAAGGCCTATTCGGCGGTGATGGTCAAGGTCTTCTGGCTCGACGGCCAAAGTCGCGTCTACACGCTGACCGCCGGCCAACCCACCGTGCAGCTGTACGGCTCGGCCGATGACAAACGGGGCTTGAGCGAGATCGCCTGGGCCTACACGCTGCTCGGCGTCGAGCACATCCTGGCCGGCATCGACCATCTCTTGTTCGTGATCGCGATGCTGATGCTGGTCGGCTTCAGGCGCCGGCTGATCTGGACCATCAGCGCCTTCACCGTCGCCCACAGCCTGACGTTGGCGAGCAGCGCCCTCGGGCTGCTGGTGCTGCGGCCGCCGCCGGTGGAAGCGGTGATCGCGCTGTCCATCGTGCTGGTCGCGGCCGAGGCCTTGCACCAGCGCCAGACGATCGCACGGCGCTGGCCGGCGCTGGTGGCGTTCTTGTTCGGTCTGGTTCATGGCCTGGGCTTTGCCGGCGCGCTGAAGGAGATCGGCCTGCCGGATCAGCATCTCTGGGTCGCGCTCTTGACCTTCAATATCGGCGTCGAGATCGGCCAACTGCTGACCATCGCGCTGGCTTGGCTGCTATGGCGGCTGAGTGCCAAGTGGGCCCTGGCGCCCAAGGCGCGCACCGTCATGCTTTACATGATCGGTTCGCTGGCCGCCTATTGGTCGCTCTTGCGCATCGCCACCATATTCGGCTGAAGCCGGCTCCCGCATATGTCCAACGACGAAGTTTTCGGCCTCTTTCCTACGCCCTTTTTGCGCGCACCGAGCGCGCTGCCGCCGGCCTTGGTCGAGGCCTTGCTGGTGCACTTCAGCCAAGCCGCGCTGCAGGAGAACAATGCCTCGGCCCAGCTCTCGCACACCCGCATGCTGCGGCCCAGCGAGAGCCCCCTGCTGGTGGCGGCGGCCGAGCTGATCACGCCGAAATTGAGCGAGTTCGGTGCGCTGATGTTCGGTGAGCACATGGGCTGGTCGCTGAAGGAGATGTGGGTCAATCTGCTGGACCCCGGCGGCCGCCAGGCCATGCACAACCACGCCAACAGCTTCATCTCCGGCGTGGTCTATCTGACGCCCACCGATGACTCGTCGCGCACGGTCTTCATGAAGTCGCCGGGCGGGCATGACTTCTCATTCAAGAACGACCATGCCGGCGTCGTCACCGGCCCTTACAACGCCGAAAAGTGGATCAGCCCGATGCCCGCGCCCGGCGATATGGTGCTGTTCCCAAGCTACTTGATGCATGCGGTGCCGCCGAACGCCGGCGCGCGCCGCGTCAGCCTGGCCTTCAACGCGATCCCGGCCAAGCTCGATTCCTGGGGTTACCAAATCGGTTTCAGCGGCTGACGATGCGCACCGGTCAAACAAAAGGCACAGGCGCCGCGCTGGCCCTGATGCTGGCCTCGGGCTTCGCCGGCCTGGGCTATCAAGTCGTCTGGACCCAGCAGGCCGGGCTCTGGTTGGGCCATGAATCGGCCGCCGTGCTGGCGGTGGTGGCGGCGTTCTTTGGCGGCCTGTCGCTGGGCGCCCTGGGGCTGGGGGCCCGCATCGAGCGCACGACGCGGCCGCTGCGCTGGTATGCGGCCTTGGAGTTATGCATCGCGGCCTGGGGCCTGGTTTTGATGTTCATGATGGCACCGGCCAGCGCGGCGCTGCTGAGCCTGATCGGCGCACGGCCCAGCCCGGCCTGGCAATGGGCGGTCGCCTTCGGCGGCAGTTTTTTCTTGCTGCTGCCAGCCACCGTGGCGATGGGCGCGACGCTGCCGGCGCTGGAGCGGGTGGTGGCGCAGTGGCGTGGTTCCTCACGGTCGATTGCCGCGCTGTATGCCAGCAACACGGCCGGTGCCGTGCTCGGCGTGCTGGCCAGCGCCTTCTGGTTAATTCCAACGCTTGGCCTGACACGCACGGCCGCCCTCTGCGTGGCGCTCAATCTGGGCTGTGCGGCGCTTGCACTGTTCGCGCTGCGCGGTGAATCGGCCCGTGTTGTGCTCACGCAGACAGCGCAGCCCGGTCAGCACGCCATGCTGATGCGGCTGGCGCTGACCGGCCTGCTGGGCATAGCCTACGAGGTGCTGGTGGTGCGCGTGCTCAGCCAGGTGGCCGAGGACACCGTCTACACCTTTGCCATGCTGCTGACGGTCTACCTGATCGGCACCGCCGCCGGCGCGGCGGCCTGGCAGCGCTGGTTGGCCGACAAGGCGGACAGCTCCACCAAACTGCTGGCGGCCCTGGCCCTTGCCTGCCTGCTCGGCACGGCCAGCCTGTGGGCGGCCGAGTGGCTGCAGGCCATGCTGCTGAGCAGCCTGGGGCCGGGCATGGCGGCGGCGCTGGCGGTGGAAGCGGCGCTGGCCGTCGCCGCCTTCGCCCTGCCGACCTTGCTGATGGGCGCGCTGTTCAGCCAGCTCTGCGCACAAGCCAGCCAAACCGGCTTGAGCTTCGGCCGCGCGATCGGTTTCAACACCCTGGGCGCGGCCTTTGCACCGCTCATTTTCGGCGTTATGCTGGTGCCACTGCTGGGTAGCAAATGGACGCTGCTCTTGATCCCGCTGGGCTATCTGGCCTTGATTCCGCCGCCTGGCTGGCGGCTGGCGCTGGCGCCGGCGGCGGCCACCGTGGCCCTGGCCTTGCTGACGCCGCCGCTGGCCTTTGTCGATGTGCCCGAGGGAGGCCGCATTCTGAGCTACCAAGAGGGCGCGATGGCCGCCGTCAGCGTGGTCGAAGACGCCAACGGCGTGTCACGCCTGCGCATCAACAACCGCCAGCAAGAAGGCAGCAGCTCCAGCCTCGCGTTCGACGCTCGCCAGGCCTTGTTGCCGTTGCTTTTGCACCCCGCGCCCAAACAGGCCTTGTTCCTGGGTCTTGGCACCGGCATGACGGCCTCCTCGGCGGCTGACGACGCGACGCTGCAGGTCGATGCGGTGGAGCTGCTGCCCGAGGTCATCCAGGCGTCCGCGCATTTCACCGAGCGCCTGAACGAAGGCCAGGCCCGCCCCAATCTGCATTTGCTGGCCGCCGATGCGCGCCGTTATGTCCGGGCGGGCAGCAGCGCCTACGACGTCATCATCTCGGACAATTTTCACCCGGCGCGCAGCGGTTCGGGCGCGCTCTACACGGTCGAACACTTCCAAGCGGTGCGCGCCAGGCTGGCCGACGGCGGCCTGTTCTGCCAATGGCTGCCGCTGCACCAGCTCGATCTGCTCACCCTGCGCAGCATCGTGCGGTCATTTCTGATCGCCTACCCGGATGCCAGCGCCGTCCTGGCCAATAACAGCCTGGAGACGCCGGTGCTGGGTCTGATAGGCCGCCCGACAGCCGGATCAATCAGCCTGGCAGCGGCAAAAGCGCGTCTAGCGGCGGCGACCTTCGCCACGCCGCCAGCGCGCTTCGGGCTTGAGGACGAGTACGCGCTGCTGGGCAGTTATGTCGCCGGCCCGGCCGCCTTGTCCGCCTTTGCGGGCGAAGCGCCGGCCAACACCGACGACCACCCGGTCGTCGCCCATCTGGCGCCGCGCATCACCTACGCGCCCGACTCGGCGCCGCGTGAACGCCTGCTGAGCTTGCTGCAGGAACTGAGCGCCCAGCCGGTGCCCGACGAAGCCGCCGAGCCGCGCTTGGCCGCCTACCGCGCCGCCCGCCGCCAGTTCATCGAGGCCGGCCTGCATATCAAGCCCTCCAACAATCTGCATGTGATGCTGGCCCAGGTGCAAGGGCCGCTGCTGGCGGTGCTGGCCACCAGCACCGACTTCAGGCCCGCCTACGACCCGCTTCTGCGCATGGCCCAGGCGCTGGCCGGCAGCGGCAATCCAGCCGATAGGGCGGCGGCCCACGATCTGCTCACGCAGCTGGCGCGGCTGCAGCCGGCGCGGCAGGAGGCGGGGCTGGCCTTGTCGGCACTGGCCAACGAGTAGTGACGGCATGCCCTGATATGCGCGGGCCAAGTTTTCGGTATGCTTCAAGTAAGAAGTTAGCTATAGGAAAACAGCAATGAGCGCTATCGGCAATCTTTTGTGGTTCATTCTGGGCGGCTTTGTCATGGGCCTGGGCTGGTGGTTCGCCGGTTTGATTGCGTTCATCACGATTGTCGGCATCCCCTGGGGCAAGGCCTGCTTTGTGATCGGCCAATTCGCCTTCCTTCCGTTTGGGAAAGAGGCCATCAGCAGGCATGAGTTGTCCAACCAGCAAGATATCGGCACCGGCAGCCTCGGGCTGCTTGGCAACATCATTTGGTTCATCTTTGCCGGCCTGTGGCTGGCGCTCGGTCATGTCGGTTCGGCCCTGCTGTGCTTCGTCACCATCATCGGCATTCCGTTTGGCATCCAGCATTTGAAACTGGCCGGCATCGCGCTTGCGCCGATTGGCAAGACCATCGTCAGCAAGGATGTCGCCGCTGCCGCTCGCCAGCAAGGCGCCCAGGCGCATATGGCCCATATTCGGGAAGGGCGGAGGCAGTAGGCAAGACCCAACACGCGGCACCTCGGCCGCTCCCGAAAGCATTCACGCGGCGCGTGATTGAGAGGGCATCGCAGCCAGGGCCATGGGGTCAAATAGTTGGCAAAAAGCCGATGTATTCGGCAAATATGCAGACGCCGGCGGCGCCAATATATTGTTATATTTGCATTTATCATTTTCAATGACGCCGGAGTACAAGGCCTGCTGTTCCGCTATTCAACCGAGGCGCCCCGCCGTATGAGCCCCAACAATTTGCATGTGCAGCCCGCGTTGAGCACATTGGGCGAAGACGGCCAGAGCCCGCGTTGGTCTTTCGGACAGGGCTCGGATGTGCTGACGCTGAACCAAGACATGGGCGCCGGCAGCACCTGCTTGAAGCTGTCGAGCGAGCAGGCGCAGCAGCTCAGGGCGCTCGGGGCGGTGACCGAGTGCATACGACTCACCGTCCGCGCCGCCCCCTGCATTGAACTGGTGCTGCTCGGCAAGAAGACCGGGGTCGGGCTATGGGGTGGCTTGGCCAGCCGTGCGGATGATGTCGACGGCATCATGGCGGCGATGCAAAAAGCGCTGGGCTTTGCCGAGCAAATTGTCTCGGATGTGAATTCCCTCGTGCTCGTCATCGACCGCAACTACAAGGTCAGGCGCTTCAACCGGCTGTGCGAAGAAGGCACCGGCATGCAAGAGGCCGACATGATCGGTGTCGACGCGCATAAATTGTTCCTTCCTGCGTCGCACCAGGCTGAGGCCAGGGCCAATGTCGCGGATTTTTTCGAGCAAGATGAGGCGTTCGAAACCGTGCGGCCCGTCCACACGAAGCAGGGGCTGCGGCAGATCCATTGGCGCAATAAATTGGTGCGTGGCGGCTCGGACGAGGACACCTACTTGGTCTGCTCCGGCGTCGACATCACCGATGACCTCGCCAACCAGCGGCGCCTCTACGAACTCGCAACACAAGACCGCATCACCGGCCTGCCCAACGGCTATTCATCACGGCTGCGCCTGGACGCGGCCATCGCGTCGGGCGGCTCGGCCACGATCATGACCGTGGGTATTTTGGACTATCGCTCACTGCGGGGCATGCTGGGGATGACGCAGTCGGAAGGGCTGATGAAGCAAGCGGCGGACGCCATTGTGAAGGCGGTGCCGCCTGACTGGATGGTGAGTCGGCTCGGCGGCCCGGAGTTCCGGCTGCAGGCAGAAGGTGCCCGCGAAGATGCGGAGTTAGCCGCGCTCAGTGGCAAGATTTTGCAGGAGCTGTCCCAGAACTTTGTGGTGGCCGGCGTGCAGATTCGCCTTCACGCCGCCATTGGCGCGGCGCGCATACCGGAGCACGCGGCCACGGCCGATGACCTCGAAATGGCGGTGGACGCCGCGATGCACTCGGCGATGACGCGCGCAGGAAACAGCTTCCAGCTTTATCACAGCCGCATGCGCGACGAGCTGGCCGAGGGCTTGTGGCTGGATGCTCAACTGCATGGAGCGCTGGACCGCCATGAGCTTGAGCTCTGGTATCAGCCCAAGGTCGGCCTGGTCGACGGCCAGGTCCACAGCGTGGAAGCCCTGATACGCTGGAAGCACCCAGAACTCGGCTACATCCCACCCGACAAGTTCATCCCGCGCGCCGAGACCACTGGCCTGATTGTGCGCATCGGGCGTTGGGTGATTCAAACGGCCGCGCAGCAAGCAGCGGCCTGGGCCGCAGACGGGCGGCCCCTGCGCGTCTCGGTCAACGTCAGCGCCAAACAGCTGGTGCATGACGCTTCACTGACGCAGAGCTTGAAAGCAGCCCAGGACCAATGCGGTGGGCTGATTGACGTGGAATTGACGGAATCGAGCTTCCTCGAAGATGCGCAGGCGGCGCGCGCCTTCATTGAATGCTGCCGCGCGCTCGGCTGCGGCGTGCATCTGGACGACTTCGGCTCGGGCTACTCGTCGCTGGGGCAGTTGGCCGATTTGGAGCTGACCGCCGTCAAGCTTGACCGCACCTTCATCGCCGAAGGCGGCAATTCGCCGCGCCAGCACGCGATGCTGGAGGCCATCTCAAGCTTGGCGCAAGCGCTTGGCCTGGACGTGATTGCCGAGGGCATTGAGACCGAAGCGATGGCCTTGAAGCTGCGCAGCATCGGCGTCCAGGACGGACAAGGCT
>JADMJQ010000053.1:473-23592 GCA_018780415.1 Roseateles sp. | reverse complement strand
GATCTGACGGCCTGGCTGGATGCGCGGGCTTTGGCTGCCTGACCCGGCGCCCACAATACCGCGCCGCAAGACACAGCGCTGCCACGCAGCGGTCAAGAAATCACGCGCGATGCCGATACCGTTCCACTGGCTTCATTCTGGGATGACGCCGCCCCATCCCATTCAAGCGAGGAAGAAAGGACGGAAGATGAGAGCACTCCCCGCTGTCAAATTGACAAGCATTCTGTTGCCCATGGCCTTGCTGCTGGGCGGCGGCGCGGCGTCCGCCATCGACTACAGCTACTCCGGCTTTGCCAATGTGACCGCCGGTCGTGTCTTCAGCGCCAAGGGCCTGGACATCGGCTACCCCACCGCGCAAACCTGGCCCAAATGCCCGGCCTGCTATGTGGCCGACTTCTCGCATGGCTCGGTCTACGAGACCAGTTGGACCCTGGAGCCCGAATCGCGGGCGGGCCTGCAAGGCAGCGTCAATTTCACATCCGACTTTTCCTTCACCGGCCAGCTGATGGCCCGGCATGCCGCAAAGCAGGCCAAGCTGGAGATCGAATGGGCCTTTTTGAGCTACAACCTCAGCCCAAAATTCACGCTGCAGGCCGGCCGCAAACGCCTGCCGCTGTTCTATTTCTCGGACTTCCAGGACGTCAGCTTTGCCTACAGCTGGGTGCGCGTGCCGCCGGATGTTTATGGCTGGGCGGTCGTCAACTACAACGGCGCCAACCTCACCTACCGCGATGACATCGGCGGCTGGGCTGTCAAATCCAACGCCTACGCAGGCCAGGAGCATGCCAAGGAAGCCCCGATCGGCAAGCTGGGGCGCCCGGAGCGCCAGGACGTCAGCTGGGACCATATGCTGGGCATCGATCTGGAGCTCAACCGCGACTGGTTCACCGCCCGTTTCTCGTACAACAAGTCCAAGCAGCGCTCGGTCACTTGGTTCCCTGAGGGGCCGCTGCAAACCTCGCCCGACCCGCAGAAGTTCGGTGAATCGTCGCCACAGACCTTCAGCTCGGCGGCCTTCAATATCGACCTCGACAATTGGGTAGCGCGCAGCGAGTTTTCACGCATCACCCGCACGCCGGCACGCGGCAGCTACCGCGGCTACATGATCGGCGGCGGCTACCGGATCGGCAACTTCTTGCCGATGCTGACCGTCAGCGAGCTGCGCGCCTACAGCGCCGGCGACGCCTCCCGGCATGTCGAGACCGACAGCAATATCGGCGTCTCGCTGCGCTACCAACTGAATGACAGCAGCAGTCTGAAACTGCAGGTGGACCGCAGCCGCTGGGACTTCCTGGACGGCACCGACAGCACGCGCAAGCTGGTGACGGTGTCCTATGACCTCATCTTCTGAGCAGATCATGTCCATGGATTGCAAACCCCTGTATTTGGCCTTGCTGCTTGCCATCACCCACCATGCTGCGGCCGACGTCGCCGTCATCGGTCACCCCGGCAATGCCGACAGCATCGACTCGGCACAGGTCAGCAAGATCTTTCTCGGCCAGACCAAAACCTTTCCCGGCGGGGCCGAGGCCACACCGGTGGACATCAAGGACGGCCAGGTACGCGAAGAATTCGGCAACAAGGTCTTGAAGAAGTCGCCGTCGCAGCTGAAGGTGCTGTGGGCGCGGCAGATCTTCACCGGCGGCGCCAAGCCGCCGCGCGAGCTGGGCAGCGACGAGGATGTGCTCAGGTTCGTCGCCAGCACGCCGGGGGCGATAGGCTATATCGACGCCAGCAAGGCCAATGCCTCGGTCAAGGTGATCGCCAAGCATTGACGGCGCCTGGCACCGACCGGGCGCGCATCACCTAGACTGCAGCCCCATGCGAGCCATCATCCTCGCGGCCGGGCGCGGTGAGCGCATGCGGCCGCTCACCGACACTACCCCCAAACCGCTGCTGTGCGTACGCGGCAAGCCCTTGATCGAGTTTCATATTGAGGCGCTGGCCGCGGCCGGCGTGCACGATATCGTCATCAACACCGCGTGGCTGAGCGAGCAGTTCCCGGCCCAGCTTGGCGACGGTGCGCGCTTCGGCGTGCGTCTGCATTTCAGTGATGAATCGATGGAGCCGGTCGGTGCGCTGGAGACGGCCGGTGGCATTGCCCGTGCATTGCCGCTGTTATGTCCGGCCGCCGCTGACGACGCCTTCTGGGTCGTCGCTGGCGATGTGTTCCTGCCGGACTTCCGCTTCGAGCCCGCCGCCGCCGAGCGTTTCCTGCGCAGCGAACTCGACGCGCAGCTCTGGCTGACCCACAACAGCCCCCATCACCCCAAGGGCGACTTTGGCATCAGCGCGGAGGGCTTGGCACTCAGCGACACCACAGGGCCACGCTACACCTGGGCCAGCGTTGGCCTGTTCCGCCGCCGCCTGTTCGAGCGCATTGAACCGGGCACCAAGGCGGCGCTGCGGCCCTGCCTGGAGGACGCGATCCGGCGCCGCAAGCTCGGCGCCGAGTTACTGAACGGGGCTTGGGTCGACGTGGGCACGGTCGAGCGGCTGGCCGCTCTGCAGGACTGAGCCGGCCAGCGCCAGCTCACCACGGGCCAGCAAGTCCGCCAAGGGCAAGCGCACCGCCTCGCGCAGAATCATGTGCAAGGCCTCGGCCGAGCCGGCCTGGGCCGACACCACGCCCAGCGAGCCGTTGCGGCCGGCCCGCTTGACGGCGTAAAGGGCGGCATCGGCGACGTCAACCACAGCGCTCCAGTCAAGCGCGCTCGGGTATTGCGGTGCCAGCGGGAAGGCGGCAAAACCGACCGAGCAGCTGCGGTGCAGCAGCCGGCCATCGTCCAGCACAAAGGGGTGGTCGGCCACCATGGCGCGGGCGCGCTCGGCCAGCTCGGCCGCATGGGCGCGCGTGCTGCCCCGCGCCACGATCAAAAACTCCTCGCCGCCCCAGCGCACCAGATAGTCACCGGCCCTGAAAACCTTCAGCAAGCGCTCGCGCATCTGCATCAGGACGGCGTCGCCGGCGGCATGGCCATGCGAGTCGTTGACCTGTTTGAAATGGTCGATGTCGAGCAGGAAGAAGACCAGATCGGCGCCGGTACGCAGCGCCAGCGCCACATCGCTATCGATATGCTGGGCCAGAAAGCGCCGGTTGCGCAGGCCCGTCAGCGGGTCGGTCAGGCTGGCCTCTTCCAGCGCCTGGGACTTCTGCTGCAAGGCCAGCGACAGCGCCTGCAGCTCCGCCGTGCGCTCATCGACTCTTTGCTCCAGCGCCAGCTGCTGGCGCAGCAGCAGCCGCGTGCGCAGCCGCACGACGCCGTAGACCAGCGCCAGCGTCGCCAGCACCATCAGCAGGCGCGCCCACCAGGTCTGCCACCAGGCCGGCAGCACATCGACGCCTATGTCCAACTCTTGCGGGCTCCAGTCGCCGACCCGGTTGCTGCCGCGCACCTTCAGCCGATAGTGGCCGGGGTCGAGATTGCTGTAGCTGGCGACGCGGAAGTCGGCGCCGGTCTCGGTCCAGTCGGCGTCAAAGCCCTCCAGCTTGAAGCGGTAGCGGTTGCGCGACGGCTTGCTGTAGTCGAGCGCGGCAAATTCGACGCTGAAGCTGCGCTGCGCCGGCGTCAACCGTAGGCCGGCCGCGGCCAGCCCGGCGGCCTGATGTTGGCCGCCTATGCGCAAATCGGACACCACCAGCGGCGGCACATAGTCCCAATGCTTGAAGGCCTCGGGGCTGACCAGCAGCAAACCCTTGCTGCCGCCGAACAGCAAGCGGCCGTCGCTGAGCTGGGTGTAGGAGCGGAACCAGCCGGTGCCAAAGTCGACGCCGTCGGCCGGCGTCAGCTCGTCCAGGCGCTGGCGCTGTGGATCGTAGATATGGCGGTGCGTCCAGATGCGGCCGAGGCTGTCCTCCAGCAAATTGGCGCCGAACGCGGTGCCGTCCGAGCCGAAGCGCTCGCTGACGCGCTCGAACTCGGCCGTATTGCCGTCCTGGCCGTCCCAGCGCTCCAGCCGGTGCAGGCCGGCCTTGGCGGTGTCCACCCACAAGGTGGCCCGCCCCATCAGCAGGCCGGTGACCGAGGGCTGGCTGAGCTCGGGGTCGCTGTGCATGGCCACCGGCTGCAGCTGGCTGGCGCCGCGCGCCAGATAGAACAGCCCCTTTTCGGCGCCGACCCAGAGGCCGCCGTCGGCCACGGTCTCGATGGCGTTGATGCTGCCCTTCAACTCGAGCCCACCCAGTTGCAGCAGGCGCTGCGGCTGATCGGCGCCGGCCTTCAGCAGATACAGTCCGTCCGCCGTCCCTATCCACAGATCGCCATCTCTGCCGGCCCGGAGCCGGCGCGAATAGCCGCCGACCAGGGGCAACTGGCGCAGTTGCCGGCGCTCGCGACTGAACTGGTAGAGGCCGGCCTCATCGCTGACCCAGACCTTGCCGTCGCTGGTCTGCGCGATCGCCGAGACCCGGCTGGCCGACTGCGCGCCGCCGGCCCGCGCCGGCCGCAGCGTGGCCAGCACACCAAGCTGGGGGCTTAGCACCATCACGCCGCCGGCGTCGGTGCCGGCCCAGATCTCGCCACTGTCGAGCTGCAACAGGCTGCGCACATTGGCGTCCTCGAAGGGCCGGCCGGTTTGCGCGTCGGCGGCCAACACCGTCACGCTGAGATTGCGCAGATTGTGACGCTGCAGGCCCAGGCCATAGCCGCCCAGCCAGACCCAGCCGGCGCGGTCGAGCAAGATCGTGCGGACATCATTGCCGCGCAGGCCGGCGGGCTTGCGCACATCATGCTGAAGGCGCTGCAGCAGGCGCCCGTCACGGCCGTCAAAGATCTCCAGCCCGACGGCCGTCCCGACCCAGACCTGCCCCCGCGACGTCGCCGCCATGCTCAAGATCTCGCCGCGGGCCGGCCCGCCGCCGCTGCCGCGCTGCAGCGCCTGCGCCTGGCCCGAACCGGGGTCGACGATGATCAAATCGCCCTTCTGGGTGCCTACCCAGAGGCGCCCATCGGCCGCCTCGAACAGGCTGGTGACGTTCTTGCCGTGCAGGCCGCCGACATCCTGCGGGCTGGAGAACACGGTCTCAAAGCGGTCCTGGCCGCGCGGGCGCCGGCTCAGGCCGGCCCAGCTGCCGACCCAAAGATCGCCGTTCGCGCTCACCAGCAGCGCCTGCACGCGGTCATCGGGCAGGCTGGCGGCCGCCGCACTGCGCCGAAAGCGCGTGAAGCTCGCCGTGGCCGGATCAAAACGCTCCAAGCCGCCGCCGACGCTGCCGACCCAGATCGCGCCGTCGCTGTCCTCGGCCAGCGCCCGAATCGTCGGCGCCGGGGCGCGCTTGCCGGCAGCATCGCTGCGATGGAAGGCGATCTGCTCGCTGTGCGGGTCCAGCACGGCCAGGCCGGACGCCTCGGTGCCTATCCACAAGCGCCCGTCGCGGCCGGCCAGCAGCGTGCGCACAAAGCCGAGCCTGTCCTGGCCTATTGTTCTGAACTGGTAACCGTCAAAGCGCAGCAGGCCGGTCGGCGTGCCTATCCAGAGAAAATGCTCGCGGTCCTGCACCAGGGCCGCGATCACACCTTGCGGAATGGCCTCGCCGCCGATCGCCTCAAAGCGCGGCTCGGGCGGCGGGGCGCTCGGTAGCGCAGCGACCGGCAAGGCCAAGCCGGTCAGCAAGATGAGACAAAGCAAGCGCAAAAACATAGCGCGGATGTTAGCCGCCGCAAAAGCGCTTGATCGGGCAAAAATGGCCTGCGTTCTCAAGGAAGCGCAGGCCTGAGGACAGGGTCAGGTCTAGCTCGCCAGCGGCGCCGTGATCGCGTCGATGCGGGCCAGCACCTCGGGCGTCAGCTTAGGCGTCAAGGCCAATGCGCCGAGGTTGTCGTGCAGCTGCGCGAGCTTGCTGGCGCCGAGGATAACGGTCGAAACACGCGGGTTGTGATTGGCCCAGGCGATCGCCAGCTGCGCCACATTGCCACCCAAGTCCGCCGCCACGCCGGCCAGTTGCGCCACCGCCGCGTTCTTGGCCTTGTCGGTCAGACCCTCGACCATCCAGCTCATATTGTCGAGCGCACCGCGGCTGCCGGCCGGCACGCCGTCCTTGTACTTGCCGGTCAGCAGGCCCGAGGCCAAGGGGCTCCAGGTGGTCAGGCCCAGGCCGATGTCCTCATACAGGCGGGCATATTCCTGCTCGACCTTGCTGCGGTGGAACAGGTTGTACTGCGGCTGCTCCATCACCGGCTTGTGCAGATGGTGACGCTCGGCGATCTCCCAGGCGGCGCGGATGTCGGCGGCCGACCATTCGCTGGTGCCCCAGTAGAGCGCCTTGCCCTGGGTGATCATGTCGCTCATCGCGCGCACCGTCTCTTCGATCGGCGTGTGCGGGTCGGGGCGGTGGCAATAGACCAGATCGATGAAATCCAGTTGCATGCGCTTCAAGGAGCCGTCGATCGCCTGCATCAGGTATTTGCGGTTCAGCGTGTCCTTGCGGTTGACGGGGTTGCCTTCGCCACCCAAACCCCAGAAAAACTTGGTCGAGACGATGTAGTTCAGGCGCGGCCATTTCAAGGCCTTGAAGGCCTCGCCCATCACCTGCTCGCTCTGGCCCAGCGCATAGACCTCGGCGTTGTCGAAGAAGTTGATGCCGGCATCGAAGGCGGCGGCCAGCATTTCGGACGCCGCCTTGGTGTCGACCTGCTTGCCATAGGTGACCCAGGAGCCCAGCGACAGCTCGGAGACTTGCAGGCCGCTACGGCCTAATCGACGGTATTGCATGTGGGGATTCTTTCGCAAAGGGACAAATACAGAGCCCGCAGCCTACCGCAGGCCGGCCGCTATAGTCTGCGCCAGTTCAATTGCCCGCAGCGTCGGGAACGAAATCAAACGCTATGCGCACAATTCAATCGCCGGACGCCGCCTCAGCCGTCAGCGCAGACCGGCTGCGCTTGGCCGTGGTCGGCGCCGGCCCGGCCGGCCTGACCCTGGCGCTGTTGGCCGCGCAGCTGTGCCCCAAGGCGCACATCACTGTTTTCGACGCCAGGCCACTGGAACGCGATGTGGCGGGCGACCCGCGCACCCTGGCCTTGGGGCTGGGCAGCGTGCATTTGCTGCAGCGCCTGCAAGCCTGGGATGCCTCGGTGGCCCAGGCGATCTTGAGCGTCAGCGTCAGTCAAACGCCGGCACTGCTGCGCCACCCCTGGTTCGGCGCCAGCCAGCAGCCCGAAGTGCGCTTGAGTGCGGCCGAACAAGGCCTTGACCAGTTGGGGGCCGTACTCAGCTACGGGCAATTGGTCGCGCCTCTCCAAGCCCGTTGGCAGGCCCGCGTCGCACTGGAGCCGGCGCGTCTGAGCAGCCGCTTCGGCGCGCCGGTGCAGGGCTTGAAGGCGCAGGGCGATGGCGTGGAAGTCGACGCCGGCATCGCCGAGCAATTTGATCTGGCCGTGGTGGCCGAGGGTGGCGTGTTCGCCGAGCAGGCGCGCAAAGCCGTTCAGCATGACTACCAGCAAAACGCCTGGGTCGGCACGCTGACTCTGGCCGCTGACAGCCCGCTGGGCGCGGCCTACGAGCGCTTCACGCGCCATGGGCCGGTGGCGGTGCTGCCCCTCGCGCCCAAGGCGGGCGAGCGCCGCGCGGCGCTGGTCTGGTGCGTGCCGCAGGCCGAAGACGATGTCGCCGGCATGACCGACGCCCAGCGCTTGACGGTGCTGCAAAGCCTGCTGCCCGACAGCGTCGGCCGCTTGCAGGCGATCAGCCCTTTGAAGTGCTTTGCCCTGGGGCTGAACGCCGAACGCAGCCTGATGGACGGGCGCATCGCGCGCATCGGCAATGCCGCGCAGACCCTGCACCCGGTCGCCGGCCAGGGCCTCAATCTGGGCCTGCGCGACGCCTATGCCTTGGTCGACGCGCTGCGCGCCGGCGGCCCTATCGACGCGGCGCTGCGCCGGGTGGAATGGCAGCGTGGGCCGGATCGCTGGTCCATGATTGCCACCACCGACTTCCTGGCTCGCACGTTCGCGTGGCAATGGCCGGGCTTGCCAATTGCGCGCGGCCTCGCCTTGGCGGCCTTGCAGGCGGCCACGCCGCTTAAAAAAGCACTGGCCCGGCAAATGATGTTCGGCAGGCGCTGATCAGTTCAGCGCCAGCGCGATCAGGTCGCGCAGCATCAAATTGATATTGCTGCGCAGCGCGCCCTCGGTGGCCAGGCGCAGGCGCTCGTTCGGGTCCACCATGGCGGCCGTGAACTCGGCCACATAGATGCTGCGCAGGCGCCGCTGATAAACCACCGTGCCGCTGCGTTTGTCGACCACCGTGTAGGCCATGGTCAGCGCCACCTTGGTGTTCAGCCCAAACACCGGCTGCTCCAGGTCAACCAGCTGGGCCTCCATTGAAAAGCCGCCGCTGGCCGGCCGCAGCGCCAGCATGCCGGTGGCGCGCAGCGACTCCTCGATCGCTTCCTGCAGCGCCGCATTGCTGAGCTTGGAACCCCACCAACTGCCGGTGGCGCGCCCGCCGGTGACCGGCGACAGCAAGATCTGACCCCTCAAACGATCGGGCACCCAGCCGCGCATTTGCAGGCTGTCTTGCGGATCCAGGGCCAGATTGGGGGCGTCGGTCGGGCTGGCGCAGCCGGCCAGACTGATCACCCAGACCAGCCCCATCAGCCTGACAAGCGCGCTCCAAAATCGACTTTTCATCGCATTCGTCCCTAGATTCACAGCCGCCTATGCTGCAGCGCCGGCAACTGGCGCCGGATCGCCGCCAGCCGCTGGAGGTCCAAATCGGCCGTCACCACCCCCTCGCCCTCGGGCAAACAGCCCAAGACTTCACCCCAGGGGTCAACAATCATCGTGTGGCCCCAGGTCCTGCGGCCATTCTGATGCAGGCCGCCCTGGGCCGGTGCGATGACATAGGCCTGATTTTCGACCGCTCGTGCGCGCAGCAGCAGCTCCCAGTGCGCTTGGCCAGTGACAAAGGTGAAGGCGGCCGGCACGCTGATCAGATCGCAGGCTCCCAGGCTGCGGTAGAGCTCGGGGAAGCGCAGGTCGTAGCAAACACTCAAAGCGACCCGCAGCGAGTCCAATTGCGCGGCCACCGGTACCGTGCCCGCCTCCAGCACGCGGCCTTCGTCATAGCGCTCGCTGCCGTTGTCAAAGCGAAACAGATGCATCTTGTCATAACGCGCCACTTGCGCGCCATCCGGGCCGTAGACGCAGCAGGCGTTGCGGACTAGCTGCGGCGTGCTCGTCTGCATCGGCAGCGTGCCGCCAATCAAATACAGGCCCAGCTCGGCGGCGGCGCGGCTAAGCATCTGCTGGATAGGCGCATTGGCATCGCCGGGCGCCTCGGCCAGCGCCAGCTTGTCGCTGTCGGCCTGGCCCATCAGGCAGAAATACTCGGGCAAGGCCGCCAGCTTGGCGCCTTGTGCGGCGGCCTGCTCCAGCCAATGGCGGGCCCGCGCCAGATTGGCCGCGAGATCGGGGCCGGAGACCATTTGAATGGCAGCAATTTTCATGGTGATCACCTTTCTCAGGGGGCGCTGGCAGCGGGTTCGGCCGCGGAGGCAGCGGAGGCCGCTGGCGCCGGTAGTGAACCGAACAAGCCGCTCTGATGTTCGACCCGCTCGACCTTGGGGTCGTCCCAGCTGCCGGTGATACGGAACTCACGCGTGTTGGCGGCCGCCAGCGGCTTGCTCAGGATCAATTGGGCCAAAAACGTACCCAGGCCAATCGCCGGGTTGATCGCGATATAGGCCAAAGAGGCGCCGCCGGTATTGAACTCGGGCACCACCAGCACGCGCAAATTCTGGGTTTCGGCCGCCAGGTCCGCCTGGCCGTCCACCAAGACGGTGGCCTGCACGCCGCGGGTGCGCAAATTGCTGCTGCGCGCCACACCATGCTCGATCTTGACATCACCGGTCACCCCGTCGAAGGTAAAGCCCTCGGAGAACACATCGCGAAAATCGAACAAGAACCGACGCGGCAACGACTGCAGGCTCAACACCACCATCAAGCGGCCCACGCCGGGCTCCACATTGAGGAATTGGCCCGACTCCAGGGCCACATTGAGCTGACCGCTCATGCTGGGAAAGTCGGGCGACAGCGGCTCACCCTGCCAGCCGAGCTGGCCGGTCAATTGGCCGCGCCCACCGCGCAAGACCCGGCCCTGGCCCATGCGCTCAAACATATCACCCGCATCCAGCAGCTCTAACTTCCAATCCAGCTGGGTACGGCGCTGCGCGCGCCCGGGTTCCTTGAGCCAATGGCCGGTCGCGTTCAAGACCGCATCGGGCGCCTTCAGTTGCAGCTTGCTCAGGCGCCAGTCATGCGCCGGACCGCTGGCCACCGCCTGCACCTCCAGCCGCCCCAGCCGTTTGCCGCGCAGCTCGAAGTCATCGACGACGATGTCCAGATCCGGCACATTGCCAGGCTGGCTGTCCAAGATCTGGCCCACGCCCTCGGCCTCTTGACGCGGCACGGACAAGCGGCTCAGCCGCGCAAAAACAAGCCCGGCCTGCCCGGCCTGAGCCGCCCGCAACTCGATAAAGCCGGCCATCTGCTGGGCATCGACCGTGAAGCGCCAGGTGTTTTGCGCCGGCCCCGGCGCCTGCGTCACGCCCGCCACCACCCGGGTCAACGAACGCCCGGCCATTTGCAGCGCATTGGCGCGCAGCGCAATCTGGGTCGGCATATAGGCATTGCCCAGGCCGGCGAGCGACTCAGCCTCTTTGCCGTCTTTCCCCGCCACCGGCGCGCCCAGCAGCCGCTGCGTCAGGCCCTGCCAGGCATCCAGATTGACGCTGTCAAGATTGGCCTGCATCTGCACGCCACTGGCGGGCAGCCCCGGCAGACTGTCTTGCATACTGAGAGCACCGCGCAACACCCGCGCCGGCGTGACCGACACATCGCGCTGGAAATGCGCTTGCAGCAGATTACCGAGCTCAAAGCGCAGCTCATCACGCGTACCGTCGGGCTTCAGCTGCAGGCGCAGCGGCAGGGCCACGGCCGGGTCCTTGCGCAGCGGCGCCGGCAAGTCCAGACCCAGGCCGACCAGGTTGCTGGTCAAGGCATAGTCGGCCTGACCCTGCAGCAGACCCAATTGCAGGCGGTAGCTGGTCTGGCCGCTGGCCACTTGTGCCAGCTTGGCGACGGCGCCAAGTTCGGGCATGCGCCGCAAGGCCTCGGCCGTGGCCACGCCGGTGGCGGTGAAGCGCAGGCCGCCGCCCGCCTGGCTGCCGCCCTCGATGCTGAGCTCGCCGCCCATGGCGCGGGCATGCAGGCCCTGCAGCGTCACGCCCTGGCGATCAAACTCGATGCGACCAGTGGCATTGGCCATCAGCGGCACGTCGGGGCGCAGGCGCAAATCGCCGCCCATGAGCTGCACAGCGCCCTTGACCACCGACCTGTCCATATCGTTGAGCGGCAGGTTCAGGCTCAGCTTCAAGTTCGCCGCGCCGCTGGCGCTGGCCGCCGCCAGCAAGCCGCCGCTGGCCTCGTTGACCGGGCTCTGGCGCACAAATTTCAACAGCTCGGCGCCCGGGCCATTGCCGCTGCCTTCGATCTCCAGCTGATGTTTGAACAAGAGGTCCTTGATGCCGCCCTTGATGCCGGTCAGCTCATAGCCAAACATCTTGGCGCGGCCGCCCTTGATCAGCATGCTGCCGCGCTCGAACACGAGGTCGGCATTGACATGCTCCAGCGCCGGCCAGTTCGAGGGCTGGCCGGCGGAGCCGGTCACATAAAGCAGATCGATATCGCGGGCCTGCGTGGTGATGCGGAATTGCCCGTCGCGCTCCTTCTCGCCCTCGAATGGGAACTTCGCCAACTCGCCGCGCAGGCGCACATTGATAGTGCGCGCTTCGCCGCCGCGCAGCGCATCCCGCACATAGTCCAGCGTGTCGTCGCCCACCGCCAGCGGCAAATAGCGGTGGATCTGGGCCGCGGCTATCTTGTCGAACTGCCCGTTCAGCTCCAGCCAGCCCGGCAAGCGGCTTTGGCCGGCCCGGTTTCCGCTGCGCCAGACCGCATCGAATTCGCCGCGCAGGTCTTGATTGGCCAGCTCCAAACGGCTCAGCCGCAGCTCAATCTGAGTCGGCTGCTTGGGCTTTGCCTCGATGCGCCAGTCCAGCTTGGCACTCAGGCTTTGCAACGGCAGCAGCGCTTCACGAAAAACGCCTGGCAGCTCGAGCGCGCCATCGGCCATGCTCAGCTGCGCTTGCCCACCGCGCTCGCTGGCGTCGAGCTGCACCGTCAGCCCGCGCAGGCCCAGACGCTCCTCGCCGCCCTTGCGCCCACCCAGTTGCAAGCCCTCAAGCCGGCCCTTGACCTGGTAGCGGCGCGGGTCGATCAGCGCGCCTTCCCAACTCGCGCTGAGTCGGCTCAACACCCCTTGCGGCGCCATCTCGGCCAACCAGGTATGGGTTTGCGCATCAAAGGGCAGGCGCTGCGTCAGCTGACTCATCAGAGCCAGGTCCAGCCGTTCGGCCGACAGTTCGCCGCCGATCGGCATCGCCTGGCCGGCCGCGCCCGCCACCGGCTTGGGCAAACGCAGGGCCAGCTTCCAATCGGAGCGCGGCCACACCACCCCGTCACCGCTGATAAAACCGAGCCGGGTCGCCTGCAGGCTAAGCGCTTGCGGGGTATGCAAGAACTGCAAGCGGCCCTCGATCTGCGCCAGATCCAGCGGATCGGCCTGCGGCACCAAGCGCAGCTTGACCGTACGCAGCGCCATATCCGTCGTGACGCCACTTGGGCTGCCGTTCTTGAAATCAATCCAGGCCCGCAGCGCGCCGTCGCCCTCGCTCAACTCAAAAGGCAGATCGACATGGCGGCGAAGCTCGCGCAGATCGGCGCGGGGCAAATCGGCATAGAGCTGGCCGCTCCAACCTTGGAAGTCGCTGGGCCGGCCCAGCAGTGCCTGTGTGAAGCGGCCGCGCAGGCCAAAGCGCTGGCCCCATTCAGGCGGCGGCGTGGCATCGAGCCGAATTTCATGACGGCGCACCCCATTGCGCATGACCAGATTCATGGCCGACAGCTCCAGCGCCTGAGTCGCGCGGCGCTCGTCGATCCAGCGCACGCGGCCGTTCAGGATGACGAACTCATGTTGCGACAGCAACCAGTCGGCCCATTCCTCGGCCAGGCCGGCGGACTCAGGCTGAGCCACCGCGTCGTCAACGCTCAGACCCGCCACGAAGAAGCGGCCCTTGGCGTCGCGGCGCACCTCGACTTGGGGGCCATCAATCAGCAATTGCTCGAAGCGCAAATTCAGGCTCATCAAGGAGCGCGCCGACAGCGCCGCCGCCACGCGCGGCAGGCGCAACGCCTCACGGCCCAAGGCGTCGAGCAGACGCACCTCGCGCATTTCGACGGCGGGAATCCAGCCGCCTGAGGTCACGCTGATGCTGCCTATGCGCACCGGAGCCCCCAGCGCTTGTGAGGCATGGCGCTCCAGTGCCGGACGCCATTCATCGATGTGCGGCAGAATTGCCCAGTGCAAAACCGCCCAAGCCAGCATCACCAAGCCCCAGGCCAGCAGAATCAGGCCCAAAGCCCAGGCGATCAGACGGCGCACCAGCCGGCCGGGTCGTTTGAGCCAGAGCAGTCGCGTGGCGGTTGAGGAAACAGATACTGACATTAAGAGGGAAGCAAGCCCGTGAGACCAAGTTCGAATGTTTTGACGCTGGCCGTCGCGACCCCAGGCAATGCCTCCCCGGCATAGCGAGCCATGACAAGCTTTGACCCCGCCATTGTCCCCGAGACTGCGCCCTTGGCCCTGGCCGACCATAGCCGATTTGTGCAAAGAATCAGGCGTCGCTACGCCGCGGAGTTGGGTTTGCTGCCGGCCGGCACGCCGGATCGCGCCGCCATCGAGCAATTGATCACTGCCTTGCAAGCCGCCGGCCGGCCCTTGGCCGGCGCGCTGCGGGTGGCACGCCACCTGATCCTGGAGCGCCTGGCGGTGCTGGACATCGAGGCCGGCGCGGCCATGCATGAAATCACCGAGGTGATGACCAGCTTGGCCGAGGTGACGCTCTGCCTGGCCTTGAAGCAAGCGCGCGCCGAGCAAGACGCCCTCAGCGGCGCGGCCCGCAACGCGGCCGGCGATGTGATCGATTTCTGGGTGCTGGGCATGGGCAAGCTGGGCGCGCGCGAGCTGAACGTGTCGTCCGACATCGATCTCATTTATGTCTATGACGACGACGGTCACACCGACGGAAACTCGTCAGGCAAAGGCTCGATCTCCGCGCATGAATACTTCGCCCTGGTCGCCAAGCGCCTGTACTCCTTGATCGGCGAGGTCACCGACGACGGCCAGGTGTTCCGGGTCGATCTGGCACTGCGGCCGAACGGCAACTCCGGGCCGGCTGCCGTCAGCCTGGCGATGCTGGAAGAGTATTTCTTGGTGCAGGGCCGTGAATGGGAGCGCTTTGCCTGGTTGAAGAGCCGCGTCGTCGCGCCGCTGGAAAGCGTGCAGAACGGCAGCGCCCTGGGCCTGCGCTCGCTGGTGACGCCGTTTGTCTACCGCCGCTATCTAGATTACGGCGTGTTCGAGGGCCTGCGGCAATTGCACCGCAAGATCCGCGATGAGGCACGCTCGCGTGCCGTCGGCCGGCCCGAGCGCGCCAATGACGTCAAGCTCTCGCGCGGCGGCATCCGCGAGATCGAGTTCACCGTGCAATTGCTGCAGGTGGTGCGCGGCGGCCAGTTCCCGGAGATCCGCACCCGCTCGACCGTCAAGGCCTTGGCCAGGCTGGCCGAGCGCGGCCTGATGACGGCCGAAGCCGCCGCCAAGCTCAGCGCCGCCTATGTCTTTTTGCGCCAGGTCGAGCACCGCATTCAATTCCTGGACGATCAGCAGACCCATTGCCTGCCCAGCAATGACGAGGACCTGAAGTGGATCGCGCTCAGCATGGGGCTGACTTGCAAGCGCGTTGCCGCCGCCGGGCCGCCCCTAGGCGGCAGCCACCCCCTCGGGGGGCAGGAGCGAGGCGACGTGGGGGCACGTGTCTCTTGCGCATTACTAGACAGGCTGGGCGAGGTGCGAGAAATCGTCGCCACCGAGTTCGATGCCCTGCTGCATGACGGCCAAACGCCCGGCGCCAAGGCGAATGGCTGCCGCAGCTGCAATGGGCCGGCGCTGCCGGTCGACGCGGAGGAGTTTCTGGCCAAGCTGCCGACCGAGTTGGGCACGGCCGTGCGACGCTGGGCCGGCCAGCCGCGGGTGCAAAGCCTGCGCGAGGAGTCGCGCCTGCGCCTGGCCAAGCTGGTCGGGCGGGCCGCGGTGGCCGTGCGCGACGAGGGCTGCAGCATGACGGCGGCGCTGCGCTTCGTCGATTGGATCGAGCCCTTGCTGCGGCGGGAGAGCTATCTGGCGCTCTTGGTCGAGCGGCCGGCGGTGCAGGCGCGGCTCTTGCGCTTGCTCGGTCTGGCGCGCTGGCCTATGCGCTATTTGATGCTGCACCCGGGCGTCATCGACGAACTGGCGGACAGCCGCCTGCAGCATGACCGTTTTGACGGCGCCGTGTTCTTGCAAGATCTGCAAGGCCGCCACGCCGGCTGGGAGCGCGGCGGCGAGGCGCATGATGAGGCCTTGCTCGACACCCTCAGGCGCGCGCACCAGGCGGAAGTATTCCGCACCCTGGTGCGTGATATCGAAGGCCAGATCACGGTCGAAGAGGCCGGCGACGAGCTGTCGGCGCTGGCCGACGCGATTTTGCAATGCACGATTGACTGGACCTGGGCGCGGCTCAAGCAAGCGCATCGGCCGGTGCCGCGCTTTGCGGTGATCGCCTATGGCAAGCTCGGCGGCAAGGAGCTGGGCTATGGCGGCGACCTCGACGTGGTGTTCTTGTTCGACGATGCCGATGAGCCTGACAAGGACATGGTGCCCGAAATCTACGGTGCCTTTGTACGCAAGCTGATCACCTGGCTGACCGTGCGCACCTCGGCCGGCGAGCTGTTCGACATCGACACCGCGCTGCGCCCGAACGGCAACTCCGGCATGTTGGTGACCTCGCTCGCTTCATTCGAAAAGTACCAAACCGGGCGTGGCAGCAATACCGCCTGGACCTGGGAGCATCAGGCCATCACGCGGGCGCGCTTTTGCGCCGGTGACTCGAGCTTGGCCGAGCGCTTCGAGGCGGTGCGCCGCCATGTGCTGACCGCACCGCGCGACCAGGCCGCGCTGCGCCTGGAGATCCATGCGATGCGCGACAAGGTGCGCGCCGCCCACCCGGTCAAAGCGGGCAGGTTCGACGTCAAGCACAGCCCCGGCGGCATGATGGACGCCGAGTTCGCGTTGCAATACCTGGTGCTGGCCCATGCCGGCGCGCATCCCGAGCTGATCGCCAATGCCGGCGCTATCGCGCTATTGCAGCGCGCTGAAGCAGTCGGCTTGCTGCCGGGGGGCGTCGGCAGCCAAGCCGCCAATGCCTACCGCGAGCTGCGCCGCGCCCAGCACAGGGCCCGGCTGGACGAGCAGCCGACGGCGGTCGACGTCGCCGACCTGGCCACGCTGGGCCTGGGCCAACACCGCGACGCGGTGCTGGCCTTGTGGCAGGCGGTGTTCGTCTGAAGCTGGCGCGCCATGCCTGGAGCGGCTTCGGCATCTTCCTGGGCCTGGCCGCCTCGCTGGCCTGGTGGGCCCCGAGTGCGGCGCTGGACTGGCAGCCGCAGCTGGCCGCCAGCGAGCCCTGGCGCGCCTGGACGGGTGCTTTTGTGCATTGGAGCCGCCAGCATTTCTGGGCCAATCTGCTGGCCTGCGCCGTCGTCACCTTGTTCGGCTGGGGCGCGCGGGTCGCTCCCCGCTGCGCCCTGGCCTGGATCATTGCCTGGCCGTTGACGCAAATCGCGCTGCTGCTGCAGCCGACGTTGGCGCATTTCGGCGGGCTCTCGGGCGTGCTGCATGCCGGTGTGGCGGTGGTGCTGGTCGAGTTGCTTTCGCGAGATGGCGGCCGCGAGCGCTGGATTGGTGCCGGCGTCACGCTGGGTCTGATCATCAAGCTCTGGCAGGAGCAGCCGCTGGGTGCACCACTGCGCCACTTGGCCGAGTGGGATATCGCCGTGGTGCCGTTCTCGCATTTGACCGGCGCCCTGACCGGTGCGCTCAGCGCCCTGGGCTTGCTATGGCTGGCGCGTCGAAGGGCATCATGCGGCCATGATTGACACGCGCAAAACCCATCTCGACCGCATCGCCATCGCCAGCCTCTTGCTCTGCTGCCTGTTGTGGGGCTTGAATCAGGTCGCCGCCAAGGCGGGTTTGAGCGAAATCGGCCCGCTCTGGCAATCGGGCCTGCGCTCGGTGGGCGCGGCACTCCTGGTTTGGCTTTGGACGTTGGCGCGCGGCATCAAGCTGTTCGAGCACGACGGCAGCCTGCGCGGCGGCTTGTTGGCGGGCCTGCTGTTCGGGCTGGAGTTCGCCTGCGTGTTTATCGGCCTGCAATACACCAGCGCCTCGCGGATGGTGGTGTTCATCTATCTCAGCCCCTTTGTGGTGGCGCTGGGCATGCCCTTTATTGCCGCGTCCGAACGCCTCAATATGCGCCAGGTGGCGGGCCTGCTGCTGGCCTTTGCGGCGGTGGCCTGGGCCTTTTCGGAAGGCTTCGGTCAAAGCAGCGGCAATCCTCGCCAATGGGTCGGTGACGCCCTGGGGGTGTTGGCCGCGCTGTTCTGGGGCGGCACCACGCTGACCATACGCGCCAGCCGTTTGAGCCGGGTCAGCGCGGAGAAAACGCTGCTGTATCAGCTGGGCGTCTCCGGCCTGGGCCTGTGTTTGGCGGCGGCCTTCAGCGGCGAGACCTGGCCGGCGGCGTGGTCGCTGCGCCTGAGCGGCTTGCTGCTGTTTCAAACCGTCATCGTCAGCTTCGCCAGCTATCTGCTGTGGTTTTGGATGGTCAGACATTACCCGGCCACCCGCTTGGCCACCGCAACGCTGGCCACGCCGCTATTCGGCCTGCTGGCCGGCGCCTGGCTTTTGGATGAGCAGATCACGCCGCGCCTGGTGCTGGCCTTGGTGGCGCTGGGAATCGGGCTGGTCTTGGTCAACCAGGTGCCGCCGCGGCAGGCAAAATAGCGCGGTGATCAAGCCCTGCCACTTCCCATCCAAGCCCTTGTTGAGCCGCCGCGACTGCCTGCGCCAAGGCGTCTGCGCCGCCGCAGCCATAGGGGGCCCAAGCGCTTGGGCGAGCGAGGCGGTGCTGGCGGCCGGCCCGGCCGATGTGATGGCCGACTACCAGCGCTTTTTGAACCAGCGTGATGTGCTGCATTTGAGCGACTTCAGCGGCCCCTACTCGCGCCGCGACGTGGTGGAGGTGGCGCTGTTTCACCAAGCCCTGCATCTTGGCGGCTGGCGCAAGCCGATGAAGTTCCAAGACATGCCCTCGGTCGAACGCTTGCTGCGTGAACTGGGCAGCGGCCACGTCATTTCCAGCAGCACCAGCTATTGGAGCGAAGACATCAGCGGCGCAGAAGCGCATGTGCAGCTGAGCCTGCCGGTAATTGCCAATGGCGAGTTCGAGGCCGGTTTCTACACCGTGCCTAGCAATACCCGTGCGATGCGGGTCAGGAGCCTGCAAGACCTGCAGGCATTGACCGGGCTGTCCAACCAGACCTGGCTGGTGGATTGGCGCAATTTGAAACGACTCGGGCTGCGCGTCCAGCACGTCACCAACTGGGAGCTCAGCCCCAAGATGGTGGCGGCCGGCCGGGCTGATTTCTTGTTGGCGCCGTTTCAGGCCACGCCCGATCTGAGCCTGCAGGTCGGCGAGACGCGCCTGGTCCCGATACCCGGCATCAAGATCGGCATGCAGGGCACCCGTCACTACCTGATCTCCAAGATGCACCCTGATAGCCAGGCCCTGCAGGCCGCCCTCAACACCGGGCTGCAGCAATTGCGCCAGCAGGGCGTGATTCGCAAGGCCTATGTGCAATCAGGCTTTTTCAATCCCAAAGTCAGCGATTGGCTGCTGCTTTGATCGCGACCCTCAAGCACTGTCGCCATGGCGGCAAATTGGCGCGCTTGCGCACCGTAGACTGACGCTCCATTGCAACCCTGCCCAGGAGGCCGGCCATGATTCAGCTCTGCGGTTTTTCACTCTCCAATTACTACAACAAGGTCAAGTTCTTCATGCTCGAGAAGGGCATCGCCTTTGAGGAGGTGCAGGTGATGACGCATTCGCCCGAAGAATCGGTGCTGAGCTGCAGCCCGCTCGGCAAGGTGCCGTTCATCCGCACGCCCCATGGCGCTTTGTGCGAGAGCCAGGTCATCGTTGACTATCTGGAAGCCGCCCACCCCAACCCGGCGCTGTTGCCCAGCGACCCGTTCGAGGCGGCCAAGCAGCGCGAGCTGATTACTTTCATCGAGCTGCATCTGGAGCTGGTCGCCCGCGAGCTATACGGCCAGGCCTTCTTCGGCGGCACGGTCAGCGAAGGCACCAAGGCGCGCGCCCACAAGCTGCTGGTCAACAACATCGCCGCCTTCAAGCGGCTGGCCAGCTTTGGCCCCTATGTCGGCGGTGACAGCTTTGGCATGGCCGATTGCGCCGCCTGGGTCAGCCTGCCCCTGGTGGCAATGGCCAGCAAGGCGGTGCTGGGCGAGGACCTGTTGGCGGCCGGCGGCATCGATTGGAAACCCTATGCCAAGCTGGTCGGCGAACGGCCTGCGGCAGTGAAGGTGGCGGCTGACCGAAAGGCGGATCAGGAGCGTATCGCCTTGCTCAAAGCGCAAGGCTGATGTCGGGTCGGGTTGAGCGTTGAACTGTCAAGCCCAATGAGTCAGCTAGCCAGGCGCGCCGCTCGCTCCTGCAGCAGGCCGCGCTGGGCCTCGTTCTCGGTCAGTTCGGCAGCTCGTAAATAGGCCTGACGTGCTTCGCTTGAACGGCCCAGGCGTTCCAGCACATCGGCCTGTGCGCCGGCCAGGAAGGGGTAGCGGCGCAGCTGCGGCTCGGCGTCCAGCGCCTGCAGCAGCGGCCAAGCGGCCGCCGGCCCGCGCGCGAAGCTGATGGCCACGGCGCGGTTCAGCGCCACCACGGGCGAGGGATTGAGCGCCAGCAGTCGGTCGTAACCAGCGACGATGGCGCTCCAGTCGGTGTCCTCGGCGCGCGCCGCACGCGCATGGCAGGCGGCGACCGCAGCCTGCAACGCGTAGGGCCCGAGCTCACCCAGCGCCTCGGCGCGCGCCAGCGCCTCCAGGCCGCGCTGGATCAGCAGGCGGTCCCAGCGGCGCCGGTCCTGGTCGGGCAGCAGCACCGGGCGGCCCCGCGTATCCAGCCGTGCGGGCAGGCGCGAAGCCTGGATCTCCAGCAGCGCTGCCAGGCCATGGACCTCAGGTTCATCGGGCAGCAGATGTTGCAACTGGCGCGCCAGGCGCAGCGCCTCGTCACACAGCGCCGGACGCAGCAGCTGGGCGCCGCTGCCGGCGCTGTGGCCCTCATTGAAGATCAGGTAGATGACGGCCAGCACCGCGCCTAGTCGCGCGGCCCGCTCATCGGGCGCCGGCAGCTCAAAAGCCTGGCCGTGCAGGGCCTTCTTGGCCCGCACGATGCGCTGCGCCACGGTGGCCTCGGGCACCAGGAAGGCGCGCGCAATCTCGGCCGTCTCCAACCCGCCGAGCAACCGCAAGGTCAGCGCCACCTGGGCCTCGCGCGGCAACGCGGGATGGCAGGCGATGAAGATCAGGCGCAGCAGTTCATCGCCAATCGCGGCTTGGTCACGCGCCGCGTCGAGCCGGTCGACGAAGTCGGGTTCGATATGGGCCAGGCTTGCCACGTCGTCGGCCGCCAGCGCTGCGTGCTCGCGTCGCAGCATCGCGCGGCGGCGCAAACGGTCCAGCGCCTTGTTGCGTGTGGCCGTCATCAGCCAAGCCGCCGGGTTGGCGGGAATGCCGTCGCGAGGCCAAGTGTCCAGCGCAGCGAGCAGCGCGTCTTGGGCGCAGTCCTCGGCCTCGTCGAGGTCGCGCAGCAACTTGGCCCCCGCGCCGATAAGTCGGCTGCGCTCGATGCGCCAGACGCCGGCGGCGAGGTCGGTAAGGTCGGTAAGGGAGGCATGGCTCACGCAGGCCTCATCCCATGTAGGCGCGCTGCAGGCCCGCGAGGTCGATCTTCTCCATGGTCCAGATCGCCTGAAAGACACGCTGGACCCGGGCCGGGTCGGGGTCGCGGATCATGTCAAACCAAGCCGCCGGAATGATTTGCCATGACAAGCCCCAAGCGTCTTTGACCCAGCCGCAGGCTTGAGGCTTGCCGCCGCCGGCGGGCAGTTGCTCCCACAGATGGTCGATCTCGGCCTGGTCCGTGGCGGCGACGGTCAGCGAGAAGGCCTCGTTGAGCTTGAAGTGCGGGCCGCCGTTGAAGGCCGTCATCTGCAGACCGAGCAGCTCGAAATTGAGCAGCATGACCGTGCCGGCGGCGCCTGGCGCGTTCTCGCCCCAGTGCTGCGTATGGGTGACGCGGCCCTGGTCGGCGCCGAACACTTTCAAGTAGTGGGCCACCGCGTCTTCGGCGCCGCTCTGGTACCAGATGAAGGGGGCAAGCTGTTGCTGGATCTTCATGGTGGAGGCCTGCTCAGCATTGCGGCGGTGTGCCGCTCATGTGAACCAACTCCCAGATGTGACCATCCAGATCTTCAAAGCCGTGGGCATACATGAAGCCATGGTCCACAGGCGGGCGTGGCACGCTGCCGCCAGCGGCAGCGGCCTTGGCGACAAGCTGGTCGACCTCCTCGCGGCTTTCGCAGGACAGGCACACCAGCACCTCGGTCGCGGTCTTGGCGTCGACCAGCGGCTTGGCGGTGAAGCCCTTGGCGAACTCCTCGGTCAGCAACATCGCATACAGGTTGTCACCCAGCACGAGGCCGGCACCGGCTTCGCTGGTGAACTGCGGGTTGAAGTGGTAGCCCAGCGCTTCGAAGAAGGCTTTGCTGGCCGGCAGGTTCTTGCAGGCCAGGTTGACGAAGATTTGCTTGTGCATATTGAAAGTCCTTCAGTGCTTGGGTTCGGTCAGCGGCTTCAGGCGCTGCAGCGCCGGCGGCCAGATGGATTGCAGTAGCTCAAGATACTCATGGGCGCCCCCGCTCAATCCGGCAAAGCCATGTCGCCGCCGGGCGCGAAGTCGGCCTCCTCGTAGAGCCGGCGCACCTCGATCTCGCAGACCTGGCCCTGGAAGGGGCTCGGGAAGCGCGCCGCCCACGCTTGGGCCTCTTCGACCGAGCGCACCTGGATCAGCGTGTATCCGGCAATCAACTCCTTGGTCTCGGCGAAGGGGCCGTCTACGACCTCGCGGCGGCCGCCCGGGTGATAGCGCTGACGCCAGCCCTGATGGCTGGGGCGCAGGCCGGCGGCGTCCAGCAAAACGCCGGCGCGCGCCAACTCTTCGTGGAAGGCCCCCATCTCCTCGAACAGAGGCTTCAGTTCGGGGCCGGGCGGCTCGCCGCGCTCGCTGCTGACGGTGGCGCGGACCTGGATCATGAATCGCATCGTGGATCTCCTGGGTGAAATGAGGCGGTCCGGATCCGGCCCGCCTTCATCCCCTCGACGATCCGGTGCGGCGCGATTCGACAACATCCGGGTCATTACCTACTCAGGTATAGCAGGGCCCGACGCCGCGGATTTCCACCGTCGCCCATTCTGCCGCCGGACAGCGCTCGGCCCAGGCCCGGGCCACGGCGGCGTCTTCGGTGTCGAGCAGAAAGTAGCCGCCCACCATCTCCTTGGCCTCGGCGAACGGGCCGTCCCAGACCTGGGTGCCGCCGTCCCGCTTGCTCAGGCGTTTTGCCGCCGTGCTCAGCGAGTTGACGCTCAGAAGCAGACCGGCTGCCTGCAGCTCGGCGGAAAAGTCCAACATGCGCTGGTAGACCGCCTCGCCGGCGACGTGGCCACGTTCAGCACGCTGGCCCAGGGGTTCGACGATGAGCAGCATGTGGGGCATGGCGTGGAGTTCCGTTGCGACAGCGTGACGGCGCGATGGATTGACAGGGTTTGACTTTCTCATATTGGACCGCCAGCCGGTTTGCGCGTCCACCGCCGCGGCGCAACCGCCGAGGCGGTCGTGCCAAGACCACTGACCGCTTCTGGGTGGCGAGTTCAGCGCTGCGACTATCGGTTCAGGGTCGTTGGACGAAGCCGCTCGCGCGGTCACCCTCCGACGACCGCCGCGGCGTATCAGGCCCCTGTGGCGACTGGCTTCTGTTCGAGG
>JADMJQ010000053.1:0-463 GCA_018780415.1 Roseateles sp. | reverse complement strand
CGTGAACAGGTGCTGCGGCAGCTTGACCGCGGGGCGTCGTCCGACCCATTCAAGGTGGCGGACGGTGTTGGACTGACTCATCGATGCGCTTGGTCGTTGTGGACCTCGGCGAGCACCTCGATGTGACGGGGCGGCTGCTACACCGCACTACTTCACCAAACTGCTACACCGAAGCCCGTTCGGGGTAGCACCGGCGGCCCGAAATCGGGGCAGCAGAATCAGGCGCAAAAAAGCAAAAAGCCGTTGCAAGTCAATGACTTGCAACGGCTTCGCTTTGTAGGTGGCGGAGTGGACGGGACTCGAACCCGCGACCCCCGGCGTGACAGGCCGGTATCGGCGAAGGGCAGCGAACGGCGGCGGACACGGTTTCCTTACAAATCAAAGACTTACGGATCGATGTTGTTCGCATCTGTTCGCTGGAATTCGACTCTGCCCGCGTGCCGGTTTACCCCTTGGTTTACCC
>JADMJQ010000341.1:3652-4502 GCA_018780415.1 Roseateles sp. | reverse complement strand
ATCACCTCGCCCAGAATGCGGCCCAGCAGACGGATGTCATCCATCAGCGGCTGGTTCTTGTCGGCAGCCGCCAGCTTGAGGGCAGCGGTGGCGGAGCTGGGTTTCTTGGCGCGGGACACTGGCTTGGGCGACATGGCAGGGCTCGTTTAGGGGGTGAAACGGGGATGTAACCAAGTTACATGTTTCTGACTTTACCAGTTTCTTTTGAGCCCGCTGGCGTGTTTAGGCGTGATGAGGGTTCCGCGCTGAATCGCGACCTGAAAATTCATAGCGCTGATCCGAAAAAGCATAGCCGCGCGGCCGCCGCGCAGGCGCCTGCTAGCATTCGGTCATGAGTCAAAACATCACCATCGCCACCCGTGAAAGCCGCCTCGCCCTGTGGCAGGCCGAGCATGTCAAAGCCCTGCTGGAGCAGCGTCTGAGTTTGTCGGTCACCCTGCTGGGCATGACCACCCGCGGCGACCAGATCCTCGACCGTAGCCTCTCCAAAGTCGGCGGCAAGGGCCTGTTCGTCAAGGAGTTGGAGACTGCCTTGGAAGAGGGTCGTGCCCATCTGGCCGTGCATTCCTTGAAGGATGTGCCGATGGAGTTGCCGGAGGGTTTCGAGCTGGTGGCGATTTTGGAGCGCGAAGATCCACGCGACGCCTTTGTCTCCAATCACTATGGCAATTTGGCCGAACTGCCGCAGGGCGCGGTGGTGGGGACCTCCAGCCTGCGTCGGGTGGCCCAGCTCAAGGCCATGCGGCCGGATCTGCGCATTGAACCCTTGCGCGGCAATCTGGACACCCGTTTGCGCAAGCTCGACGAGGGCGGCTATGACGCCATCGTGCTGGCCTCGGCCGGGCTGAAG
>JADMJQ010000341.1:2980-3642 GCA_018780415.1 Roseateles sp. | reverse complement strand
GGCGCCTTTGGCCGGGAGATACGCGCCGACGCGGCCGCGCTGAAGGCTCAACTGAGCGGCCTGATCGACCTGCCGACCTGGCTGGCCACGCAGGCCGAGCGGGCGGTGTCGCGCAGCCTGGGCGGCAGTTGCAGCATGCCCTTGGCCGCGCATGCGACCTGGGTGGGGACAGAGCTGCATCTGGCGGCCGCGCTGGGTGATGCAGAGTCGACCGAGCGACCGCTGCTGAAGGTTTCGATCCAAGCAGAGATCGCCAACGTCGAGCAGGCCTTGCAGTTCGGCGAGCGCGCCGCGCAGGCCTTGCGTGACTTGGGCGCGGCCAGTTATTTGCCGCAAACCTGAAAGGCCAGCGTGGCTGAATCAGATCTGACGCTGTTGCTGACCCGCCCCAAGCAGCAGGCGGCGGACTGGCTGGCGCGCCTGGCCGAATTGGGCGTCGGCACGCGCAGCCTGCCCTTGATCGAGATCGTGGCCACCGACGGCGAGGCGGCGCGGGCGGCCTGGAGCCAGTTGGCGACGGCGGCGCTGGCGCTGTTCGTCAGCCCGAATGCGGTGGCGAATTTTTTTACTGAACAGCCGCCGAATTTTGCCTGGCCGGCGCAGACGCTGGCCGCCTGCGTCGGGCCGGGCAGCGCGCGCGCCTTGGCCGAGGCCGGCGTGCC
>JADMJQ010000341.1:0-2970 GCA_018780415.1 Roseateles sp. | reverse complement strand
GCAGCCGCCGGCCGATTCAGCCAGCCTGGACTCCGAACACTTGTGGCCGCTGCTGCGCGAGCGGGCCTGGGCCGGGCGGCGCGTGCTGATGCTGCGCGGCGAAGGCGGCCGCGAATGGCTGGCCGACCGCTTGCGGGAGCAGGGCGCGACGCCTGAATTTTTCAGCGTCTACCAGCGCCGCTGCCCGCAGCTGACGCCGGCCGAACAAGGCTTGTTGGCGCAGGCACTGGCCGCGCCGGCGCGCCATGTGTGGCTGTTCAGCAGCGCCGAGGCGATCGCCAATTTGCAGGCGCTGGCGCCGGCCTGCCATGACTGGCAAGCTGCCCAGTGCATTGCCACCCATGCGCGGATTGCGGCGCGAGCGCGCGAACTCGGCGTCGGGCATGTGGTTTTGGCGCGACCCGACGCGCGTGCTGTGGCCGAAGCGGTGGGTGTGATGCAGGGCCGACCCCTACAATCATTTTCACTGTGAGCGATACCCAACAAACCCCCATTGAAGCGGCCCCAGCCTTGGCCCCTGCTGCAGCCGCCTTGCCCGGCTGGCTACCTATAGCCGCCGTGATTCTGGCCCTGACGTCGACAGCCGGCGTTGGCCTGGCTTGGCAGAGCATGAGTCGCCAGCAAGCGCTGGAGCAAGAGCTGGTGCGCCGCCAAGCGGCCGTGCAGGCCGACGCCAGCGAGGCTAGGGCGGCCGCGCGGCAGTCGCAGGACTTGACCCGCGACACCGCCGCCAAGGTGGCCCTGCTGGACGCCCGCCTGGCCGAAGTGGCCTTGCAGCGCGGCCAGCTGGAGGAGCTGATCCAGTCGATGTCGCGGTCACGGGATGAGAACGTGATCGGCGATATCGAGGCCTCGATCCGGGTGGCCTTGCAGCAATCCAGCATCACCGGCAGCGCCGAGCCCTTGATTGCGACGCTCAAACAGGCCGAAGAGCGCCTCTTGCGTTACAAGCAACCGCGCATGGAAGGCGTGCGCCGGGCCGTGGTGCGTGATCTTGACCGGGTCAAGGCGATCAGCGTGGTCGATATGTCAACGCTGACCATCAAGCTGGACGAGGTGGTGCGCCTGCTGGACGAATTGCCCTTGATGGCGAGTGCTTCGCAAGCACCTGAGCTTGAGAATGTTCCCGCAAAGCCAGCAAAATCACCGCGAGGCGGCGCCGTTGCCGAGAAAGCCAATGCGCCCGATCCGGCCGACGGCATGCTGGGGCGTTGGTACTGGCAGCTCAAGAAGACCTTGACCGACGGCGCTGGCTTGGTCTGGGGAGAGGCCAGAACGCTGTTGCGGGTCACGCGGATTGATCACCCGGAGGCCGCGCTGCTGGCGCCGGAGCAGGCCTTCTTCCTGCGCGAAAACCTGAAGTTGCGGCTTTTGAATGCGCGCTTGGCGCTGCTGAGTCGGCAGTTCGATACCGCGCAGGCCGATCTGCGTGACGCGCAAGAGGCCTTGGCCCGCTACTTCGATCCGCAGTCGCGCAAGGTGGTGACAGCAAACGATTTGATCCGACAAGTCGCGGGTCAGGCGCGCCAAGTCAATGTGCCCCGACCCGACGACACGCTGGCGGCGCTGGCCGCTGCGGCGGCCGGACGCTGAACGGGGGCTCAGGCGCATGCGCACCATTGTTTGGTTGGTCTTGTTGTTTGCGGTCGCGGTGGTCGCGGCCTTGGTGCTGGGCCGCAATGACGGGCTGGCGAGTTTTTATTGGAACGGCTGGCGGCTGGATGTGTCGCTGAATCTGTTCCTGCTGGTCTTGGTGGGCTCGTGTTTTGCGCTGGTGACGGCGATTCAGACCCTGCATGCCCTGACCACCTTGCCCGAGCGGGCGCGGGCCTGGCGTTTGGCCCAGCGTGAGCGCACCGCGCAACTGGCGCTGCGGGAGTCCTTGGCCGAATTTTTTGGTGCCCGCTACGGCCGCGCCCAAAAAGCGGCCCAGCGCGCCCTGGGCATTCATATGCAAACACCTGAATTGGTGCAGGACCCGGGTTTTATGGCCTTGGGGTATTTGCTCGCCGCCAGCAGTGCGCACAGGCTGCAGGACAGGCGGCGCCGTGATGAGCAACTGCAACTGGCGCTGGATTTTTCCCGGCGCAGTTCGCTGACCAGGGCGCAAGAAGAGGGCGCTTTGCTGTTGGCGGCGGAATGGGCCCTGGATGATCGCGACGCCGGCCGCGCGCTGGAATTGCTGGCCGACTTGAACCCCGGTGTGGCGCGTCGCACGCAGGCCCTGCGCCTGAAGCTGCAGGCCTCACGGCTGGCCAAGCACTCGATGGAAGCCCTGCGCACGGCCAGGCTCTTGGCCAAGCACCAGGGCTTCTCGAAGGTGGCGGCGCAAGGTTTGCTGCGTTCCTTGGCGTTTGAGGCGCTGGACGGTGCACGCGATGCCGATCAGCTGCGGACCGTTTGGCAGCAGCTCGACAATGTCGACCGCCGCGATGTGGTGGTGGCCGCGCGGGCGGCTCAACGTGCCGCGGTGCTGGGCGCGCCGGAAGATGGGCGCGGCTGGTTGCGTCCGTTCTGGGACGATATTGCCGATTTGCAGGTCGATGACCGGGCCGTCTTGGCGGAGGCCTTGGTGCCGGTCTTGCCGGGCCTGGGGCCGGAGTGGCTGCAGCGCTTGGAGTCCGCCGTGCAACGCTTTCCGCGCGACAAGTACCTGGCCTATGCGCTGGGTGCCGCGCTGGCCGAGCGGCAGCTCTGGGGCAAGGCGCGCTTGATGCTGGAGCAGGTCGGTGAGGATCATGCGATGCCGGCCGCAGCGCGTCGCCGCAGCTGGCTGATGTTGGCGCAAATGGCCCATGAAGACGGCAACCAGGAGCGCAGGGCGCGCTGCCATGAGGCGGCCGCGCTGGTGCAATAAGACAGTTTTGCGGCAAGGCTTGCTCAATTGGTGAAAACCATGCTATAGTGCAAGGCTTGGCGGCTGTAGCTCAGTTGGATAGAGTACTTGGCTACGAACCAAGGGGTCGTGGG
>JADMJQ010000116.1 GCA_018780415.1 Roseateles sp. | reverse complement strand
CCGCACTCGGCGGTGATGCGGCCGGCGCCCGCGCCGCCGCGTTCTTCTGGCAGACGGTGGTGAGTCAGCGCACGGTGGCGATCGGGGGCAATAGCGTCAAGGAGCATTTCCACGCCGAGGGCGATTTCACACCGATGCTGAATGAGGTGGAAGGGCCGGAGACCTGCAACACATTCAATATGCTCAAGCTGACCGAGGCGCTGTTTCTGGGCGAACCCAATAGCCGTACCCAGGCCCGCTATGCCGACTATTACGAGCGTGCGCTCTACAACCACATCCTGTCCTCGCAGCGGCCGGAAAGCGGCGGCTTTGTCTACTTCACGCCCATGCGGGCCAATCATTACCGGGTCTACTCCCAGGTCGACCAGGGCATGTGGTGCTGCGTCGGCTCGGGGCTGGAGAGCCATGCCAAGTACGGCGAGTTCATCTACGCCAAGGACGCCGACACGCTGTTGGTGAACCTGTTCATCGCCTCGACGCTGAACTGGCGTGAGAAGGGCGTGCGGCTGAGCCAGGTCACCGACTTCCCCGACCAGGGCCGCAGCCTGATCAAGGTGATGGAGGGCGGCCGCTTTGCGCTGAAACTGCGCTATCCGTCCTGGGTGGCGGCCGGCCAGTTCAGGGTCAAGCTGAACGGCCGCGCGGTCAAGCTGCCATCCGTCAAGCCGGGCGATTATGTAGAGATCCCGCTGCGCGACTGGCAGGCCGGTGACCAACTCGCGATGGAGCTGCCGATGCGCACGCAGCTGGAGCCGCTGCCGGGTGAGGCGGCCAAGGCGAAAAAGCACTATGCCGTGCTGCACGGCCCCATCGTGCTGGCCGCCAAGACCGATCCGTTTCCGGGCGAGCGCCTGAATTATTTGGCCGACGATTCGCGCATGGGACATATCGCCCAGGGCCCTGTCTGCCCGCAGGCCGCAGCCCCCTTGTTCGTCAGTGACAGCGTCGACTTCATCAAGCATTTCAAGCCGGTGACCGGCCAGCCGCTGACCTTCACGGCCGGCTCGGTGCTGCAGGGCAAGGGTGTCCAGAACCTGCGCTTCATTCCGTTCTTCCGCCTGCACGATTCGCGCTACACGATGTACTTCGCGCATTCGACGCCGGCCCAGCTGAGCAACTGGCGGGCTGTCACGGCAGGGGCCGAGCGCGAGCGGCTGGCATTGGACGCGTTGACCATCGATCAAGTGGCGCCGGGCGAGCAGCAGCCGGAGAGCGACCATGGTTTCAAGGGCGAGGGCGTCGAGTCCGGCCTCAACCAGGACCAACGCTGGCGCCATGCGCGCGGCTGGTTCAGCTATGAGCTTGTCGACCAGGGCTTGCAGGCCAAGACGCTGCGGCTGAGCTTTTCCCGGCATGACGCCGGGCGCCAGTTTGATCTGTTCGTCAATGAGCAATTGATCGCCGAGATCGTCCTCGGCAGCGACGCTGAGCAAGACATCTACAGCCGCGATTTCGCTTTGTCGCCCGAGCTGGTGCAGGCCTCGGCCGGCAAGCTGGTGGTGAAGTTTGTCGCCAGGCCGGGCAGCGTGGCCGGCGGCCTTTATGGTCTGCGCTTGATGCGCTGAGCACATATCAAAAGTGGCATGGAAGCTTTGGGAAATGTGATTGGTCAGGTATCTCTACCGACTCTACGATCTTGCATACAAAAGACAAGCTGGAGACAAATGATGATGATGAAGAAGACGATGAAGTTTGGCCGTAGAACGCTGCTGCTGGCGACGCTGTCGGCGGCTTTCGGTGCAGCTGTTGCGGCCCCCGGCGCGCCGCTGGTGATGGGTTTCTCCCAGGTCGGTGCCGAGAGCGAATGGCGCAGCGCCAACACCGCCTCGATCAAGGCTGCCGCCAAAGAGGCGGGCATCACCTTGAAGTTCGCCGACGCGCAGCAAAAGCAGGAGAACCAGGTCAAGGCGATCCGCAGCTTCATCGCCCAGAAGGTCGACGTGATCGCCTTCTCGCCGGTGGTGGAGTCGGGCTGGGACACAGTGCTGAAGGAGGCCCGCGCCGCCAAGATCCCGGTCATCCTGACCGACCGCGCGGTCAATGTGAGCGACCCGTCCTTGTACGTAACCTTCATCGGCTCCGACTTTGTCGAAGAAGGCCGAAAGGCCGGCCGCTGGCTGCTGGAGCGCGCCGCCAAGAACCCCGGCGTCGCGCTGAACATCGTCGAACTGCAGGGCACGGTGGGCTCGGCCCCGGCGATCGACCGCAAAAAGGGTTTTGAGGAAGCCATCAAGGCGAATCCGAAGCTGCAGATCATCCGCTCGCAGTCGGGCGAGTTCACCCGTGCCAAGGGCAAGGAGGTGATGGAAGCCTTCCTGAAGGCCAAGGACAAGAAGATCGACGTGCTGTTTGCGCACAACGACGACATGGCGATCGGCGCGATCCAGGCGATCGAAGAGGCCGGGCTGAAGCCGGGCAAGGACATCACCATCATCTCGATCGACGCGGTCAAAGGCGCGTTCCAGGCCATGGTGGCCGGCAAGCTCAATGTGACGGTTGAATGCAATCCCTTGCTGGGCCCGCAGCTGATGCAACTGGCCCGCGATGTGGTGGCCGGCAAGCCGGTCGAGCGTCGCGTGACGGTCATCGAGGGCGTGTTCCCGGCCGAAGTGGCCGCCAAGGAACTGCCGAACCGCAAGTACTGATGGACCCCTCGTCCAAGGCCTACCTTGGCCGGTCCCCCGAGGGGACGGCGATGCTTGCCGGATTGACCGGCAAGCACATCGCCACAGGGGCCGGCTTGGGGCGGCCCGGCGCTCGGCCCCAAGGCCATTACACGAACGTCTGAAATGAGTCGCACCCTTCCCCTACTTGAGCTGAACGGCATCCACAAAGGCTTCCCAGGCGTCAAGGCCCTCAGCAATGTCAGCCTGCGCCTGTTCCCCGGCGAGGTGCATACCTTGATGGGCCAGAACGGCGCCGGCAAGTCGACCTTGATCAAGGTGCTGACGGGGCTGTACACGCCCGAGCAGGGCCGCATCACGCTGGCCGGCGCCGAGGTCGCTCCCCGCTCGACCGAGGCGGCGCAGAAGCTCGGCATCAGCACCGTCTATCAGGAGGTCAACCTCTGCCCCAATCTGTCGGTGGCGGAGAACATCTGCATCGGCCGCTACCCCCGCCGTTTTGGGTGGGGTTGGGGTCAGATCGACTGGACCGCGATGCGCGCCGAGGCGCGGCGCGTGCTGGCGCAGATGGACATTGGCGACATCGACGTGGCCGCGCCGCTGAGTAACTTCTCGCTGTCGCTGCAGCAGATGGTGGCGATCGCCCGCGCCATCAGCATCTCGGCCCAGGTGCTGATCCTCGATGAGCCGACCTCCAGCCTCGACGAAGCGGCGGTGCAGCGCCTGTTCGCCGTGCTGCGGCGCCTGCGCGAGCAGGGTATGGCGATCTTGTTCGTGACCCATTTTCTGGAACAGACCTATGCGATCTCCGACCGCATCACGGTGATGCGCAATGGCGAGACCGAGGGCGAGTACCTTACGGCCGACTTGAGCCGGCTGGCCTTGGTCAACAAGATGGTCGGTGAGTCGCAGACGCAGGCGCAAGAGCGTCAGCCCAGCGCGGCCCAAGCCGGTGCGACGGTCTTGCGTGCCCGCGGCCTCGGCCGCACCGGCGCGCTGCTGCCGCTGGATCTGGAGATCCGCCGAGGCGAGGTGTTAGGTCTTTGTGGGCTCTTGGGTTCGGGCCGCACCGAGGCCGCGCGCCTGTTGTTCGGCGCCGATGCGGCCGATAGCGGCGGCATCGAGATCAACGGTCAGCTCCTTCGTTTTGCTTCACCGCGCGAGGCGATCAAAGCCGGCATCGCCTTCTGTTCGGAGGACCGCAAGCATGAGGGCGCCATTCTGGCGCTGTCGGTGCGCGAGAACATCATGCTGGCCTTGCAAGCCCGTGCTGGTTTGCGGCTGGTGATGAGCCCGCGCCAAGCGCAGGCGCTGGCCGAGGACTTCATCCGCCGGCTGGGTATCAAGACGCCCAGCGCCGACACCCCCATAGGCCAGCTGTCCGGCGGCAACCAGCAAAAAGCGCTGCTGGCGCGCTGGCTGGCCACCGACCCCGCCCTCTTGATACTGGACGAGCCGACGCGCGGCATCGACGTGCGGGCCAAGGAAGAAATCATGGATTACGTGGCCGCATTGAGCCATCACGCTGACGGCAATGGCATGGCCGTGCTCTTCATCTCATCCGAGCTGCCCGAGGTCTTGCATTGCAGCGACCGCTTGCTGGTGTTGCGCGACCGCCAGGCCGGTGGCGAATACCGGCGCGGCGAGCTGGATGAGCGGACGGTGCTGGAAGTGATCGCCGGGGAAGCAAGTTGATTCGCCACGAGCTGTTCCGTCCCCTGGTGGCCTTGAGCTTGCTGTTAGGAGTCGCCTTCTTCAGCGTGCCCGGCTTCTTCCAACTGGAGATCAAGGACGGCCACCTCTACGGCAGCCTGATCGACATCCTCAACCGCGCCGCGCCGCTGATGCTGGCGGCCCTGGGCATGACCCTGGTGATCGCCACGCGGGGCATCGATGTGTCGGTG
>JADMJQ010000033.1 GCA_018780415.1 Roseateles sp. | reverse complement strand
CGAGACCATCATGGTCAACTGCAATCCCGAGACCGTGTCGACCGACTACGACACCTCGGATCGCTTGTACTTCGAGCCGGTGACGCTGGAAGACGTGCTTGAAATCGTTGAAAAAGAAAAGCCGGTCGGCGTGATCGTCCAGTACGGCGGCCAAACGCCGCTGAAGTTGGCGCTTGATCTCGAAGCCAACGGCGTGCCCATCATCGGCACCACGCCCGAGAGCATCGACATCGCCGAGGACCGCGAGCGCTTCCAGAAGCTCTTGCATGAGCTGGGTCTGAAGCAGCCGCCGAATCGCACCGCGCGCACCGAAGATCAGGCCGTGGCCTTGGCCAACGAGATCGGCTATCCGCTGGTCGTGCGTCCAAGCTATGTGCTGGGCGGCCGGGCGATGGAAATCGTCCATGGCGACAAGGACCTGGAGCGCTATATGCGCGAAGCGGTGCGGGTGTCCGAGAAGTCGCCGGTCTTGCTCGACCGTTTCTTGGAAGATGCGCTGGAGGTGGACGTCGACTGCATCAGCGACGGCGTCGATGTGATGATTGGCGGCATCATGGAGCACGTGGAGGCGGCTGGCATCCACTCCGGCGATTCCGCCTGCTCCTTGCCGCCCTACACCTTGTCCCAGGTTTTGCAGGACGAGCTGCGCAGGCAAACGGCGGCCATGGCGCGCGGCTTGAATGTGGTCGGCCTGATGAATGTGCAATTCGCGATTCAGGGCGACGTCACCGGCGGCCTAGAAGCTGCGACGGTCTATGTGCTGGAAGTCAACCCGCGCGCCTCGCGTACCGTGCCTTTTGTGTCCAAGGCGACCGGCCAGCAGTTGGCCAAGATTGCCGCTCGCTGCATGGCCGGGCAAAAGTTGAAGGATCAGAAGGACCGCAACGGCCGCGTGCCTGCCGAGGTCATACCGCCTTACTTCAGCGTCAAGGAGGCCGTCTTCCCCTTCAATAAGTTCCCCGGCGTTGACCCGGTTTTGAGCCCGGAAATGCGCTCGACCGGCGAGGTGATGGGTACGGCGCGCACCTTCGGAGAAGCGATGCTGAAGAGCCAGCTGGGTGCCGGCTCGCGCCTGCCGCGCCAGGGCAATGTCTTGATCACGGTGAAGAACGGCGACAAGGCGCGCGCCTTGGTCGTCGCACGCGACTTGCATGCACTGGGATTCGGCGTCGTGGCCACCAAGGGCACGGCGGCGGCGATCGCCGAGACCGGCGTGCCGGTGCGCGTCGTCAACAAGATCAAGGATGGCCGCCCGCACATCGTCGACATGGTCAAGGGCGGCGAGATCCAGCTGGTCTTCACCACGGTCGACGAAACCCGCACCGCGATTGCCGACAGCCGCTATATCCGCCAAGCCGCCTTGGCCGCCCGCGTCACCTACTACACGACGATGGCGGGCTGCGAAGCTGCGGTGGAAGGCATGAAGCATCAAGACGGCTTGCTGGTGCAATCCCTGCAAGAACTGCACGCCGAACTGAACTAAACTCAGCAACATCGAAATCCGCCGCAGCGTCTCGGGAACCCCCGAGCCGCAGCGGCGGTTTCATTTTGTCTTTCAAGCGTATCGAAAAATCATGGCCACTATTCCACTCACCACATACGGTGCTGAAAAGCTCAAAGAAGAACTTTATCGCCTCAAGGGTGTCGAGCGGCATGCCGTGATTGCGGCCATCTCCGAGGCGCGCGCGCAGGGCGATTTGTCTGAGAACGCCGAGTACGAGGCCGCCAAGGACAAGCAGGGCTTTATTGAGGGCCGCATCCTCGATATCGAGGGCAAGTTGGCAGCGGCCTTGATCATCAACCCGGCCGAAGTCGATGCCGGTGGACGGATTGTTTTCGGCACCACGGTCGACCTGGAAGAAGAGTCCACGGGCGCTCAAGTGACCTATCAGATCGTTGGTGACGATGAAGCCGACTTGAAGCTGGGTAAGGTCTCGATCAGCTCGCCGATTGCGCGTGCATTGATCGGCAAGGAGGAGGGCGATGTGGCCAATGTGCAGGCGCCCGGTGGCGTCAAGAGCTACGAAGTCGTCAAAGTCCGTTACGTTTAAGCAACAGGTGTTGGCCCGATCACGCGTTGTACTGGCCGCCCTGTGGGGCGGTTTTTTGCTTTGCATCGCGCTGGTGGCCGCGCCGGCGGCGTTTGCGGTGCTGGAGCGGGCTCAAGCGGGTGCCGTTGTCGCCCGGCTTTTCGCGGTTGAAGCGCAGGTCGCGCTGTTTGCTGGTCTGCTGCTGATCTTGATCGAGCGGCGTTTGGCGCGCGACAACGGCTCCAAGAACCTGTCGGCAGAATTTTTCTTGCCGGCAGCGGCGCTGTTTTGCACGGTGGCGGGTTACTACGCGCTGCAGCCGATGATGGCAGCGGCCAAAGCGGGGCAAGGGCCATGGAGTTTCATGGCCCTGCACGCTTTTTCTTTCGCTTTTTTTGGTTTGAAAACCTTGGCTGTGCTGGCCCTGGCTTGGCGCAGCAGCCGTACTTTCAGTACGACCAAGGTTTGACCCGGTCAGTGTTTATTACTGATCCTGGGCGTTCTTTTTGACGCTGGTCAGGCGGCGTTTGGCGCGCTTGATCTCGCCACCTTGGGCGACCCGCTCGTTACCGAGAACGCGCAACTTCTTGACCTGGGGTCGGTGGTTGCCACTCTTGGAGAATTTCACAATCTTGACCACGCGAGGACCGGCCTTGCCGTCGGCGCGTTCGGCCTCTTCCAGGTCCGGCAGCGGCCGCCACAGCACCAGCAATTTGCCGATGTGTTGAATCGGAGCTGCATTCAGTTCCCCGCAAAGGGACGCGAAAATGCTCTCGCGGTTGGCGCGGTCGTCCGAGAAGATGCGCACCTTGATCAGCCCATGGGCATTCAAGGCGGCGTCGGTCTCTTTGACGACGGCAGGGGTGAGTCCATCCGCGCCTATCATGACCACAGGGTCAAGATGATGGGCGTCGGAGCGTTTTTCCTTGCGCTGGGCAGGAGTCAATTGAATCGCAGGCATACGCGTATTATCCGTGCAACATGAAGATCAAGACTAAAAGCAAGAAACTTAATAAGACGTGGTTGCATGAGCACATCAACGATCCCTACGTCAAGATGGCTCACCGGGACGGTTTTCGTGCCCGCGCCGCCTACAAGCTGAAGGAAATCGACGAGACCTTGAAGCTGGTTAGACCCGGCCAGGTGGTCGTCGATCTGGGCGCCTCGCCCGGTGCCTGGAGCCAGTATCTGCGGCGCTGCTTTGCACCCAAAGAAGCCGGCATCGGCGGCGCCGCCGTCGGCAAACTCAATGGCACGATTATCTCGCTCGATCTGGTCGAGTGCGAGCCGATCGAAGGCGTGCAGTTCATCCAGGGCGACTTTCAGGAGCCCGCGGTGTTGGAGTTGCTGGAGGCCGCCTTGGCCGGGCGTGCGGTGGACTTGGTGGTGTCCGATATGGCACCCAATCTGTCCGGCATCGAAAGCTCGGACGCAGCGCGGGTGGCGGGTCTGGTCGAGTTGGCGGTTGATTTCGCTCAGCAGCATTTGAAGCCAGAGGGCGCCTTGGTGGCCAAGGTCTTTCATGGCAGCGGCTACACGCAACTGGTTGAGTTGTTCAAGGCGACCTTCAAAAAGGTCAAGCCGATCAAGCCCAAGGCCTCCAAAGATCGGTCCACCGAGACCTTTTTGATTGGCATCGGCCTGAAGCAGCCCAAGCGCTAATCCCGGGCATTTCCGAGGGATTGCCAAAACGATATGGCCCCTTGACTGCAATAGAATCATCCCCATATGGCCTGTATCGACCACGTTTATGTGGCCAGGTTTGAGTGAATTAAGGAGTCTCGGTGAACAATCAGTGGTTCTCGAAAGTAGCTGTTTGGGTAGTGATCGCACTGGTGCTGTTCACCGTTTTCAAGCAATTCGATCGCGGTGCAGCCCAAGGTGGCCAAATTGGCTACTCGGAATTCCTGGATGAAATCCAGGCGCACCGTATCAAGCAAGTGACCTTGCAAGAGGGCGGCGCCGGGACCGACATCCTGGCCGAGACCACCGACGGCAAGAAGCTGCGCGTGGCCGCCACCTATCTCGACCGTGGTTTGATCGGTGACCTGCGCAATAACGGCGTCAAGTTCGACGTCAAGCCGCGCGAAGAGCCGTCCTTCCTGATCAGCATGTTGATCAGCTGGGGTCCGATGTTGTTGCTGATCGGAGTCTGGGTCTATTTCATGCGCCAGATGCAAGGCGGCGGCAAAGGCGGTGCGTTCAGCTTTGGAAAGTCCAAGGCACGTCTGTTGGATGAAGCGCAAAACACCACGACTTTCGCCGATGTCGCCGGATGCGACGAGGCCAAGGAAGAGGTCAAGGAATTGGTCGATTTCCTGAAGGACCCCTCCAAGTTCCAAAAGCTGGGCGGTCGCATTCCGCGTGGCGTGCTCTTGGTCGGCCCTCCGGGAACCGGCAAGACCTTGCTCGCCAAGGCGATTGCCGGCGAAGCCAAAGTGCCTTTCTTTGCGATTTCGGGTTCGGACTTTGTTGAAATGTTCGTCGGTGTCGGCGCGGCGCGTGTGCGCGATATGT
>JADMJQ010000088.1:32720-47852 GCA_018780415.1 Roseateles sp. | reverse complement strand
ACGTTCCGGTTCCTGCGCTCCGTCCGCCTAGCCTGACGGCCGCTCGCTACAAAACGCAGTTTCAGCGAAGCTAAAAGTTCACACCCTCTGCCACCCTACCCTCGCTACACGGAGTACTCAATGTCAGTCAGCCGCTTGCAGGGTTTCGGCCTCGGTCTGCGGACCGAACACTATGCCGACTTTGCCAATCCTGACGCGCCGCTACCGGACGCGCTGAAGCCCGATTGGCTGGAGATTTTGTCCGAGAACTATCTGGTGCCCGGCGGCAAGCCGCTGTATCACCTGGACCGCATCCGGCTCGACTACCCCATGGTGATGCACGGCGTGTCTATGTCCATAGGCAGCGCCGACCCTTTGAATCTTGACTATCTGCGCGCGCTGAAGAGCCTGGCCGCGCGGATCGAGCCGGCCTGGGTTTCTGACCATCTGTGCTGGACCGGTGTGGATCACCGCAATCTGCACGATCTGCTGCCCATGCCCTATACCGAGGCGGCGCTGCAACATCTGTGCCCACGCATTGCGCAGGTACAGGACCTGCTGCAACGCGCGCTGGTGCTGGAGAACGTCTCCAGCTATGTGCGCTTCGCCGCGGATGAGATGAGCGAGGCCGAGTTTGTGGCAGAGTTGCTGAGGCGCAGCGGCGCCAAACTGCTGCTGGACGTCAACAACGTCTATGTCTCCAGCCGCAATCACGGCTTTGATGCGCGCGCCTACATCGACCTGATGCCGGCGGCCCAGGTGGTGCAAATCCATCTGGCCGGCCATGAAGACCGCGGCGACATCGTCATCGACACCCATGATCAGGCGGTCTGCGACGCGGTCTGGCAGCTCTATGCCTACACGCTGCTGAAGCTGGGCGAGCGGCCGACGATGATCGAGCGCGATGATGCGATCCCGCCGCTGGCCGAGCTTCTGCGGGAGCTGGATCAGGCGCGCCGCATGGTCAAGACGGTCGGTGCCGGCAAATTGACCCGCACGCAGACGGAGTCGGCATGAGTGCCGCCTTGCGGGCGCAGCAGCGCGCGCTGCAAAGGGCAATCTGCGAACGCAACGCCCCAGCAGCGCCACTGCTGGGGCAAGACGCGCCGATGGGGCTGGCGGTTTACCAGCAGGCTTACCCCGCCCGTTTGCTGGCGGCGCTGCGCGATAACTTCACCGTCCTGCAGCGTGCGCTCGGCGACGAGGACTTCGACGCGCTGGGCCTGGCCTATATCCAGGCCTGCCCGTCATCCCAGCCCTCGATTCGCTGGTTCGGCGATGGCTTGGCGGACTTCATGGCCGGGCCTTATGCCACCGCGCTGAACCATCCCTGCCTCATTGACTTCGCCCGGATGGACTGGGCGCTGCGGGCCTCTTTTGACAGTGCGGACGCGCCCGCCTTGCGCTTTGAGCAACTGGCCGCCGTGGCAGCCGCCGACTGGCCCAAGCTCGTCTTCAAGCTGCACCCCAGCGTGCACATCTTGGCCTTGGGTTGGGCCATAGCGCCAGCCTGGACCGCGCTTCGAGGCTATGCACCCGATGCAGGCGACCCGGCGCCGACACTGAACGAGCCGGTCGCCTTGGCCCATCATTTGCTGGTCTGGCGTGAAGGCCTGGACACCGGCTGGCGCTCGCTGGAGCCGCTGGAGGCCCAGCTGCTGCAGGCGGTGGCCGAGGCCAGCAACTTCGAGGCGATTTGCCAGCTGGCGGCGCAATCGACCGGCGCCGACCAAGCCGCCGGCGCGGTGGTGCAGGCGCTACAGGGCTGGCTGGCCAGCGGCCTGCTGTCCGAGCTGCATCAAAGCCGGGCGTCGTAACTCGCCGCCACCTTGGCGCGGCGTTCGGCCACGATGCTGCTGTGGCGGTTCAGCGTCGAGGCGACAGTGCCGGTCTGCCGCAGCACCCAATGAAAACTCAGCTCGCAGGTCTGCACCAAGGAGCTGTTGGGGCTTTGGGTGTTGTAGTTGACGCTGGCGCGATTCAAGGCCAAGTCCAGTTCCACGGTGCTGATGCGGTAGCTGCCGCCCTCGGGGCTGCTGGCCAGCGGCTCGCCCTTGCTGTCGAAGCTGCTGCCGTCGGCGCGTTTGCACAGCATATCGACGCTGAGCGACATCTTGTCGGAGAAGGGCTGGCTCATCTGCACCAGCAATTTGCCGCTTGAGCGGGAAATCACGGGCGTGCCGGTCGGCGCCACCACGGCGAAGGCCTTGGGCATGGTGACCGTGCTGCCGTGCAACTCACTGCCGCGCACAAAGTTGGCGGTCACTAGCGGTTGCTCGCTGGTGTCGGCCAAGAGCGTGCTGTATTTCGTGCGCTTGCCATCCTCGTCCGCCAGATCACGGCGCTGATTGCCAACACTGGCCGACAGATGGTCGTTGCCGCTGGGATGCACCACAGTGACGACATTGGCGCTGTAGCCGAGCCGGCCTTCGACCTTGACCTGGCCGTTTTCCTGCGTGACCGTGAACCTGGGGCTGATGTCACCCAGGCTCAAAGTGTCGGACTGTTTGCAGTTGGTGACGGCGCAGGTCACGTCATCGACGATGTCGTCAACGATGCTGCCCCCGCAGGCACTGAGCAAGAGCGTGCTGAGCAAGGCGATGGCGCTGACGCTGCCATAGAGCATGCTCGCGGCCGCCGTTGGCGCGCAGCTTGAGCGCACCGAAGTCTGCTGATTTGTCATGTTATCTACCCCCTTGTCTATTCTTTGTTTGCGGCGCGGGGCTAACGCCCAGTTTCTACAGCCGGCGCAGTTTGCCCGCCCGGAGGTCAAGCGCCAAAAGCCATGGCCCGAGTGTCGTGAAACGCGCCGCTACGGCCCAGAAATTGCCACTTTTTGGCTGTTTCTGGGCCAGCCAGCAGCAACCTAGGGGTCAGCCCGCGACGAAATTCATGCTTTTTGCGGCATCATTCGCGCCGCCGTATCCTCAACGCAGAGGCTCCGGCAATTTTCAGCACACATAGAGGGGAACAATATGAAAGCTTACGGCGCAGAGTTTCTGGGCACGTTTTGGTTGGTTTTAGGCGGCTGCGGCAGCGCTCTGTTGGCGGCAGCCTTTCCCGGTGTCGGCATTGGCCTGCACGGTGTCTCGCTCGCCTTCGGTTTGAGCGTACTGACGATGGCCTTTGCCGTCGGCCATATTTCCGGCGGCCATTTCAACCCGGCCGTCTCGATCGGCCTCTTTGTTGGCGGCCGCTTCCCGGCCTCCAAATTGCTGCCTTACATCGTCTCGCAAGTGCTGGGCGGCATTGCAGCCGGCGGCGTGCTGTACCTGATCGCCAGCGGCAAGGCCGGCTTTGTGGCCGGCAATTTCGCGTCCAACGGCTTCGGCGAGCATTCGATCGGCGGCTACTCGATGCAAGCGGTGCTGATTTGCGAAGTGGTGATGACCGCGTTCTTCCTGATCATCATCATGGGCGCCACCGACAAGCGTGCACCGGCCGGTTTTGCCCCCATCGCCATCGGCCTGGCCCTGACGCTGATCCACCTGATCAGCATCCCGGTCTCGCAAACCTCGGTCAACCCGGCCCGCAGCACCGCTGTTGCCGTCTTTGCCGACCCCTGGGCGCTGCAACAGCTGTGGTTGTTCTGGGTCGCGCCGATTGCCGGTGCCATCTTGGGCGCGCTGGCCTATAAGTTCATCGGTAGCGAAAAGCGCTGATCATCCTGCGCTGACCCGCAGTACAAGCCGGCCTTGCGCCGGCTTTTTCACGTCTGGACGCGGACGGGCGATGTTAGATTCTTCCCCATCAGGCTGGCCGACTTTGGCGCCGGCCTTGCCTCGGAGCTGAATCGCCATGCCGTTTGACCTGCCGGACCTGTTGGGCCCCTATTTGCTGCCGCTGTTGATCGCGGTGCCCTTGGCCATCGTGGTCTTCATCATCAGCGCCCGGCGCGGCGACGACAACCCGGCCGCACCCGCGGCCACGCCCGCCGCCTCGCCGCTCGCACCTGCCGCCCCGCCCGAGCCCGCATCCCTGCTCTTGGTCGACGATTCGGCCGTGGCGCGTGCCAAGCTGGGCAAGTTGTTTCAAACCGCCGGCTACCGCGTCACCTTGGCCAAGGACGGCGTCGAAGCGCTGGAGCGGCTGGCCGAGCAGCCCTTTGCGGTGCTGATCACCGACCTGGAAATGCCCAATAAAGACGGCTTCGAGCTGATCGCCGCCGTGCAGGGCAATATGGACACCGAAGATCTGCCCATCATCGCCATCACCGGCCACGATGAAATGCAGGCCCGCGTGCACCAGGTGCAGGGTCTGTACGGCATCTTCAAGAAACCCTGGAATGACCGCGAGTTGCTGAAGCGGGTAGAGACGCTGGCGAGCTTGCGGGCGGCGGGGCACAAGGGCTGAACCAGCCGCTATCGGCAGCGGTCAGCCACGCCGCTTGCTATCCCTGGCTTTCCTGACCATCGGCCTTGCGCACCGCCTCGGCGCTGGCCTTCAGCTTGGCGAGCGTGATCGGCAGGCCTTTGTTCAGCTGGGCAGCGACCATACGCCCCAGCAGGAAGGCGAGCGCACCGGAGAAGATGACGCGATGCGTGACCCGGGTGGCTCCCTTTGCGGGCACCAGTTCATGCTCGAAAACCATCCGAAACAGCGGCACTTTGGCCTCTACCGTGAATGATCCGTTCGGCACGACCGACGTGATCAGCATGCGCACCGTATTGCCCTTGGTCGGGGTCAAGGACCCGGTCGTTCCCACTTGAAACGGCCCATTGATGGACGCGGCCTTGGTGTCCGGGTCCCAGCGATGCCAATTTGACACGTCGGCATAGAGGGCGAACAGGCGCTCGGGCGCTGCGTTGACGAGGATAGAGTGTTCAACTTGCATAGATCTGCGGCGCGTCAGGCTCCGTACGGTTTGAGGGTTTGTGCTTTGCTTGCCCCGCCACCCTAGCAGAGAACGGCCGAGTGCTGCAAGGATCTACACCGACGCCAAGGCCTGAGTCCTGCTTCACTGAAAGTCCAAGGTCTGCCGCACGCTCAAGCCGGCCGCGCGCCGCGCGGGCCAGGCGCTGACGACCAGGGTGGCCAGCAGGAGCAAGCCGGTCCAGACCAGCAGCCCGGTCAGCGAGATCGTCAGGTTCAATTGCTGACTCGAGATCGCCGTCAGCACCCGGCTGACCTGCGCCGACAGCGCCTGAGCCAAACCCAGCGCCAGCGGCAGGCTCAGCACGGCCATCACCAGCCCCTCTCCGATCACGCTGCGCATGATGGCGCCGCGCCGCGCACCGATCGCCCGCATAACGCCAAATTCACGCGTGCGCTCTGTCACCGCATTGCCCAACGCCGAGGCCAGCCCCAAAAGCCCGACCGTGGCCATCAAAGCAGCGACGAAGCCGAGCGCGTAAATCAGGATATAGACATGGCCGGCCTGCGCCGCCGTGTCGCGTCGCGCGCTATAGACCTGGCGCACGCCGATATTTTCGGCCGCCAGCGTGGCCAGCAGTCGGCTCGCTATTGCCTGTGCCGGCTCCTGAGTTTGCAGACGTAGACGCAAGGCATTGCTGCCCGAGGCCGACTCGCCTGTCTGCAGCAGCATGGCAGCAAAACGCTGCGGCGGCAGATAGACGCTGGCCGAGGTCAAGGCCTGATGCAAGACGCCGCGCACGCGCAGCTTGACGGTGCGGTGCTCGACTTGCAGCGCAATCCAATCTCCCGGCTTGGCGCCCTCAAAGACGGTGCGGGCGGCCAGGCTGTTCAGCACCACGCCATCCGCATCGTCGGCCGACAGCCATTCACCCGCCAAGGGCTGACGGTCTATCAAGACGGTATCCAGCGGCGCCGCACGCAGCGAAAAGCCGCCATGGCCGCCGTCGGGATAGCGCTGGCTGATCTCCAGGCCATCGGCCCGCGCCAGCGCAGCGGGCAAGCTGGGCCAGGACTCCACCCGCGCCACCCCCTCGACGCCGCGCACGAGCTGCAGCAAGCGCTGCTCATCGACGCGGCCCTGCAGGCGCAACTCCAGATCGTAATGACGCGCAGCACGCGCCTGCTGGACCACGTCCTCCCAAGCCGCGCGCAAATTCAGGCAGGTGATCAGCATCGCCCCGGCGCCGGCCAGCAGACTCACGCTCAGCAGCAAGCGCTTGCCGCGCCGAAAGCTATTGCGCAGGGCCAAGGTCAGGGCGGCATCATGCAAGCTCAGCCGGGTCAGAGCCCGCGCCAGCCCGCCATCGACTGCGCCGCTGCCGGCGCTCAGCCCCTGCTCGTCCATGGCCTCGCGCACGCTGCGCCTGGTGGCGGCACGCACCGGCAGCCAAGTGGCCAGCAAGGGTGCAGCCAAGCCCAGCGCCACCACGCAGCCATAAACCCAGAACGGCGGCAACAAGCTTTGCAGGCGCAGATTGAGCAGGGCCGCGGTCGCGCCTATGAAGACACGCCCGGCCCACAAACCCAGCGGCAGGCCCAGGGCCAAGGCCGCGCCAGCGAGCAGCGCGACCAGGCTCAAGTAGAGCCGGGCCAGCGCGCCCGCGCCGGCACCGATGGCCTTCATGATGGCAATCTGGCGGATCTGTTGCGCCAACAAGCCGTGAATGACGGTGGCGCTGAGCACGGCACCCAGCAGCATGGCCATGAGGCTGAACACCAGCAGCATCGCCATCACCGCATTCATCTGCCCTTGGTGCGGATGCATGCGCGGCGGCGGGATGCGCGCGCCCCGCAGCGCATGGCCCTGATCCGCCAACCAGGGGCGCAAGGCCAGCACAGCGGCCTCGATCTGCTCGCTGTCGCGCTCCTCGTTCAAGACCAGCTTGAGCACATCCAGCGCGCCATGCTCGCCCAAGCCCGCCAGAGTCGCTTGGCTCATATAGGCATAGATGAGCTGCTCCTGCCCTGCCGGCGCCACGCCGGGGTCTTGCACGGTACCGCTGATGCGGATCTGACGGGCACCCAAGCCCGGCAGCTCGAAGGCTAGCGTGCCACCGATGCGGCTGCCCGTTAGCGGCAGAGCGCTGCGTTCGATCAAGACGCTGCCATCGGGCGGCGGCCAGGCGCCGGCCTCGGGATGCAGACGGTTGATGCGCTGAGCGGCCAGATCGGGCACGACGAAGATCTGCATCGGCAACCATTCCTCCGTGCCGACCCGAGCGCGCGCGCCGACGCTGCGGGCCAGCTCCGCGCCAGCCACGCCAGGCTGCGCTCGCAGGCGCTCAACAAAGGCCTGGTCCAGTTCGCCGGCCAGCTCCAGCTGGGCCGAGGCCGGGCGCGAGCCTTGATAGTTGGCCGGCACTTCACGCATCAGCACCGTGTAGCTGCTCAGCATGGTGGTGACGGCCGCAATGCTGGCGGCCAGCGCCAGCACCAGCGACAAGAAACGGCCCCGCGCTGCTACCAGATCGCGCCAGAGTTTGATCCAGCGCGGACTCATGGTGTGAGGCCGTTTTTCAGCCCGTTCGGTGCCGCGCTGTCATGCACGATGCGCCCGTCATGCAAGGTGATGCTGCGGGTGAAGAAGCGGCTCAGCTCTGCCTCATGCGTCACCACCAGCACCGTTTTGCCCTCGGCCGCCAGCGCAGCCAGCAGCCCCATCACCTCCTTGGCGGTGGCCGAGTCGAGATTGCCGGTCGGCTCGTCGGCCAGCAACAGCGGCGGGTCATTCGCCAAGGCGCGGGCGATGGCCACACGCTGCTGCTGACCACCCGATAGCGCCGACGGCAGCTTGGCGGCTTGGGCCTCCACCCCCAAGCGACCCAGCAAGGCCAGGGCCCGCCCGCGCCGTTGGCCAGCGGGGAAGCTGGCGCAAAAATCCATCGGCAACATCACGTTCTCCAGCACCGTCAGCGTCGGCAACAGCTGAAAAAACTGGAACACCAAACCCAGATGGCGGCCGCGCCAGATCGTCATCTCTTCTTGCGACATACGCCGCAAGTCCGCATTGCCGACCCGCAATTCGCCGCCCGTGGGACTGTCGATGCCGGCCAGCAGATTGATCAAGGTGGTCTTGCCACTGCCGGACTTGCCAACGACGGCGAGGCATTCACCGGCCCTGATGTGCAAGCACAAGTCTTGCAAGGCAATGAAGCCGCCGCTCGGCCCGGCATAGGTTTTGCAGAGTCCGCTGAACTCGATCAGCGGGCGGTGAGACAGATCAGGCATAGCGCAAACTCTCGGTTGAAACGGCAACAAGCGGAACATACTGTTCGCCAGCCCAGAAAACCCGAACAGATCCTTGGCACTTGTTCGGCACCGAATAGATTCCGTCAACTTGTTCGCCTCTGCTCCTCTACCCATGCCCAGTCCACTCGCCGCCAACTCAAATCCCGCCAATACCGCCACCGACAGCCGCACTCGGCGCAGCCGCGACCGGCTGCTCGGCGCCCTGTTCGAGCTGATGTGCGAACGCGGCTACGAGCGGCTGACGGTGCAAAACCTGCTCGACCGCGCCGGCATTGGCCGTGCCACCTTTTATGCTCATTTCGACAGCAAAGACGAGCTGTTGGCCTGCAGCGTGGCCAATCTACGCGCTTGGCTGCTGGACGAGAGGGCGGCGCGGCCGGGCCAGCGCCTGGGCTTTACCGAGGCCTTCTTCGGCCATGTGGCCGCGCACCGTCAGCTCTATCAGATGACCGTGGTGCGCGAAAGCGAGCTGAGCGTCGAACACAAGATACGCGCCATGTTGATGGAGCTGGTGCGCGCAGACCTGGCGCCAGGGCGCAGCAGGCATGGCCAGCCCGACGCCGCCTTGGAGCTGTCCACACAGTATGTGGTGGGCGCGCTCTGGTCCACGCTGGCATGGTGGATGGCCACGCCGACAGCCTGGACGGCGGCCGAGATCCACGCGCTGTTCCTGCGCATGACACTGCCCGGCCTGGAACTGGGGCTGCAGGCAAGCTTGTGAGGCAAGGCCCTGCCGGACTGCGGGTCGCTCTCAATAGGCAGCCCTTGATCCGACCGGGATAATCGCGCCGACCAAAGACCGAGGGGCGCCGATCAGCGCCGAGCACCGATGAGACTACCCAATCTGCTGGGCACCAAAAATGGCCGCTTGTCGGCTTTTTTCTTTTTGTACATGACCGAGGGCATACCGCTGGGTTTCGCCGCTACGGCCGTGGCCACCCAACTCCGCCGCATGGGCGTGGGCCCGGCCGAGATCGGCGCTTTTGTGGCGGCCTTCTACCTGCCCTGGGCCTTCAAATGGGCGTTCGGCCCGCTGGTCGACGTGTTCCGCTCCGAGCGCTTCGGCCATCGGCGCGCCTGGATCATGGGCACGCAAGTGATGATGGCGGCCACCTTGGCGGTGCTGATTTTTCTGAAGCTGCCGGAGCAACTGGCGCTGTTCACCGCCATTCTGTTGCTGCACAACACCTTCGCCGCGATGCAAGACGTGGCGATCGACTCGCTGGCCTGCAATGTGCTGCATGAAGACGAGCGCGGCCTCGCCAATGGGCTGATGTTTGCCGGTGCCGCGGTGGGTCAGGCGGTCGGCGGCAGCGGCGTGCTGTTCTTGATGGCCTATATCGGCTTCCAGTCCAGCTTCATCTTCGTCGCCCTGTGCATTCTGGCCGTTACGGGCCTGGTCGTGCTGCCGATGAAGGAGGCCTTGGTGCAAGCGACAGCCAAGACGGGTTCGGGCCTGCGCCACGCCGCCGGCGAGATGCGCGACTTTGCGATGGCCGCCTTCCGCGCCTTCTTGGGTACCAAGGGCGCTTACGCCGGCGTGTTTTTTGCGCTGCTGCCGGCGGGGGCGATGTCGCTGAGCCTGGCGCTGCAGTCGAATTTATCGGTCGAGCTGGGCCTGAATGATGACCAAGTCGCCTGGCTGCAGCTGTTCTCCACCATCTCCAGCGCGGTCGCGATGGTCATCGGCGGTCTGCTGTCCGACCACCTCGGGCGCCGCCGCGTCTTGAGTGTGAGCATCGTCTTGATGAGCTTGCCGGTGCTGTATCTGATGATGGTCTTGCAGCAGCATGGCTATGTGATGCCGCGCCAGCCCGGCAGTGGTTCCACGGTGGCGCCGGCCCTGGTGACGGCGCTGTGGGTGGCGATCATTGCCTTCAATATTTTCATGGGCCTGATGTACGGCGTGCGCTCGGCGCTGTTCATGGACGTGACCAACCCACGCGTGGCCGCGACCCAGTTCACCGCCTATATGGCGCTGATGAATCTGGCGATTGCCTATACCGCCACCTGGCAGGGCCTGGCCATCGAGGCTTGGGGTTATCCGCTGACGCTGGCGGTGGACGCCATCTTCGGCCTGGCCTGTTTGGCGCTGATGCCGCTGATGAAGAAGGCCGCCAGCGACAGCCTGCAAGCCGGTGATGCCTTTGCCGGCCAACGCGCCAGCCGCAGCGCCTTCGGTCTAGGCCTGCTGTGCCTGAGCTGGCTGCCGTTCTGGGCGTTCAGGGCCGACACCGGCGCGGCGCAGGCGATCTTCAACACCTTCTTCACCCTGGTGTTCGTGGTCGCCGCGCTGTTCATGCTGGCCGGGCGCGAGGTGCTGGGCGCGCAGGCCGGCGCGCCGCTGCGCCGCGCTTGCGCTTGGTTGTCGCCGCTGCTGCTGGCGCTGTATTTGCGCCGGTTTCTGGACGGCCCGGCAGCCGCAGGCCAGCCGCTGCTGACGGCTCTGAGCGAGGCCTTGATCTACGCTGTGCCGCTATTGGCCGGCCTGGTGCTTTTGCTGATGGCCAGGCGCAACTGGAGCATCCTGCTGGCGCCCAAGGCGTAAATCAGCAGCAGAAGAACAGCCCGCTCCTTATTGGGGCGGCTGGACCCTATTTGTCAGACTACTTTGCCGCAGCGGCGGCCGGCGCAGCCACTGGGAACTTGGCGAAGGCCGCTTTCACGGCCACATCGATCGCCGCTTGCACATTGTCCAGCGTCTTCCAGCTTGGTCGCCGCCTTCAGATGCTGAGACACCACGCTTTGATGCGTTGCTCCTGATGTTCAGGGTTCCTTGGTGGCAAATGAGTGTTTCGCGGCAAACCTAAGCCGACTGGTGCTTGGATGAGATCCCTGGTTTTGACAGCCCGCAGGCTTAGGGATTGAGCACCTGCCAACCCTTTCGAGCTGCGCCGAGGCGGCGGCAACGGGCTTGGCCGGATCGAAGCCGGTTGCCCGACCGTCCAGCTGCCACACGCAGCTTCATCGGCCTTTTGCTGCTCCGCCGTTTGCCCCTTGGCGGGATAAATGAATTGCTGCGCACCGGCCTGCTGGGTCGCCAGGATCAACACCAAGCACAACGAACAACTGATGCGCGCAGGCCCATACCGGCTCATGTCGCTTGCTCCAAGTTGAACCAAAAAGCTAACTGTTAAACCCTAGGCCTCGGCTGTATTTTTCGAGCGCCGAGCTGGCTTGAAAACTGCAGAATTGTGGGCCGAGAATCAAGCCTGTGGCAAAAATCTGCGCTCATGTTGACGCTCATCACACAGGCAAAAAAAATTGCCCCAAACCGCCAATAGCCAAGTATTTTGTGAGGTCTAATCCGCCCTCATAGCGCCGAGAATATTTTTAAGGCAGAGCGTGAAACGCAATCAACCTGGCTTGCTCAAAGGACATCATTCCGACTCGACCGCGGTGCTTGTCCGGCGTGGCTTGACAACTTGCCTGCTGCTCACCGCGCTGCTGCCCGTGGCCGCTCGGGCGCAGACCGACGCGAGCAGCCCCGCTCAAAGCTTGCTGACCGACCGCTGGGTTTTGAATCTTGGGGCGTTCCTTTTGGCGACCGACTTGCGGGCCAATTTGAATGGCCAAAGCAGTGCCAAACCCGAGATTGATTTCAACCGCGTCTTCGGCCGTAGCCAAGACGCCAGCCGCGTGCGCGCCGACGCCTTGTGGCGCATCACCCCGACACATCATCTGAGCCTGAGCTACTTCAACAACAGCATCCGGCGCAGCAAGACCCTGGACGAGTCCATCGAATGGGGCGACACCAAGTTCGAGGCCCAGGCCAAAGTGGACTTCAAGCACCGCATGGAGGTGCTGGCCCTGTCCTATAACTATGCCTTTCTACGCGCCCCCGGCTACGAGTTGTCGGCCGGGGTCGGCGTGCACTACACCCAGCGCGTCTTGCAACTGGCGGGCGACGCCCGCGTGACCGATGCCAACGGCAGTCAGAGCGCAGTATCTGCAACGTCCAGATCAAGCTCCGTGCCAACACCACTGCCTGTGCTCGGCCTGCGTGGAGCTTGGGCAGTGGCACCCAGCTGGTATTTCGATGCGCAAGCACAGTACTTTGCCGCCAGTTTAGGAAGTTATGACGGCGCCTGGAGCGATGCGCGCATCAGCGCCACCTGGATGTACACGCGCCAGTTTGGGCTGGGCATCGCCTACAACCACTTCAGCAGCAATATGGAACTCAGTCGCAAGTCTTTTGATGGCCACCTGCGCACCAGCTACTCCGGTGCGCAAATCTTCTTGACCGCTGCTTTCGAATAGCGGCCCAGCTTTTAGTTTTTGAAGGTCGATTCCCCCGCAGAAAGCGCGCTGAGTTTGCTCAAAACTCAGCGCGCCCATGCATCAACCCTGAAGGAGCGATAACGATGAAATGGAAGACCGTTCTATTGCTGGCGGCGGGCCTGGTGGCCAGCGCCGCCACGCTGGCGCAGCCGGCCAACACCTCGGCTGGCAAAGCCAAGCAGCCAAACATCCTGGTGATCTGGGGTGACGATATCGGCACCTGGAATATCAGCCACAACAGTCGCGGCATGATGGGCTACAAGACACCGAATATCGATCGGGTCGCCAAGGAAGGCGTCGCCTTCACCGACTACTACGCCCAGCAGAGTTGTACCGCAGGGCGCGCAGCCTTCATCAGCGGCGCAGCGCCGGTACGCTCGGGTATGACCAAGGTCGGCATGCCGGGCGCGAAGGAAGGCTGGCAAAAGACCGATGTGACCATGGCCACCGTGCTGAAGAGCCAAGGCTACGCCACCGGCCAGTTCGGCAAGAACCACCAAGGTGACCGCGACGAGCATCTGCCCACCATGCACGGCTTCGACGAATTCCTGGGTAGCCTCTATCACCTGAACGCCGAGGAAGAGCCCGAGCAACGCGACTATCCGCGCGATATGAAGTTGCCCAATGGCAAGACCTTTTTTGAGCAGTTCGGCCCGCGCGGCGTGATCAAGTCCAAAGCCGATGGCAAGGGCGGCCAGACCGTTGAGAATCTCGGCCCGCTGACCAAGAAGCGCATGGAGACCATCGACGTCGAAACTCTAGCCGCCGCCAAGGAGTTCTTGACCCGCCAAGCCAAGGCCGGCAAGCCCTTCTTCGTCTGGTGGAACGCCACCCACATGCATTTCCGCACCCATGTCGCGCCAGGTCAAATTGGCATCTCCGGTCAGGATGAGTACAGCGACGCCATGGTCTCCCACGATATGCAGGTGGGTGAATTGCTCAAGCTGATCGACGACCTGGGCTTGGCGAACGACACCATCGTTCAATACTCCACCGATAACGGCCCGCACTACAACACCTGGCCCGATGCCGGCACCACGCCCTTCCATGGCGAGAAGAACTCGAACTGGGAAGGCGCATTCCGCGTGCCGACTTTTGTGCGCTGGCCCGGTCAGTTCCCGGCCGGCACGACGCTGAACGGCATCGTGTCGCACGAAGATTGGATGCCAACCTTCGCCGCCGCTGCCGGCATCCCTGACATCAAGGAGAAGCTGTTGAAGGGCACCACCCTGAATGGCCGTAGCTACAAGAACTATGTTGACGGCCACAACCTGCTCGACTACCTCAGCGGCAAGACGGACAAATCGCCGCGCAAAGAGTTCATCTACCTGAATGACGCTGCCGAAGTGGTCGCCATCCGTGTGGGCGACTGGAAGGCCACCTATCTTGAGAACCGCGGGCGTCAACTCGGCGTTTGGCGTGAGCCCTTCATCCACCTGCGCGCCCCGCACCTGACCAATCTGCGCCGTGATCCATTCGAGAAGGCCGCCGACAATTCCAATACCTACAACGACTGGTATATCGACCGCGCCTTCATCCTGATCCCCCTGCAGGCCGTCGCCAGCCAATTCCTGATGACCTTGAAGGACTACCCACCGAGCCAGAAGCCGGGTGACTGGAGTCTTGATTCGCTGGAAAAGCAAATCAAGAGCATGGTTCCAACCGACCGATAAGCTAAGCAAGTTCGGGGCACCGTCTGTGGAGACGGTGCCCCGCTTTTCTTCTGCCTTAGGAGCCTCCATGAAGAAATTCCTGACCGTGATCGCCAGCCTGCTGCTGGCAGCGACGGCCTCGGCCGCCGATCCGCTGCCATCCTGGAACGACAGCGCCAGCCGGCGCGCCATCGTCGCCTTTGTCGAGAAGGTCACGACCGAGGGCTCGCCCAGCTTTGTGCCGGCGCCGGAGCGCATCGCAAGCTTCGACAACGACGGCACGCTCTGGGCCGAGCAGCCGATGTACTTCCAGGGGCTGTTTCTGATGGACCGGGTCAAGGCGCTGGCGCCCCAGCATCCGGAGTGGAAAACCAAGGTGCCCTTTGCTTCCCTGCTGAAGGGCGACCTGAAGGCCGTGGCCGCCGGCGGTGAAAAGGGCTTGCTGGCCCTGGTCGCGGCCACCCATACCGGCATGACCAGCGAGGAGTTCGACCAGACCGTGTCCGACTGGATCACCACCGCCAAGCACCCGACGACCGGCAAGCCCTTTACCGCGATGGTGTACCAGCCGATGCTGGAGCTGCTCAGTTATCTGCGCGGCAACGGCTTCAAAACATTCATCGTCTCCGGTGGCGGCGTCGACTTCATGCGGCCCTGGGTCGAGAAGGTCTACGGCATTCCACCCGAGCAGGTGATCGGCAGCAGCCTGGGGCTCAAGTACGAGCTCCGCGATGGCAAGCCGGTGCTACTGAAGACGGCCCAGCTGGTGCTGAATGACGACAAGGACGGCAAGCCGGTCGGCATCCAGCGTCATATCGGCCGCCGCCCGCTGATGGCCTTCGGAAATTCGGATGGCGATTTCCAGATGCTGGAATGGACGAGCGCTGGCCCAGGCCCGCGCTTCGCTGCATTCGTTCACCATGATGACAGCAAGCGTGAGTACGCCTATGACCGCGACTCCAAGATTGGCCGCCTCGCGCGCGGCTTGGATGAAGCCGGTGCACGCGGCTGGACGGTCATCAGCATGAAGTCCGATTGGCAGCAGGTGTTCCCGGCGGCCAAGTAAAGTGCGCCTAACCCGTACAGCCTGTTCACC
>JADMJQ010000088.1:24059-32710 GCA_018780415.1 Roseateles sp. | reverse complement strand
CAAGGCCGCCCCTCTCTCTCCAGCCAAGCGCCTGCTGGGCCTGCTGCTCGTCGCTGTGCTGCTGACTTTGGCCGTGGCCTGGTGGTTTTTGAGCCAGTTGAAACCGGCGCCGTCCGCAACATCCGCAACGGCTGTTGCCACCACAGGTACAGCACTCCCTGTCGGCCACGCCGCCTATGTGGACAACAAGCAATGCCTGAGCTGCCATGCGGATCAGGCAAAACAGTGGCAGGGCTCGCACCACGCCAAGGCCATGGCGCCGGCCGGCCCGGACACGGTGCGCGGCGACTTCAATAACACCGAGTTCAAGCACCAAGGCATCAAGACCCGCTTCTTCATGCGCGAGGGCAAATTCTTTGTCAACACCGACGGGCCGGACGGCAAATTGGCCGATTTTGAAATCAAGTACGCCTTCGGCCATGACCCCTTGCAGCAATACCTGATCGAGATGCCCGGCGGGCGCCTGCAGCCGCTGCAGATCGCCTGGGATGCGCCCAAAAGGCAATGGTTCCATCTGCTGCCAAAAGAAAAGGCGCCGGCCGGCGACGTGCTGCACTGGACCGGCCGCTACCAGACCGCCAACACCATGTGCATTGGCTGCCACACCACCAATTACCAGAAGAACTACGACGCCAAGACCGACATGTTTGCCTCGCGCTGGAGCGAGCCGAATGTGAGCTGCCAGGCCTGCCATGGGCCGGGCAAGCCGCATGTGGAATGGGCTGCGCTGAAGGCGACCGGCAAGGCGCCGACAGCCGTGGCCAACTACGGCCTCAACGTCGACACCAAGGTCAAGGACGGCGCCAAACAGGGTGAGGTCTGCACCAGCTGCCACGCCCGCCGCACCGAGCTGGACGGCAAGCCCTTCGCCGGCCAGCCCGTGATGGACAACGTCTTGCCCACCCTGCTGACCAGCGGCCTGTATCACGCCGACGGCCAGCAGCAGGACGAGGTCTTTGTCGACGGATCCTTCCGCCAAAGCAAGATGCACCAGATGGGCGTCACCTGCATCAACTGCCATAACGCCCATACCGGCAAGGTCAAACTACCCGGCAATCAGCTCTGTTTGCAATGCCATGCGCCAGCGGCGGCATCGTCCACGAACCAGAGCTTCCCGAGTGCCGCCGGCAACTACGACATGCCGGCCCACCACTTCCACAAGCAAGGCTCGGCCGGCGCGCAATGCGTGGCCTGCCATATGCCGGCCACCAAGTTCATGCAGATACAGGCGCGGCCCGACCACAGCCTGCGCATCCCGCGCCCCGACCTCAGCGTCAAGCTCGGCACGCCTAACGCCTGTACGCAATGCCATGCGGACAAGCCGGCACAGTGGGCGGCCGACTGGGTGCAGAAGTGGTACCCGGGCAAGCAGCGCCCGCACTTTGCCGAGACCTTTGCCGCCGCGCGGGCCGGCAAGGCCGAGGCCGCACCGGGCTTGGTCGAGCTGGCCGCCAACCTGAGCCAGCCATCCATCGTGCGCGCCACCGCCCTGGCCGAAATGCGCCACGCCGCCGAACTGGGCTTGGACGCCAAAATGGACGCCAGCCGCGATAAGAACCCAGAGGTTCGCGCCGCCGCCGCCGACAGCTTGGAGGCCGCCCCGGCTGCGCAGCGCCTGGCGGCCTTGGGACCTTTGCTCAGCGACCCGGTGCGGGCAGTGCGCATTGCCGCCGCGCGCAGCCTGTCCAGCCTGCTGCCCAACGGCATCGGCGCTGCGCTCAAACCCGCCTTCGACGCCGCCCTGGCCGAGTACATCGCCACCCAGAACGTCTCGCTCGACATGCCCGGCGCGCAGCTCAATCTGGCCGTGATTCGCCAGAACCAGGGTGCTAACGACCAGGCCGAGCAGCACTACCTCAGCGCCCTCAAGATCGACCCCGACTTCACACCGGCGCGCGCCAATCTGAGCCAGCTCTACAGCGCTACCGGCCGCAACCCCAAGGCGGAGGCCGTCCTGGTCGAGGGCCTCACCCGCATGCCGGCGCTGGGCGAGCTGCAATATTCACTCGGCCTGTTGCTGGCCGAGGAGCAGCGCATGCCCGAGGCCGCCACGGCCCTGACCCGCGCCGCCAAGCTGCTGCCCGAACGTGCCAAGGTTTTCTACAACCTCGGCCTGGTGCATCAAGGCCTGGGCCAGCGCAAACCGGCCGAGGCCGCCCTGCTGACGGCGCAAAAGCTCGCACCCGCCGACCCGTCCATGGCCTATGCCTTGGCGGTCTTCTATGCCCAGGGTGGCAAGCCCGAGCTGGCCCTGCCGTGGGCCGAAAAAATGCGCCGGCCCGGTGCGCCTGACCCGCAGCTGGAGCAATTCATAGCGCGCTTGAAGGGCGGCGGCTGATCAACGCAGCTTCAAAGCCTTCGCCACGTCAGCCCAAGGCAGGTACTTGAAGTTCTGCGGCCCGTCGGGCAGGCGTTTGTGGCCGTCTTGCACGACGATCAAGCCCTGCTGGTAGACGCCACCGAAGTCGGCCGAGCTGACCTCCAGGCCGTCGGTTTCCGATGTGCCATCAATCCCCAACTGCTCATTGATGCCAATGCGGAAACCGCCGCGCAGCGCGAACGGCGGCTTGGCGTCCAGCACCAGATAGCTGTGATTGCCCTGCGCCGACACCAGTAGATAGCTCGGTGCTCCGGCCTTGCCCTGGTAGATACCTAGGCCCTCGACATCGGCCTGCAAGGCGCCGCCCACGGCCATCACCAGCTGCGGTTGTGCCGGCATATCGGCGCGGGCGTCGACGGCCCAGATGCCGCGCTTCTCCTCGCCGACAAAGAGCCGCTGCTCGGCCTCGTGCACGACGCAGCCCTCCGGCTGGCTGGCCAGCTTGAAGGCGCGCAGCAGGCGCGCTTGCCACTGGCCCTGCGCGTTCAGCTCGACCCGGTATTGCTGAACCCGCCCGTCCTTGTCGTTAGGGAACACATCCAGCTGGCCGTCCGGCGTGCGGCCCAGGCAGACGCCGTAGATCTCGCTCAGGTCGGTGGGCAGGCGGGCCAGCTCGCTGACCTCGCCGTCCTTGTTGATGCCGAACAGCAGCAACGCGTTCTCGTCGCGCTGGGTCGCCACGGCCAGATCCAGGGTCTGGCCGCCGGTGTGGATGCGCTGGCGAACATCGACGTTATTGATGCGTCCGACCTCCAGCAATTGGCGCTGGCGGCCCTGCAGGTCATAGACCAGGAGGCCTTGCTTTTTGTTGGTGCCCAGCACCCGGCTGCGGCCGGCGTCCTGCGGATGCTGCCAGATCGCCGGGTCGTCGGCGGCGTCGCCGAAGCGGGCCACCGGCTCCGTCTGCGCGCTGGCCTGCAAGACCGGCCAGTCGTAGCGCTTGGTGAGCGGCGCGGGCTTGGCGCCGGCCTTGGTCAGCAGCCGGCGCTGCGGCTTGCCTTCGGCCTCGGTGCCATGGGCCCAGACGCCGACGCCGGCCTCGGTCACCAGCAGCAACTGGCGCTTGTCATCGACGCGGCAGCTCTCGGGCGATGGCGCGGTGGCGAGGCGGCGCAGCGGCCGAGCGCTGCTGCCGGTAATCAGCCATTGCTCGCTCAAGCCCTCTTCGCCGAGCAGGAAGAGCTGCAACAGGCCCTGCGGGTCGCGGTGCAGGCACAGCGCCTCGACCTGGAAGCCGGGCTCGGCCAGGACGCTTTCCCGCAAGACCTGACCCTCGGCGCGCACCAGCACCGGCCGGCCGCGGTCGGCGTCGAGCAGCACGGCGACGAGGCTGCCGTCAGCATTGACTCGCTGATCCCAGCGCTTGGCGCGCAGCTTCAGCCGGTCCAGCTCGCGGCCGCCGTCGTCCAGCAGTTGCAGGCCGGCCTTGTCCAGCTTCAAGGTGCTGGCTTGGGCGGCGCCGCCCAAGAGCGCAAGCAAGACCATCAAAGTCAAATTCATACGCATCATCATTTTCAGAACACCGCCAGTTTCAGACCCAGCTTGTAGCTACGGCCATATTGTTCATATTGCGAGTTCAGCGCCGACCGACCGGCATGGACGTAGTAGGGCTGGTCGCTCAGGTTCAGCGCCTCGAAGCTGATCTGCAGCTTGGGCGTGAGGTCATAGCGCAGCGACAGATCGACCTGCGTCTGCGCGTCGACCCAGCTGTCCTTGGCCGCATTGAACACATCGCCGACCTCCAGCAGGTATTTGGACTTGTAGTTAGCGGCCACGCGGGCGCTGAGGCCATAGCCCTCCCAGCCCAGGCTGAGGTTATAGCTGCGGTCGGACTGGCTGGGCAGAGCCAGCTTGCGCTCACGCCATTTGCCGTCCTGATAGCCGCCAATCGTCGCTTCGGACGTCACCAAGGTCGCGTTGGCGCCGACGATCAGGCCATTGAACGGGGCCGGCAGGCGGCGCAGCGCTTGGGCGTAGGACAGCTCCAGGCCACTGACCTTCGCGTCATCGCCGTTGGCATAGGTCAGCGCGGAGTCGTAGCCAGCCCAAGCGCCCTGGCCGGCCAGATCACTGCGGTACACAAAATCGCGGATGTTCTTGTGGAAGGCATAAGCCGAGACTGCGCCGTCACGGTCCAGTCGGCGTTCGACGCCGAAGTCCAGGTTCTGCGAGCGCAGCGGCTTTAGAAGTGGGTTGCCGAACTCGGCCGCGTCCTCGTCGATCAGCAGGCCCGGCGATAGCTGGCCGAAGGTCGGCCGCACGACCGACTGGGTGTAGGCGGCGCGCAGCTGGGTATCTGCCATCAGGTCATGGCGAACCAGCAAGGCCGGCAACCAGTGGCGGCTGCTGGAGTGCGCCTGCTGCGGGCTCAGCTTGCCGTCGGTGTCGGCATAACCCATCGCGTCCATGCTCAATTTTTCATGCCGCAGGCCGGTGATGATCTGGGTGCCCTTCAGCTCGATGCGAGCCTGCAGATAGCCAGCATCGCTGTTCTCCTCGATGCGGTAGTCATTGACAGCGGAATCGCTGGCGACGCGGAAATCGGCTGCATTCAGCCCCGCGACCAGCTTGCGGACTGCCGCCTCGCTGAGATTGGGGCCCAGCTCGCCCCAGGGATAGCGCGGCATGCCATCGGCAACTGCGGCCGCCATGCCGAGCTGGGTCTTGCTGAGGCCCAGCTTGCTCAGCGCCTTGGCGCCATAGCTCCAGACCTCACTTTCGTTGTTCTTCTCGCGCCGCGCCAGCTTGAAGCCGCCTTTGAACTCGACCTCAACACCGCCCAGCACCGAATCGTGCAGCAGATCCATTTTCAGATTGCGGCTGCGGTCGGTGGCCAGGCTTTGTTCCAGCTTGATCTTGTCCAGCGTGAAGCCGCTGGCGCTGGCCAGGGCGGCCGGGCCGCTGATGATGGGCTGGCGGCTGTCGCTGAACGAAACACCTGCGATCTCGGCAGCGTTTTTATAGGTGGCACCGGACAAGGTGTCGGGTTTGTCCTCGCTGGCGCGGCCGGCGCCGACGGTGGCGCTCAGCTGCCAGTCGCCGAAGCGGCGCTCGCCCCCTAGGCTGAGCGAATCAATCTGCGAGACCTCCTCACGCGCCTTCAACGCACGCGCCGCCTTGGCCGCGCCGCTGCTGCCCTCGGTGATAGGCGATGAGAACTCCAGCAGCTGGGCCTGGCGCTGCTCGGTATCGGTGAAGCGGCTGCTGAACGTGCGCAGGTAGTAGCTCTGCAGCGCATCGGGGCGCAAATCCAGATTGAGCGCGCCGCCACGGCGCTCGCGCTTGATCGTGTAGCTGCGCCGCTCGACTTCCTCCAGCGCCGGTTTGGCGCCGGAGTCATCCCAGGCGCCGCCGGTCTCCACATTGTTGGAACCAAAACTGCGCTCGTCCGAACTCAGCGCGACGGCGACACCTAGGCGCTTGTCGAAAAGGCGGTCGCTGAAGACCAACGCGGCGGAGGGCCGGGTCTTGCCGCTCAGGTCCGAGTGATTGGCACCGACCGACAGCGTCATGAAGCGGCCCGCCTGGTCAAAGGCCGACAAGGTGTTGACCTCGACCGCGCCGCCCAGCGAGTTGGCGTCCTGCTCGGGCGTGGCCGTCTTGGTGACGACCAGTGAGCGGATCAGACCGGCAGGCACCACGTCCAGCCCGACCGCGCGACGGTCCGCCTCGGCCGATGGCACCAGACTGCCATTGATGCTGACGGCATTGAGGTCGGGGCCGAGGCCGCGCACGCGCACAAAGCGGCCTTCGCCCTGGTCACGCTCGATCGACACGCCCGGCATGCGGGCCAGCGCCTCGGCGGCGTTGTTGTCGGGCAGTTGGCCAATGCCGTCGGCGTGGACGACGCTGATCACGCCGACCGCCGCCTGGCTCTTGTCCAGCGCGCTGCGCAGGCCGGCGGCCTGGCCGATCACGACGACGGTGTCCAGGGTTTTGGGAGCGGGGGTCGCTGGCGTGGTCTGGGCTTGGGCCGCAAAAGCGGCCAGCAAGCAAAGGCTGAGAGCGGACGGTTTGAAGTGCTGTGTCATGGCGGGGGGGCATTGTCGGGTTGCTGAAGATGTCGCACCTTAGGCAGGCCCGATGGCGTGTCCGTGACAGCCATCCCTCATCGCCGAATCAGCGCAAACCGACCCGGTACCTGAGCTTTTCGAACCCCCAGCGACCACAAGCCATTTTTGTGACGGAGGCTGTCACATTCGGTCTCTAGCATTGCGCCCCATGCATACATTTGGTCTGGCTTTGAAGGCATTGCGCCCAACAACACCGCTGGCGCCGGTGCTGGGCCTGAGCCATTTCGCTCAGCTGCTCGCGCTGCCCATGGCCGCGCTGCTGTGGGCGTTTGCCAGCCTGGGCGAGCCAAAGCCGCTGCTGCATTGGCGCTGGGTCGACATCGCCGGCGAGGGCGGCATGGGCGTGATGGCCGGCATCTGGCTCTTCCAGCTGCGCCTAAGCCGGCCCGGTGGCCGCGTCACTGATTTGTTATGCCTCGGCCTGGCCGCCATTCTGCTGGGCCAATGGATTGATGTGCTGGACGAGTTCTGGCAGTTGCCCAAGGCAGTCTATTGGGACAACTGGCTGGAATCCACCCTCGTGCCCTCAGGTGCCCTGCTCTTGACGCTGGGCCTGCACCACTGGCGCCTGGAGCAGCGCGCGCTGACGGAGCAAATGCTGAAGCGCGAGCGCCTGTTTCGCGAGCACCGCAGCCTGGACGGCGTGACCCAGCTCGGCGACGCCGGCTATCTGCAGGCGCAGATCGCGCTGGAGCAGCGCATGCAACGGCCCGGCGGCCTGGTGATGCTGAGCCTGAACAACTTCGAGGTTTTGGTGCGCGAGCTGGGCCTGGCCGAGGCCGACCGCCTGCTGCAGGCCATCAGCCATCTGCTGCTACTGAACCTGCACCCGGAGCACCTGCTCTGCCGTTATGCGGCCGATGTGTTCTGCGTGCTGATGCCGGGCGCCGATGCGGCGAATGCGCGCCAGCAAGCCGAGCATCTGCAACAGGCCTTGGGCGGCCTGGCGCATCACAGCCGCAGCGGCCGGCGCCTGCAGCTGCAGGCCTTGAGCGCCTGGGCGGTGCTGGATGGCAGCCGAACGCCGGAGCAGCAGCTGCTGAGTCTGACCGGCAAATTGATGAGGGGCGCATGAGCGAGCCGGATCAGGCGCTGGCCGCCGCGCTGCTGGGCCTGTGCCCGCCGGCCGACGCGAGCTCCAGCCCGCCCTACCAGCTCGGCAGTCGCTGCCTGGCCTGGGAGCATTGGCCGGTGCTGCTGCTGGAGTTTGCCCGCAGCCGGGGGCTCGAGCCCTCCACGCTGCAGCGCGAGGCGGGCCTCAGCGCGGCGGCGCCGGTCAGCCCGCAACAATTGCTTTCCTTGCTGGGCCAGATCCAACGGGCCTTGGCTGCGGCCGACACGCCGTTTGTGCTGGGCCAATTGAGCTTGCCCGGCCATTACGGCCTGCCCAGCCATGCGCTGGCGCAAGCAGCGAGCCTGGACCAGGCCTTGCAGCTATTGGTGGCGCATGCGGGCCGGCTGTCGCCGCTGCTGACGCCGCGCCTGCTGCGCCATGGCGACGAGCTGTTCCTGCTCTGGACCGAGGCCTGCGGCGTGCCGGCGGCGCAGCGCGGCTTTGTCGTCGATATGCAGATGAGCGCGGTGACGGCGATGTGCCAATGGCTGGGCGCCGAGCGCCTGCCCTGGCGCTACAGCTTCAACCGCACGCGGCCGCGTGATCTGTCCCAGCATGCGGTGTTTCTGGGGCCAAATCTGCAGTTCGACTGCCAGGTCGACGCGATGCGCCTGCCTTTGACACTGGCGGGCAAAACCTGGCCCCGTGGCGTGCAGCACAACATGGCCGCCCAGGCCTTGGCGCAGGGTGCCGAGCCGGCGTCGCGCGGGCGTGGTCTGCTGGCGGCGCTGTATGAATACCTGCTGCCGCACTTTCGCGAGCCGCCGACGCTGGACCAGGCTGCCGCCCGCTTCGGCGTCAGCCCGGCCACGCTGAAGCGCCATCTGGCCCAGCATGGCACGCATTACCAGGCGCAAGTCGATCAGGTGCGCACCCATGTCGCTGTCTATCTGCTGCTCTTGCAGGGCCGCAGCAACGAGGTGGTGGCCTCGCAAATGGGCTTTCATGACCGCAGCAACTTCCGCCGCTCGTTCAAGCGCTGGACCGGGCTGGTGCCGAGCCTACTCACCTGAGTTTGTGCTGCAATGGTGGCCACCTTACGAACGAGTGCCGGCCGATGAAGACGATTGCGCTACTGCTTTTG
>JADMJQ010000088.1:469-24049 GCA_018780415.1 Roseateles sp. | reverse complement strand
CCTCTGCCGGGCCGCGCCCCTGCCGGCGCCGGCCGAATTACAGAAGCTGCTGAAGGCGCCGCCGCAGGTCGTCACGGTGATCGAGCCACATCTGAGCGAGGCCGGAGCGCCGCCGGTGCTGCGCCACTACCTCGGCTACCCTGCCGCTCAAGTACTGCGCCAGCTGCTCGGTGCCGACTGGCAGCTGGCAAAACAGGAGATCGAGTTCCGCGCGCTCGATGGTTTTGTCGCCCGCATCCCGGCCGAGCGTTTTGACAAGTACCGCGCCCATCTGGTGTTTGCCCGGGCCGACGCCAAGGCGCCGTTCAGCGTCGACAACAAGGCGCAGGGCGAGAAGAACGTGGCGCTGGGGCCCTACTACCTGGTTTGGGACAATATCGCAGCACCCGAACTGCTGGCCGACGGCGGCGCGCAATGGCCGTATCAGGTCGCGCAGATCAGCCTCAGCTCAGCGCTTGCGGCGCCGCTGCTACCGCCCGGCATGGGCGCCGAAAAGTGGGGCGAGCATGCGGCGCTGGCGCAGAAATTCTGCCTCAGCTGTCACCAGATCAATGGTTTCGGCGGTGACAAGATGCCGCTGAACCTGGCCGTTCGCGCCAAGCTCTTGGATGAGCGGACCTGGGGCGTCTGGCTGTTGACACCTCAGGCCTTCAAGCCCGGCACCGCCATGCCGGCGTTGCCGGAGTCGATGGCCTTGGCCGAGCGCGAGGCGATTGCGGCCAAGCTGCACCACTACTTGATGGCGCTGCCGGTGCTGCCCTGACCGGCACATGCACCTTAGTCGGGGCTGAGCATCTTCAGGCCCAAAATGCCGCCGACGATCAACGCGATGCAGCCGATGCGGGCCAGCGTGGCCGGCTCCTTGAAAAACAAGATCCCCAAGGCGGCGGCGCCGACCGCGCCAATGCCCGTCCACACTGCATAGGCCGTGCCCACCGGCAAGGCCTTCAGCGCCAGCCCGAGCAACCAAAAACTCACCCCGGCCGCGCCGAAGGTGATGGCCGTGTATTGATGCCGCGTGAAACCGTCTGAGGCCTTCATGCTGATCACCCAGACGATTTCAAGCAGGCCGGCCACCAACAACAGGCCCCAGGCGAACGCGGGGGAAATGGATGAAAACATAGGCTTGACCAGGTTTGGATTGGGGCGGCCGCGACGGGATGTCGAAGCGCTGACCGCAGCATAAGCCGGAGCGCCCGCCGGCCATGTGCCGCCCTGACGGATGGCAAGACGGCGCGACGAATGCACCCGCTCAAGGCTTGCAGCGGCCCGGGCTCAAACCCAGGGCTGCGGCAAGGCCTCGGTGGCCAGCATGCGTTGCACGGCCGGACGCGCCAACATGCGCTGCAGATAGGCGCCGATCAGCGGGAAGTCGCGCGCCGGCCGGCTGGCAAAACCGCGGGTCCAGCGGCACAACATGAAAGCCATCGCGTCGGCCACGCTGTAGTCGGCACCGAGCAGCCATGGACCGCCATGCGAGGCCAGTTGTGCCTCGACCTGAGCCAGCAAGTCGACCACCCGCGCCTCGGCCGCCGCCTGCACCTCGGCCGCACCCTCGGTGTTGCCGTCCTTGACCCAGCGCTCGGGGTAGAAGTAAGCAATCAGCGCCGGCTGCAGCGTGTTGGTCAGCCAGATCAACCATTTGTAGGCCTGCGCGCGTTCCGCTGTGCCCAAGGCTGGCAAAAGTCCGGCGGCAGGGTGCGTGTCGGCCAGATGCAAGAGGATGGCGGCTGTTTCGTACAGCACCAAGTCGCCGTCCACCAACACCGGAATCAGTCCGTTGGGATTGAGCTTCAAGTACTCGGCCGATTTGTGGCCATTGTTGGCGCGGTCCACCTGCTTGAGCGCAAAGGGCTGGCCAATTTCTTCCAGCAGGATATGCGGGGCCATGCTGGCGGTGCTGGGGAAGTAGTGGAGTTGGATCATGGCATTGACATTTGCTAATTGGAGGCGTGCCGAGTTTCGCATTTGTTCGACCAGCGCACCGGCACTGCAAGTAGCGGGCATTTCACCGCCAGTCCTGGCGCTCGAATCCAGGCCGCATCGCCATACTGGCTGGATTGCCGTATGCACCCATAGGGCTCAATCGGACGGAGTACACGCAAAATGTTTTTGAATGGTTTTTCTATCGGCAAGCGCCTGACCCTGGTGTTGGCCACAATCTTGGCCCTGTGCCTGGCCAGTACCTTGTTTGCGGTGCTCAAGCTGCGCCAGCTGGGCAGCGAGCTCGACACCATGGTCAGCGTCAACCTGAAGATCGAGCGGGCCTCGACCGATTGGTTGCGCCACACGACGGCCGGCGTGCAGCGCGCCTCGGCCATCGCCAAGAGCAGCGATACCTCGCTGGTCGAATACTTTGCCCCGTTCACCGCGGCCTCGATCAAGAACACCAATGAGCTGCAAAAGCTGATCGAGAGCCAGCTCAGTTCGGCCCCAGAGAAGCAGCTGTTCGAAAAGATCGGCGAGCTGCGCCGCAACTACCTGGCCGCCCGCGACGAGATCGGCAAGCTGAAAAAAGCCGACGACGTCGCCGGCGCCGGCAAGATCTTCAATGAGCGCTTCGAGCCGACCGCCCGTGACTACACAGAGTCCGTGCAGCAAATGGTGGAGTTGCAGCGCCAGCAATTTGACGCCGCCTCGGGCCGCATCCTGGCTCTGCGCGCCCAGACCAGCACGGTCTTGGTCGTCGTCGGCATGCTGTCGGTGCTGCTGGGCAGCTTCCTGGCCTGGCGCCTGACGCGCAGCATCACCGGCCCGCTGGCCGAGGCCGAGACGGCCGCACAGGCGATCGCCGAGCTGAACCTGACCGGCGCCCACAGCGGCTACCTGGGCAATGACGAAACCGGCCGCCTGCTGCGCGCCATCGACACCATGCGCGACGCCTTGCAGACCTCGCTGCGCGAGGTGCGCGGCGTGGTCGACAGCATCTCCACCGCCAGCACGCAGATCGCCGTGGGCAACCATGACCTCAGCGCCCGCACCGAACAAACCGCCAGCAGCCTGCAAGAAACCGCCAGCTCGATGGAGGAGCTGACCAGCACCGTGCGCAATAGCGCCGACTCGGCAGGCCAGGCCAATAAGCTGGCCGCCGCCGCGGCCACGGTGGCCCAGCGCGGCGGCCAGGTGATCGCCCAAGTGGTCAAGACCATGGACGACATCAACACCAGCTCCAAGCGCATCTCGGACATCATCGGCGTCATCGACGGCATTGCCTTTCAAACCAATATCCTGGCGCTGAATGCCGCCGTCGAGGCGGCGCGCGCCGGCGAGCAGGGACGCGGCTTTGCCGTCGTCGCCAGCGAGGTGCGCTCGCTGGCCGGCCGCTCGGCCGAGGCCGCGCGCGAGATCAAGCGCCTGATCAACGAGAGCGTGGAGAAGGTCGAATCCGGCGCCAGCCTGGTCAAGGACGCCGGCGGCACGATGGACGAGATCGTCGGCAGCGTGCAGCGCGTCAGCGACATCATCAGCGAGATCAGCCATGCGGCCACCGAGCAGAGCCAGGGCATTGGCCAGGTCAATGTGGCGGTATCCCAGCTGGATCAGATGACCCAGCAAAACGCCGCCCTGGTCGAGGAATCGGCGGCAGCTGCCTCCAGCCTGCAGGACCAGGCCAAGCGCCTGGCGGATGCGATCTCGACCTTCAGGCTGCGCGGCTGACCGACTCTTTGGCGCCGCGGCAACGGCTCAGCGGCTCAGCGGCTCAGCGGCTCAGCCCCGCCGCCGCCTGCGCCCGCATCCTGGCGTGGATGTAGGCGCCCTGCGGGATATGCAGCAGGTCGGCAATGCGCCACATCACATGACGCTCATGCTCGCTGAGGTGGCCGTCGGCATAGGCGACCGCCCACATATGCTCGATCATGCGCAGCTTTTGCGCCATCTCGAAGCGCTCGTTGATGCGTGAGGTGAAGGCAAACCAGTCGCTGGCCGTCTTGGCCTGGCTTTCAGCCAGCTCGGTCAGGCGCGCCGCCTCGTCATCATCGAGGCCAAACTTGGCGCGCAGCGCGGCCAGCACCGCCTCGCGCTCACCGGCGTGAAAGCTGGGGTCGGCCAGCATCACCTCAACCAACATCACAGCGGTGGCGAGCTGCAGCAGGTGTTCCTCATCGGCCGCGCCGGGCGAAGGCGGCGCCAGCAGGCCATCGAACAGGTTTTTGAGTGTCTTCATCAACATGGGCGCCATCATGACATGGGCCCATGGTCCCCGCTCAAGCCAGCTGGCAGCGGTAACTGATGAGCGCCCGTTCGCCGCCCGCTTGGCTTGCCGCCGGTGCCGCGTCCACACGCACAAAGCCGCATTTTTCCAGCACCCGGCTGGAGGCCAGATTGGCCGGGCTGACCACGGCATCGAGCCGCTGCAGGCCCAGCTGCTCGAGCGCCAGGCGCTTGGTTTGCTGCACGGCCGCGCTCGCCACGCCCTTGCCGACCTGCTCTTGCCCGACCCGGTAGCCGAGTTCAGCGACGCCGGCCTGACGATCCATGTCTTTCAAATTGACGCGCCCGATGATGGCGCCGGCCTCGTCCAGCAGCAGGCCCGGGAACCAGCATCCCTGCGCATAGGCGTCCAGATAGTCGGCGATGTGCTGCTCGATGCCGGCGCGGCAGTAAAACGCCTCGCCGCGCGCGGCCACATGCTGCTCAAACCAGGCGCGGTTGCACGCCTCAAAGTCCAGCAGCGGCTGCCAATCGGCCGGCGTCAGCAGGCGCAGCGTGAGGGTCTTGATCAAGGGCCCGGTCACTGCGGATTCAAGCAGTCTTCCAGCGCCAGACCGGTCAGCTGCCGAATACCGCGCGCCAAGTAGAACAGCACGCCCATGGTCAACAGCATCGAGGGGATGGCGATCATCGGCCAGCTGAGCAGATTCATGCGGCCCAGCTCGGTGTTGAACTGCTCGCTGCCGGCCGGGCTGTGCACGATCCAGACCGCCAGCGCATAGTTCATCACGCTCGAAAACGCGAAGCTGCCGGCCAACATCAGCGTGCCCAGCTTCAGCCGCCGCTCAAAAGCCTGCGTGGCGCCGCGCTCGGCCAGCGCCGCTTCGATGCGCGGCACATTCATGATGGCGGGGTTGAAGACCATCAAGCGAACCAGCGGCCGCTTGCTCAGCAGCGAGCCCAGCACCGCCAGGGCGATGGCACCCGGCACCGCCGCCTCCTTGATCGCCAGCCAGCGCGTGTCCAGCGCCAGCAGGGCGATGCCGCCGGTCAGCAAGGTACTGGCCACCCCCAAGGCCGCCATCCAGCTGAAGCGGCGCTCGCTCAGGCCGCTGTAGAGCGCCCAGGCCAGCGGAAACGCCAGCGCCAGCAGCAGCGCGCCGACATTACCCAGGCGCTCGGCGCTGCTGAGCAGCATCAAGACCAGGGACGGCAGCAGGACGGCAATCAGCAGTTCGGCCAGCGTGTTGCTAGGGCGAGCACTTGGAGCGGGCGCGGTAGATGGCGCGGGAGAGGGCGCGGGAGAGGGCATGGCAGGCTTAGAAAAAGTTACGAGGGCAAGCAGGCGCGAGCGCCAGACTGTAGACGATCGAGGCGGCCATTCATGGCCATTCATGGCCGTTCATGCCAGTTCACGAGCGGCCAGCAAGGCCTCGCAGCGCAGGGCCAGCCGCACACACACACCGCCCACCTCAGCCGCGGGCGTCGCGCCATGGCGGGCGGCCAGCGCCTGCGCGCCGCTGCGCAGCTCGCCCGCCACCATCACCTGCTGCATGGCGGCGGGCAATTGCTTGGCCAGGTCGGCCTCCAGAACATACAGGCCCGCCCGCGCCGCGCTGACCCGCCGGGCGAACAGCAGTTGCTCGGCATGCATGGGCAGCATCAGCACCGGTACGCCGGCCTGCAAGGCGGTGCAGACGGTGCCGGAGCCGGCGTGGCAGAGCACCGCCTGCGCCTGGCCCAGCGCTTCGGCCATGGCCACCGGGCCGTCGCTGAAGGCCAGATTTGCATGCGTGAAGCGTTGCCGCATATCCGGGCGCAAGCCCGTCACATGCACCAAGCTGAGCCAGGGCCCGGCGCGCAGGCATTGCAGCACCCGCTCGACGCCGCCGTACTCACCCTTCAGATAGGCGAACAGACGCGGGCGCGATTCGGGCGCCGTCGAGGCCGGCCACAAGGCCGCCCCACCCTGCTCACGCGCGGGCAGCGGGCCCCAGTACTGCGCGTGCTGCCGCCCGGATGAACCGTAATGGTCAAGCTCAGGCCAGGTCAGCAAGAACTGCTGATCGGCCGCGACCAATTGATGCAAAGCGGCCAGCGGTGCCGCCTCGAACTGCCCCAGCAAGGCATTGCAGGTCGCCAGCGCGCGCGCCTCGGTCTGCACCAGCCGGGCCGGGTCCACGCGCTCCCATTCGCGAAAACTCGGCAGCGGCGCCAAAGCCGGTGGGATGAAGAAGCCGGTGCCTATCACCGCCGTGGCCATGGACATCGTTCCCATGGTGCGGGCGGCCAGCATGGCGGTCGGGGCATGGTCGGCCAGCAAGAGCTGGGGCTGGATCGCGTCAAACAAATTGCGCCAGGCCTGCACCAGGCTGAGCAAGCGGCGCGCGTCCAGATAGCCGGCGTGAAACAGCAGCTCGGCATAGGAAATGGGCGGCGCCACGCCTTGCAGCTGCGCGGTCCAGATCGGCGCCTGCCAGAGGCGCACACGCGGGTGTTTAGCCAAGGCGCCCAGGCCATCGCAGGCGCCGGCCAAATCGCGCAGCACAAAGTCGACCTGGTGCCCGCGGTCAATCAGGACTTGCGCCAGCTGTGACAGCGGCACCACATGGCCCATGCCGCCGCCCAACTCCCACGCCATCAATATCCGTGCCATGCAAAACCTCTCCGCAAACCCTCAGCCACTCATACGCGGGGTTGACCGCCGCAAACCCTGCCCTTGAAACTCGCGAGTTCCTACCCCTCACCGAGACCGCCATGAACCACAACCCAGTCGAACGCCCCAGTGTGCCCGCCTTTCGCCTGACCCTGATCGCGGCGGCGGTGTGGCTGCTCAATGCAGCGCCGGCCCAGGCGGCGACCTTCGAAGGCGCCATCACCGCCGACGGCATCACGCAAGTCAGCTCGACACCCAGCAATCAGGTCTATGGCTACGACTACTCGTCGAGCTACTCGGGCGACGCGTTATACGGCAACTCGCGCGTCAACGCCTCCAGCTCGGGCCAGCCGCTGCGCAAAGAGGTCGAGACCGTGCTGACCTTCCGCCAGACGGTGGTGAACCCCTATGCCAGCGCGCAAAACGTGTCCTTCAGCTTCCATATTCCGCGCAGCCGCACCTTGATTTCACTCGGCAACGAGTATTCCAGCGCACCCAATCTGCTCAGCTTTAGCGCGGCAGCCAGCCTGATGGGTGACATCAGCTGGGGCGGCGCCAGCGTCTGGGGCATCAGCTACGGTGTCAGCGGCAGCGGCAGCGTCAGCGACGGCGGCGGCAGCCTGAACTTCAGCGGCCTCAGCGCCAGCGCCTCGGCCAGTGGCTTCACGGTCGGCGCGATGGAAGGCCCCGGCGTCATCAAGATGACCGGCGAAGGCGATTTGTATGACCCGGTCAGCGGCACCTATCTGCCGGGCCCGCACACCGGCCTGGTCGGCGGCGCCTATGTCATGTCGGACAACTACCAGGGCTTGCTGAACCTGGGAACCATTGGCGCCAACCAAAGCTTGGAGCTGACCTACACCTTGAAGGCGAGCGCCAGCTTTGAGGGCACTTACATCGTCAATTCCGGCGCCGATTGCTACGGCGGCTATGGCGGCGCCTGCGCCCAGGCCGGCGGCTACGACCCCTTCGGCATCGATTTCCAGCCCGAGCCCAACAATGGCGGCATTGCACTGAGCTTCACGCCCGCCGTGCCCGAGCCGGCGACTTACGCCTTGATGTTGGGCGGCCTGGGTCTGCTGGCCTGGGGCACTCGCCGCCAACGCAGCAAGCCGCATTTGAGCTGAATTAGTAAGCTGAACGAGAAAACCGGCCGCAGGGCCGGTTTCTCTTGCTGGAAGCAGATCTTTTTTACTGCGCCGGCTTGCGGCGGCGCGCCACAAAGCCCATGGCGGCGAGGCCGGCCAGCATCAGCGCATAGGTCTGTGGCTCAGGCACCGCGGTCACCGACACATTGTCCAGCACCGAACCCGAATAGCCGGATGGGCCGCTGCTGAACTTCAACAGGGTGGCGGTCGAGTCAGCGGTGAAGATATAGGACTGGTGCGAGACGCCGGCGGTCAACGCCGAAAAGCTCTGCGCCGCGCCACCGCCAAGACCGGCGACGGTCAGCTCTTTGCCGGCGGCATTGTTGTCGCCGCCGCGGTTGGAGGACAGGTCGAACTGCAACCAGTAGGTCTGGCCGATCACGGTGTTCAAGGTCTGCGCGACCGAGCCGGGACCGGGCGTGCCCAGCATATCGATGCTGTTGCCGCTGACCGCGCCGTAGTTGCCCTTGATGATGTCCACCGAGGTGGCGCCAACGGTCCAACCGGTCAACAGGCTGGACCCGGCAGCCAGCTTGGCAAAGCCGCTGAAGCTGGCGCCGCTGTACTGCTCGAAGCTGCCGTTGACGACCAACTCCGGGCCTGCGGCAAAGCTGAGTGCGGGTGCTGCGATCAGGGCGGCAAGGAGGAGCTTGTTCATGCGGGCATCTTTCGACTGTTGCTGAAGCGCTGGATTGCGTTTCGATGCCTTGCATTGTTCAGGCGGCGCTCAGGCCGCACATCCCCGCGTTCCGAGGGGGCCGGCTCGGCAAGCGTGATGAGGGTCACGAAAGCGCCCAGCACGTGCACCGCGTCAAAATTCAATACCGATCCCTGACCATTGACCTATGCCCAACTCAACCTTAAGCCAGCACGCCAACGACGCTCTGCGGGCATATCTGGGCCAGCGTTTTCCGGATGAAGGCGCACGCCTGCAGGCCTTGACGCAGCAACTGTTCGATGCGACCGGCGACATCTTCTGTCGCAGCAATATGCGCGGCCACATCACCACCAGCGCCCTGCTTGTCGATGTCGACGCCGGCCAAGTGCTGTTGATCCATCACAAGACCTTGGATCGATGGCTGCAGCCCGGCGGGCATTTCGAAGCCAGCGATGCGGTCGACCCCTTGTTAGCCTCGGCAATGCGGGAGGCAGCGGAAGAAACAGGCATCACGGATCTACGTCCCCACCCGCAATGGCTGGCCGCCGATAGCGGGCTCGCCCTGCCGTTTGATATCGACAGTCACCCCATACCGGCCAACCCACGCAAGCAGGAGGGCGCTCATTGGCATCATGACTATGTCTACTTGCTGTTGGCCGACAGCGCACAACGCTTGAACCCGCAAATCGCCGAAGTGCATGCGGCCGCCTGGGTGCCGCTGGCGCATTTGGCCAGCTTGCCCGATGCCAGGATGCGGCTGCTGGGAGCAAAGCTCAGCACAGAACTGCGCCTGCAGTGAAACAGCCGCGCGTGTGCACCCGCGTGGCAAAGGCGCTGGCGCCAATCTGGTCGCGGCTGCCGCTGCCGGCGATCAGGGCCCAGGGTGTCAGGCCGCTGCCGGCGAAGCTTGGGCTGGCCATCAGCATCAGCGCCTCGGAGTTCGACGCCTTTGTCGAGATGCTGCGGCAGGAAATAGATCACGCCGGCATAGGCAGCGGCCCCAAGAATGAGCCGCTGCGCCTGTTAGCACCGATGAAACAGGCTATCGTCGTGAACTATTGAATCCGCGCCGGGCACACACACACGCACGCGCAAGCACACACGATGAAGACAAGCAGTTTTTTGAAGGCGCTGGGCCTGGCCCTGGCACTCGGCTCGGTCAGCGCCGCCGCCATCGCCCTGCCCTGGACCGTGCAGCTGAACAATGCCGCCGGCAAACCTTTGGCCGGCGCCGCCGTGGCGATTGAATTGCAGGGCCGTGCCAGCAAGGTCAGCGCCGCCAAACCCGTCAGCGCCGAGATGGGCCAGCGCGAGCGCCAGTTTCAGCCCACGCTGCTGATCGTGCAGACCGGCACGGCGGTCAACTTCCCCAACTTCGATGTGGTGCGCCACCATGTCTACTCGTTCTCGCCGATCAAGGTCATCGACATCAAGCTCTACTCCGGCACGCCCAGCGAGCCCATCGTGTTCGACAAGCCCGGCGTGGCCGCGCTGGGCTGCAATATCCATGACCGCATGAGCGCCCACATCATCGTCGTCGACACGCCGGTGTTTGCCATCACCGACGCCAGCGGCCGCGCCAGCTTCGAGCTGCCGGCCGGCGAGCACCGCGTCAAGGCCTGGCATCCGAGCCTGAAGGCGCTGACGCTGCAAGGCCTGCCGCAAGCAATCAACGTCCCCGGCAATGCACCCAGCACCGGCGGCCACAGCAGCCTGACGCTGGCGGAGTGAGGGTGGCCATGGCCAAGGTGCCCGCTTTTCTGAACTTGCGGCGGCTGGAGGGCCGCATCGTGGCGCTGTTTCTGGCCCTGTTGCTGGTGGTGCAGTTCGCCAGCTTTGCGGTGATTCGGGCCAGCATTGCCCGCAATGCCGATGCCTCGATCGCCGCCGAACTGAAAACCGGCGAGCGCGTCTTCAAACGCTTGCTGACCCAGCGCGCCGACAAGCTGCACGACGCGGCCGAGCTGCTGGCCAATGACTATGGCTTCAAGCAAGCGGTCGGCCTGCCGCTGGCCGAGCAGGGCACGGTCGAGACCATCAAGGACGCGCTGGCCAACCAGGGCGAACGCATCGGCGCCAGCGTGGTGGCCTACTTTGACAACGAGCTGAAGCTGGTGACCGCCACCCGCGACGACGCCGATCGTTTCGCCGCCTTGTTATCGCAAAAACTCGGGCAAACCGCGCAGGCCGAACAAGCAGACAGACCCGACTCGACCCAGCTCGCGCTGCTGGGTGGGCAGGTCTATCAGCTGGCGCTGGTGCCGGTCAAGACGCCCGCCCAAGTGGGCTGGATCATGATGGGCTTCGTGCTCGAGACGGCGGCGCTGCAGGATCTGCAAAAGCTGTCCGACCTGCAGGCCATCATCGTCACGCAAGAACAGGCCCGCGGCTGGACCGCCGTGCTGAGCCAGCTCGAGCCGACGCTGGCCCAGGGCCTGGCGCAGCAAATTCCCGCGGCCGGCGGCCTCTTCCCGACCAAGCTGGGCAGCGACCATATGCGCGGCCTGGCGGCACCGCTGATGGCCGCGGTGCCGCCGCAACAGCCCTTGAGCGTCTTGCTGCTGCGCTCCTTCGATGCGGCGGTGGCCCCTTACCGCGAGTTGCAACTGACCCTGCTGGCCTTGACGCTGATCGGCGTGGCGGTGTTCGCCCTGGGCTCGGTGCTGATGGCGCGCCGCATCAGCGGACCGGTGCGCGCGCTGGCCCTGTCGGCCGAGCGCTTGGGGCGGGGTGATTACGACACACCGGTGGCGCGCACCTCCAGCGACGAGGTCGGTGATCTGGCGGCCGCGTTCGAGCTGATGCGCCGGGACATTCGCCAGCGCGACGCCAATCTCAGCGCGCTGGCCTACAAGGACCAGCTGACCCAGCTGCCCAACCGCTCCGGCTTCGGTGAGCGGCTGCAGCAGCGCCTGCTGAACAGCGGTGGTGGCCCGTTTGCGGTCATGCAGCTGGGCCTGGACCGCTTCAAGCATGTCAATGATGTGCAGGGCCATGACTTCGGCGACCAGCTCTTGTGCGCGGTGGTGCTGCGGCTGCAAACCCTGCTCGGCAACCAATTGCACACCTTGGCCCGCCTGGGCGGCGATGAGTTCGTGCTCTTGCTGGACGCGGCCGATGAGGTGGCGGCGCGCGCGGCGGCCGAAGCCATCCGGCTTGATTTCGAAACCGCGCTGTGCATTGATGAGCAGACGGTTGACCTGAGTGCCGGCATCGGCATTGCCCTGGCACCCCAGCATGGCGCGGACGTCAAACTGCTGCTGAGCCGCGCGGCGCTGGCGATGTATGCCGCCAAAAAGCAGCAAAGCGGCAGCGCCGTCTATTCGCCACAGCTGGATGTCGGCAGCCAGGAGTCGCTGTCCTTGCTGAGCGAGTTGCGCCGCGCCGTCGAGGGCGCGCAACTGCGCCTGTATCTGCAACCCAAGGTGGATTTGAAGAGCGGCCGGGTCATCAGCGCCGAGGCATTGGTGCGCTGGCAGCACCCCGAGCGCGGCCTGGTGCCACCGATACAATTCATTCCCTTTGCCGAGCAAAGCGGCTTCATTCGCGAGCTGACTCGCTGGGTCTTGGCCGAGTCGGCGCGGGCCTGGGCCGGCCTGCAAGCGCAAGGCCTGGCCCTGCGCATCAGCGTCAATCTGTCGACCCGCGACCTGATGGACCCGGACCTGCCGGCCAAGATCGGCGCCATGTTGGCCGAGCATGGCGCCAACACCGACTCGCTCTGCCTGGAGATCACCGAAAGCGCCATCATGGACGACCCGCAGCGCGCGCTGGACACCTTGAACCAGCTGCACGCGATGGGATTCAAGTTGTCGATCGATGACTTCGGCACCGGCTACTCCTCGCTGGCCTATTTGAAGGGCTTGCCGGTCGATGAGCTGAAGATCGACAAGAGCTTTGTGCTGTCGATGGAGAGCGACCTCGGCGACGCCAAAATAGTCCGCTCGACCATTGAGTTAGCCCACAATATGGGCCTGACCGTGGTGGCCGAGGGCGTCGAAACCGGCAAAGCCTGGCGCATCCTGGCCGAGCTGGGCTGCGATGAAGGTCAAGGTTATTTCATTGCCAAGCCCATGCCCGAGGCGCAGTTCTCGAACTGGCTGCGCCACTGGCAAGCGCCGGACCTGGCGAATGAATCGGTAGACACCGTGATGTCGGGGCTGGATCTGTAAGCCCACGCCTATCGAGAAAATGGGTCAGGTTCATTTATTGGCCGAGCAACTTCATGCCCCTGCGACCAAGCCCTTGGAATCCGCCCAATCGGCACCATGTGTCGAGTACACCAGATGGTTTTATGGTTGGTTCGTTCCCCAGAAAGAAAGGCAAGCACCTATGCAAGTTCTGCTCCAGACCGATTCGAATATCGAAGCCAGCCAGCAAATGGCCGACCACCTGAAGACCGTGGCCAAGGACGCGCTGGACCGCTTCGGCGAGCGCATCACCCGGGTCGAGGCCCATCTGGCCGACGTGAACGGCCACGCCAAGACCGCCGCCGACGATATCCATTGCACGCTCGAAGCCCGCCTGACCGGATTGGAGCCCGTCATCGTCAAGGACAGTGCCGGCAGCGCCCACCAGGCCATTGACGGCGCCATGCGCAAGCTCAAGCGCGCGATCGCCGGCGCGTTGGAGAAACATGAACCGCGCAGCCACCGCACGCCGGGCGAAGCGCTGGCCGCCGCCGAGGACGATACGGCCCCGTGAACCTGCGGCCGGCATGCCGAGACATGCCGCGCCTGAAGTGACGTCCCACACTCCGCCCTGGCGCTCGCAGTAGGTATATTGCGTGACGCTCAAAAGGGCGGGTGGGGACATTTTTTGAAAATTACAAAACAAAAAGCCGGCGCTAGCTGGCTGCGCCGCTGGCGCGCCTGGTTGATTGCCGGTCTGCTCTGCGCCGCCGCCGCTGTTGCCTGGCAGCTGACTCACCCCAAGGCCGACGCCGCCGCGCCGCCCAGCGGCTTGGTCACGCTGGCCGATGTGACGCAGACCGTGCAAGCGGCCGGCGTCTTGCAGGCCAAGCTGAAGGTCGATGTCGGTGCCCAGGTCAGCGGCCAGGTGCAAAAACTGCATGTGGAACTGGGGCAGTTGGTCCGCAAGGGCGACCTGCTGGTCAGCCTGGACCCCGAACTGGCGCGCAGCGATGTGGCGCAGGCGCAGGCCGCCCTGGCCCAGCAGCGCGCCGCACTCGACAGCCGGTTGATCGACCTGGCCGCGGCACGCCGCGAGGTCACGCGCCAGCAGCGGCTGCTGCAGGGCAATGCCACCGCGCCGACCGAGGCCGAGCGCGCCGACACCGATCTGGCCAAATGGGAGGCCGATGTGCGCGGCCAGACCGCCACCTTGGCGCGGCTGCAGGCCGATCTGGACAAGAAGCAATTGGCGCTGGGCTACACCCGCATCACCGCGCCGATGGACGGCACGGTGGTCAATCTGCCGGTCCAGGAGGGCCAGACGGTGATTGCGATTCAGCTGCCGCCGGTGATGATGACCTTGGCCAATCTGGACACCATCACGGTGCGCACACGCGTGCCCGAGTCCGATATCCAATCGATACGCGCCGGCCAGGCGGCCCGCTTCGCCACCTTGGCCGGTGAAGATCAACGTTATGAGGGCAAGGTGCGGGTGATACAGCCGATCCCGGAGCGGGCCGCCAACGCGGTGTTTTACAACGTGCTGTTCGAGGTCGACAACCAGCAGCGCAAGCTGTTTTCCGACATGACGGTGCAGGTCGACATCGTCACCGGCAAGGCCGTGCAAGTGCCCACGCTGCCCATCGTGGCGCTGGGTGAGCGCAGCAAAGAGGGGCGCTACACCGTGCAGGTGCTGGACGCCGCCAACAAGCAGACGCCGCGCCAGGTGCGCATCGGCCTGCAGGACGGTGCCCGCGCCCAGGTGCTGGACGGGCTCAAGGTCGGCGAGAAGGTATTGCTGGCGCCACCGGCGGCTGATGCGGCGGCCTCGGCGGCCAGTGCCGCCTCCCACTGATGGCGCTGATCGAGCTGGTCGGCGTTGCCCGCCACTACCAGCATGGCGACATCGATGTGCCGGCGCTGGACGGCATCAGCTTGGCCATCGAGGCGGGCGAATATGTCGCCATCGTCGGCCAGTCGGGCTCGGGCAAAAGCACCTTGATGAATGTGCTGGGCTGCTTGGACAACCCGACGCACGGCAGCTTCCATATCGGCGGCCAAGACGCCAGCCAACTTAGGGCCGACGAGTTGGCGGCGCTGCGGCGCGAGCGCTTTGGCTTTATCTTTCAACGCTACCACCTGCTGCCGCATCTGGACGCCCGCGCCAACGCGGCGCTGCCGGCGGTCTATGCCGGCCTGGGCGCTAACGCCAGATCCAAGCGTGCCGAGGCCTTGCTGACGCGACTCGGCCTGGCCGACCGCCTGCACCACCGCCCCAACGCGCTCAGCGGCGGCCAGCAGCAGCGCGTCAGCATCGCGCGGGCGCTGATGAATGGCGGCCAGATCATCCTGGCCGACGAGCCGACCGGCGCGCTCGACTCGGCCAGCGGCGCCGAGATGCTGCGCCTGCTGGGCGAGCTCAACGACAAAGGCCACACCATCATTCTGGTCACCCATGACCCCAGCGTGGCGGCCCATGCGCGGCGCGTGATCGAGCTCAAGGACGGCCGCGTGCTGAAGGACAGCGGCACGCCGGCCCATCACAGCCTGCCGGCCGACGCACCGCAGGAGCTGGCCGGCACCGCGCAGACCGGCGGCTTGCGCCGCTTGCAGGTGCAGTGGCGCGAGGCGGTGCTGACCGCCTGGCAAGCGCTGCGCGGCAACCGGCTGCGCACGGCGTTGAGCATGCTGGGCATCAGCATAGGCATTGCCTCGGTGGTCAGCATCCTGGCGCTGACCGACGCGGCGCGCGGCTCGATCGAGAAAGATGTGCGCGGTTTTCTGTCCGGCCGCATCCCGGTCTGGCGCGGCAACCCGGCCCTGCCGCCGGGGGCCGTGGCGCGCTCGTTCCGGCCCGCCGAGCTGGACGCCATCCGCGCGCTGCCCGGCGTCAAGGATGTCAATGTGGTGCGCGAATTGCAGCTCACCGCGCGCCACCGCGCCCGCGATGCCGGCGTCACGGCGATCGGCTCCGATGCGCAGTCCTTGGCGGCGCGCAAGCTCAAGCTGGTCGAGGGCCGCTACTTCAACGCGCTCGACCAAGCCGGCAGCGCGCAGGTCGTGGTGATCGACGACAAGGCCCGCAAGTCGCTGTTCAAGTCGGGCCAGCCGGCGCTCGGTCAGACGCTGTTGCTGACCCCCAGCGGGCTAGCCGCCGAAGTGCCCGGTCAGCCCGCGGCGGCCGGCGCGGCGCTGCCGATGACGGTGATCGGCGTGGTCGAGCCCGACGGCGGCGGCATCAGCCTGAACTTCTCCGGCGGCCAGGTGCTGCTGCCGCTGAGCACCTTTGCGCGCAAGCTGGACCCGCGCCTGGACACCGACAGCTTCAACGTGATGCTGGACTTCAGCGTGCCGCCGGCGCGCGTGCGCGAGCAGGTCATCCACCGTTTGAAGGCGCTGCATGGGGTGGAGGACTTTGACAGCTGGAACGCCGAAGAGGAGTTCCAGAAGATCCAGAACGTCACCGCCGCGATGGCCGCGCTGTTTGCCGGCGTCGGCGCGATCGCGCTGCTGGTCGGCGGGGTCGGCGTGATGAACATCATGCTGGTGTCGGTGACCGAGCGCACCCGCGAGATCGGCATCCGCATGGCCGTCGGCGCGCGCCAAGGCGATGTGCGGCTGCAGTTCTTGATCGAGGCCGTGGTGCTGTGCTGCCTGGGGGGACTCGTCGGCGTGGGCCTGAGTTGGCTCGGCGCGCAAGGCATCAACGCGGTGCAGACGCAGCTGAAGGTGCAGGTCAGTTGGACGGCCTTGGCCGTTGCCTTCGCGGTCTCCAGCGCGGTCGGTCTTTTATTCGGCACCCTGCCGGCGCGCCGCGCGGCGGCGCTCTCCCCGGTCGAGGCTCTTGCCCGTGAGTAAATAAATCAATGAGATCTCCTCTCCATCGCTGGACGGCTATCGCCCTGCTGGCCAGCTTGGCCGGCTGCGCTGCGCCGCTACATATGCCTGTGCCGGTGCAGGACCTGCCCGCAACATGGTCGGCCGATTCCGCGGCAGACGATGTGGTCCCCGCCGGCTTGCCCTGGCTGGCGCCTGAGCTGACGGCGCTGCAGACGCAGGCCTTGGCGGCCAATCGCGATATCGCCAAGGCCGCCTTGCGCTGGCAGCAGGCGCAATTGAACGCCGCCCAGGCCGATCTGCGCCTGCAGCCCAGCCTCAGCCTGAGCAGCAATAGCGGCCGGCCGCTGGACCGCAGCGCCGACTGGCGGCGCAGCTTTGGCACCACCGTCGGCCTGAGCTACGAGGTCGACCTCTGGGGCCGGCTGGCCGACGCGAACAACGCGCAATTGGCGCAGGCCGACAGCGCGCGCACCGATATCGCGGCGGCCAAGGCGCTGATCCTGACCCAAGTCGCCGAGCGCTACTGGACGCTGGCCGCCAACGCCGCCCAACAGCCGCTGATTGCCGAGGCGGCGCGCCATGCCGAGGAGGCGCTGCAAATCACCGGGCTGCGGGTGCGTGAAGGCAAGATGCTGCCGATCGAGGTCGACAAGGCCGCCGCGACGCTGCTGGCGGCGCAGGTGCGACTCAGCGATCTCAACGCCGACCGCCAGCTGCAAAGCATGCAGCTGGCCTTGCTGCTGGACCAGCCGCCGCCCGGCCCGTTGCTGCAGCGGCCTCTAGTGCCCGCGCAGGCCCCGCCCGCTTGGGTGCTGGCCGCGCCGGCCGAGTTATTGGCTGGCCGGCCCGATGTGCAAAGCGCCCGGCTCGCCGTTGACGCGGCGCTGGCCCGGCTGCGGGTGGCTCAGGCGGAGCGCTATCCGCGCCTGAGCTTCAGCGCCACGGCCTCCAGCGGCGGCGGCAGCGAATGGCATGACTGGCTCAAGCAGCCGGTGGCCTCGCTGGCCGCCAGCCTGACCGTGCCCTTGATCGACTGGCGGCGCCTGGAACTGCAACAAGCCAGCGCCCACAGCGAGCTGGAGATCGCCGCGCTGAGCCTGCGCGACACTCTGTACAAAAGCTTGGCCGAGGTCGAGGCCCAGCTGATCGAGCGCGAACGCCTGCAGCAACAATACCGCGCCACCGAGCTGCGCCTGCGCGAAGCCCGTCAAGCCGAAGCTCTGGCCGAGCTGCGCATGCAGGTCGGCAGCATCGCCCGCATCGACTGGCTGCAGGCCCGCGACGCCCGCCTGACGGTCGAAGGCGACCTGCTGCAGCTGCATTTGCGCCGCTGGCTCAACCATGCGGGCATGTTCAAGGTCTTGGGGCGGCAGTTGTGGAGTGAGTGAGTGAATGAATGAGTGAGTGATGGCGGGGTGTCGTTAAGCTTGCTTGCTTGCTTACTTGCTTACTTGCTTACTTGCTTACTTGCTTACTTGCTTACTTGCTTGCTATAGCATCCAAGCAGGCCACACATCCAAGCCCATGGCAGCAAGCAAACCCAGCCCCACCAAGCTACCCGCTGCGATCTGGATGCTGGGTTTCGTCAGCCTGCTGATGGATGTCTCGTCCGAGATGATCCACAGCCTATTGCCGCTGTTCATGGTCGGCACGCTGGGCGCCTCGGCCTTCACGGTCGGGCTGATCGAGGGCGCGGCCGAGGCGACGGCCTTGATCGTCAAGGTCTTCTCCGGCGCCTTGAGTGACTATCTGGGGCGCCGCAAGGGCTTGGCCTTGTTGGGCTATGGCCTGGGTGCGGCGACCAAGCCCGTCTTTGCGCTGGCCGGCGGCGTCGGCTGGATCGTCGCGGCGCGCCTGACCGACCGGGTCGGCAAAGGCATACGCGGTGCGCCGCGCGACGCGTTGGTGGCCGATCTGGCGCCGCCCGCCCTGCGCGGTGCGGCCTTCGGCCTGCGCCAATCGCTGGACTCGATCGGCGCGGTGCTGGGGCCGCTGCTGGCCGTGGGCTTGATGCTGCTATGGGCGAGTGATTTTCGCGCGGTGTTCTGGGTGGCGGTGATTCCCGGCGTGATGGCGGTCGCCTTGCTGGCTGTTGGCGTCCATGAGCCCAAGACCAGCCTGACCGAGAAGCGCCGCAACCCGATCAGCCGCGCCAATCTGCGCCAGCTCACGCCGGCCTATTGGTGGGTGGTTGGGATCGGCGGTTTGTTTACGCTGGCGCGCTTCAGCGAAGCCTTTCTGGTGCTGCGAGCACATCAAAGCGGGCTCCAGCTCGCACTGATTCCGTTGGTGATGGTGGCGATGAATCTGGTCTACGCCGCCAGTGCCTACCCCTTTGGCAAGCTGGCAGACCGCATCAGCCACAAAGCGCTCTTGGGCCTGGGCCTGCTGGTCTTGCTGGCGGCCGACTTGATGTTGGCCAGCAACACGCAACTGGCGGCCTTGCTCAGCGGCGTGTTGCTGTGGGGGGTGCACATGGGCCTGACCCAGGGCTTGTTGGCCACCATGGTGGCCGACACCGCGCCGGCGCATTTGCGTGGCACGGCCTATGGGTTTTTCAACCTGCTCAGTGGTGTTGCGATGCTGCTGGCCAGTGCATTGGCGGGCCTGCTGTGGGACGGCTGGGGCGCAGAAGCGACCTTCTATGCCGGCGCCGGCCTGTGCCTGCTGACGCTGCTGGTGTTGCTGCCGATGCCGCTCAAGCAGCAAAGCGAGCACGGAGACCGCGCCTAGGGCCCCCGGTGCAACATCAGCCCGGCCAGCGCGCAAGTCATCGCGTCGCGCTGCGGGCCTGGTAAACGATCATGCAGCCAGACGGTGCCGGGAAAGCTCAGGCCCAGCGCGGCCACGGCGCCCTGTGGCCCGTCCACAAAGTAGCCGTAGAAGGGTTCATCGGCGGGGATGGACTGGCCATTGCCACCGTAGCGCCCGACCCCGTAGTTCTTGCCATCGACAGTGATGGCCAAGCTCAGCGAGGTCGAGCTGCTGCGGCCCTGGCGGGCGTGATCGCCGGCAATGCTCAGCAGCGCCTCATGGCGCTGATCACTGCTGCGGCAGACGCAGCTGAACAAGCTGCGCCCCTGTTCTTGGGAGATGCCAAAGGCGGGCTTGGTGCTGAGCTCTTGCGCGCGGCTCTCGCAGCGGCCGGCCATCTCGGTCTGGCCGCTCGGCCCGCCCAGCAAGTGGAAGTTGAAACCGCTGCGCCTGTTCTCGGTCTTGACGCCATTCAACGTAGTCGAGTTGGCGGAACTGCTGGACTTGCCTGCTATGCCGGTGACCCGGTAGGGGCCCAGATTGAAGGACTCATCGACCAGCAGCCCGGTGGCCCGGCTGCGGTTGGAGACCGGCAGCTGCTGGCTCTGGCCGGCAAAGTCCATGGGGGTCACCAACTGCGAGGTGGTGGCGCAGGCGCTCAGCAGCAAGCTCAGTGCGGCGAGCGATGGGGCCCATCGCTTGTTCGAGTTCATCGTCATTTTTCTCGGTCCAGGTCAAGAGTGCCCGGTCAAGGGCCAAAGTGCAACAAGAGGCCGGCCAGCGCGCAGTTCATCGCGGCGCGCTCGGCGCTGGGCAGCTGCTGGTGCAACCAAACCTGCCCCGGCGAGAACACGCCCACCGCCGCCGCCGGGCCTGCCTGCCCGTCGAAGCGATAGCCAACAAAGGCCCGCCCGTCGTTGATCGTGAAGCCACGGTGATCAAACGGGCTGCCGCTGAAGCTTTGCCCATTGATGCTCAGCTCAAGCCGATTGGGCAGCCAGGCGTCCACGTTCTGCCAACCGGTATCGCTGGAGACATCCAAATGCGCGCTGGTTTGCCCGCCCTGGCAGTCGCACAGCAGTCTGAACTTGGCTTGCAAGGGGATTTGATTGCCCCACAGCGGCAACCTGGTTTCGCCATTGCGGACCTCGCAGCGCCCTAGCAGGCGCTCGTCAGGGCCCTGCAGCACATAGGAAAAACCGCTGGACGTCTTGCCAAACGTGAGCGGGCCGAGCCCGACGCTGTTGCTGGAGGCCCATAGATCACGCTTGACCTCGGCCACGCGGAATAGCCCCAGCTCGAACGATTCATCCGCAAACACGCCGCTGGCGCTGCTGCGATGGCCGGCCACCAGGGCCTCGCTCTGGCCGCCAAAACCTTGCTGCGGCGTCATCGCAATCGGCTGCACGGTGCTGGCACAGGCGCTCAGCAGCAAGGCGGCCATGCCAAGGCCGCAGGCTTGGCTGATTTGCATCAATTGGCTTGACTTCATCATGGACGGGGCTTCCGACAGCAACGCTGAGACGCCAGCATCCTAGGGCGCAGCGCCCACCAAGCGCAGTGCCATGCGCAAAGGCGCGCAATCCGGCCCCTGCGGCGGCGTTTGGCGCGACTTTTGGGCCGGGGCCCGACGACCAAGGCTGGGCCTACCGACACATGGACGCAACAAAAAAGATTGAAGATGCAATTGCTGCACTGCACAATTGCATCTGCAGGACCGATCCTCAATGTGGCCGCCCGACTGGAAATCCGATGTTCAATCAATCTTTTCTAGCCTCCACCCACGCCGGCTGGACCGATCAGTTGCCAGCGAAGCAAGCACTCAGCTACTGGATTGACGCTTGGCAGCGCGCGGTATTGACGCTGGATGTGTTGCGTGAGCGCGGCAATGTCTACGCCGAACATGCCAAGTCGGGCAAGCCGCCGGTGCTGGTGTTCGACTACGAGACGGTGCTGGACGCACGCGACTTCGACTTGCCGGCCAACTACGCGCTGGTGCGCATCACGCCGCCGGCCGCGCTGGCGCCGACCGACCCGGCCAAGCGCACTTTTGTCGTCATCGACCCACGCGCCGGCCATGGCCCCGGCATCGGCGGCTTCAAGCCCGATAGCGAGATCGGCATCGCCTTGGCCGCCGGCCACCCCTGCTACTTTTTCAGCTTCTTCCCCGAGCCCATGCCGGGCCAGACCATCGAAGCCGTGGCGCGGGCGGAGCTGCAGTTTCTTGAGCATGTGGGCGCGCTGCATCCGGGCGCCGAAGGCAAGCCTTTTGTGATCGGCAACTGCCAGGGCGGCTGGGCCTTGCTGCTGCTGGCGGCGGCGCAGCCCGAGTCGGTCGGGCCGATTCTGCTGGCCGGCGCGCCGGTGTCCTACTGGGCCGGCGTCGAGGGCAAGCATCCGATGCGCTACTCGGGCGGGCTGCTGGGCGGTTCCTGGCTGGCCTCGCTGACCGGCGATCTGGGCAACGGCAAGTTCGACGGCGCGCATCTGGTCAGCAATTTCGAAAAGCTCAACCCGGCCAATACCTATTGGAGCAAGCTCTACAACTTGTACGCGCAGGTCGACACCGAACGCGAGCGTTTTCTCGATTTCGAGCGCTGGTGGGGCGGCCATTATTTGATGAACAAGGCCGAGATGGACTGGATCGTGCAGCACCTGTTCGTCGGCACCCGGCTGGCGCGCGGCGGCGTGCAAACGGCCGACGGCGCGCTGCGGATCGACCTGCGCAAGATCCGCTCGCCCATCATCGTGTTCGCGTCCTGGGGCGACAACATCACGCCGCCGCAGCAGGCCTTGAACTGGATCGCCGACCTCTACGCCGACACCAGCGAAATCCGCGCCCATGAGCAGACCATCGTCTACTGCCTGCATGAGCGGGTCGGCCACTTGGGCATTTTTGTGTCGGCCGGCGTGGCCAAGAAAGAAACCACCGAAATCGCCGCCGCGCTGGACCTGATCGACATGCTGCCGCCCGGCCTGTACGAAATGAAGATCGAAGACACGGCAGCTGGCATGAGCCATCTGGCCCTGACCGACGGACGCTATCTGTCGACCTTTCACCCCCGCGAGGTGGCCGACATCCTGGCGCTGGACGATGGGCGCGACGATGAAGAGGCCTTTGATGTGGCCCGCCGCGTGGCCGAGATCAACCAGGCCAACTACGACAAGTTCCTCTCGCCGGTGGTCAAGGTGATCGCCAACGAACCCAGCGCCAAGCTTGCGCGCAAGCTCAACCCGGCGCGCATGGAGCGCTGGCTGCTGTCCGACACCAACCCGGCGCTGTGGCCGGTCAAGGTGATTGCCGCTGCGGTGCGCCAGCAGCGCCGCCCGGTGGCGGCCGACAACCCTTTTGTCCAAGCCGAGCAAACCGGCTCCAGCTGGATCACCCAGAGCCTGGACGCCTACCGCGATGCCCGCGATACGGCGCATGAACAGCTCTTCATGGCGATCTATGGTTCGCCCTTGTTGAGCGCCGCCTTGGGTGAGCCCGCGTCAACTGCCGCAGCGCCCGCGCCCGAGCGCAGCCTGCCCAACCGACCAGACCAGGCCTGCCTTGACCAAGGCAGCCCGCTCGATGCCGGCATGCGCATGCTGATCCACATCGCCTCGGATGGCTCCGGCATCGACGAGCGCCCGCTGCGCATGATGCAGCTGCTGTTGAAGGAGGCCCATGCGGCCGGCGAAACCGGCCTGACCCTGGCCGACCTGAAGCGCTCGGCCAAGACCCAGCACCTGGCCTTGCTGCTGGACCGCGAGCGTGCGCTGGCCGCGCTGCCCAAGCTGCTGCCTGACCCGGCGCAGGCGCACACCGCCTTTGCCCTGGTGCGCAAGATCGCCCGCGCGCAGGGGCCGCTGAGCGAGGCCCATGCGCAGCGCCTGGCGCAAGTCGAGCAGGCCCTGAATCTAAGCGCCAACTCAAGGGAAATAACGGAAGCAACGGAAGCAACCCAGCATGAGTGAGAACAGCAGCAGCAACAACAAACCCCGCGAAAAATACGAGCGTCTGGTTGCCGCCGTCAAAGACCTCAAACCGGCGCTGACCGCGGTGGCCCATCCGGTCGATGCGGCCTCGCTGGCCGGCGCCATTGACGCGGCCAAGCTCGGGCTGATAACGCCGATTCTGGTCGGTCCGCGCGAGCGCATCGAGGCGGTCGCGCGCGCCGCCAACCTCAACATCTCGCCCTATGAAATCGTCGACGCCCCGTTCAGCCACGCCGCCGCCGAAACCGCGGTGGCCCT
>JADMJQ010000088.1:0-459 GCA_018780415.1 Roseateles sp. | reverse complement strand
GGTGGCCCTGGTGCGCAGCGGCCGCGCCGAGCGGCTGATGAAGGGCAGCTTGCATACCGATGAGCTGATGGCCGCCGTGGTCAAGCGCGACACCGGCCTGCGCACCGAGCGCCGCCTCAGCCACTGCTTCATCATGGACGTGCCGCACCACCTCAGCGCCTTGTTCATCACCGACGCGGCCATCAATATCGCGCCGACGCTGGAGGACAAGGTCGATATCGTGCAGAACGCGATAGTGCTGGCACACGCGCTGGGCATCCCCTGCCCCAAGGTGGCGATTTTGTCGGCGATGGAAACGGTCAACCCCAAGGTGCCGTCGACGATTGAGGCGGCCGCCTTGTGCAAGATGGCCGACCGCGGCCAGATCACCGGCGGCGTACTCGACGGCCCCTTGGCGCTGGACAACGCGATCAGCCCCGAGGCCGCCGCAATCAAGAGAATCGGCGGGCCGGTGGCCGG
>JADMJQ010000179.1 GCA_018780415.1 Roseateles sp. | reverse complement strand
ATTCTTCTCCAACACGATGCGCGAGCTGCGACGCCATTCCGCCAGTTTGAACGGCCCGGTGCCGACCGGGTGCTCGCCGATCTTGTCGCCGTAATGCTCGACCACCTCGCGCGCCAGCGCGCCATAGAGATCGCTGCCGGTCAAAATGGTTTCGATCAGGCGTGGCCGCGATTTGGCCGTCTTGAACTGGATAGTGTAGCGGTCCAAGGCCCGCAGGCCCTCAATTTCTTTCTCATAGTTGAAGGGCTGCTTGCTGTCCAGCGCCTGCTTGCGCAAGGCCGCCAGGCCCAACAAATCGGCCTCTTCCATCGAACTCCAGCCGGGGCTTTTCAAGGCGGGGTCGGCAAAGCGCTTGTACATATAGACAAAGTCGGCCGCAGTCAGCTCACGCGGCTTGCCTTTGAAGGCTTCGTCATCGGCAAAGTAGATGCCGGGCTGAATCTTGACGGTGAAGCTGCGGAAATCTGCCGACATCTCCGGCATGGCCGCGGCCACCAAGGGCTTGATCTGCACCGGCCTTGCCAGATGGTCATAGCGGTACAGCGCCTCGAAGATGGCGGCGGTGACCGTGCGCGAATAGATGTCGGTCAGCTGCGAGGGATCAAAGCTGGTCTCGGCGACGCGGAAGGCGTAGCGCAAGACCTTGGCCGTCGGCTTGGGCTCGGGCTCGGGCTCCTTGGCCTGCGCCGGCAGCGCCAGCAAGCCGCTCAAAATCAAAGTCAGTAACTTCATCGCTTCACACGCAGGCTCTCGTCGATATCGACATATTCCCAAAAATTCAGCCAGAACAGCGGCCGCCGGTAGCCCCGCAGTTGCGCGTGCGCAAGGTCGGTGATGATGCGGTGGCCGCGCGGGCGGTAGGGTGCATAAGCCGCACCCAGGCGCTTCAGCTCGGTGAACAGGGCCAGCCGCTCGGGGCTGTCGGGCAAGGCATTCGCGCGTTCGTACAAATCATCCAGCGCCTTCAAATTGATGCGTGCGTAGTTTTGCCCGCCGATGCGGTCGCTGTAGAAGAAGCCCAGTGCGTCCTGCCCGTCCGGCGCCGCGGCCGAGCTGGCCAGCGACCAGATCTGGAATTTGCCGGCCCGCATGGACTTGAGGTTTTCCGGCCATTTGGCGGTCTTGAACTGCACCTTGATGCCGATGGCGGCCTGCGCTTTTTGCCAGATCTGGTCGATCTGACGCTGGAACTGCTCGGGCGTGGTCAGGCTCTCCAGCACCAGCGGGCTGCCGTCCGGCTGCTCGCGGAAGCCGTCGCCGTCGCGGTCGATGAAGCCATACAGATCCAGCAGCGCCTTGGCCTTGGCCGGGTCGTATTCACCGCTCTCGCTCTTGAAGCCGGCGTCATAGCCGGTCGTGTGCGGCAGCATGATGGACTGCGCGCTGATGGCCTGGCCGCGCCGCACGATGCGGATCTCGCGCTCGGAGTCGGTGCCCAGCGAGATCGCCCGTCGCAGCGCGACGCGCTCCGGCGTGTAGCCGCCCACCATCGGATCCTCCAGATTGAAGACGGTGAACAGCACGTCCGAGGTGACGACGCGAAAGGCTTGAATACCCATCTTGGCGAGGTTGGGCGCCAGTTTGCCGCCGGGCATCGCCTGGTTGATGAAGTCCTCGGGCGTGCGGTCCAACAGGTCGAACTGCCCGTCCAGGAAGGACAGCCAACGCGGCTGGTTCTCCTCGATGATGGCGATCTCGACCCGGTCGATCATCGGGATGCGCCGGCCCTTGAAGCGCGCCAGCAAGGCCTGACCCTCGGCATCGTCGGCGTTGGGCTCGGCATCGTAGTAACGTTCCCGGTAGCCGGGGTTCTTCTCCAGAGCTATGCGTGAGCTGCGCCTCCATTCGGCCAGCTTGAACGGCCCGGTGCCGACCGGATGTTCGCTGCTGCGTTCCGGGTACTCTTCGATGACCTCACGCGCCACCGCGCCGAGCAGGCTGCCGTCGGCCAAGATCTGGTCAAAACGTGGCCGCGACTTGCTCAGCTTGATTTGCAGCGTGTAACGGTCCAGCGCGCGTAGGCCCTCGATGTTCTTGTCGTAATCAAACGGTTGCTTGCTCTTTTGAATTTGGGCGCGGTACTCGTTCAGGCCGAGCAGATGGTTTTCTTCCAGGCCATCCCAGGTCGGGCTATTGGTCAGCGGGTCGGCAAAGCGCTTGAGGGAATAGACATAGTCGGCCGCTACCAATTCGCGACGCTTGCCCTTGAAGGCGGCGTCGTCGGCGAAGTAGATGCCGGGCTGTAGGCGAATTGTCCAGGTCTTGAAGTCGTCACTGACCTCGGGCAGGGAGGCCGCCGTCAAGGGCTTGAGCTTGGCCGGCCGGGCCAGGTGGTCGTAGGTGAACAGGCTCTCGAAGATGTGCTGGGTGACGGTGCGCGAATAGATGTCGGTGACCTTGGCCGGGTCGAAGCCGGTTTCGGCGACGCGGAAGGCGTAGCGCAACACCTTGGGGGGTGTGTTTGCTGGGGCGGCAGCTTCGGAGGCGGCGGTGGCTGTGCCCGCGCCCGCGAGCAAAACAAACAGCAGAGTGGCGCAGCGCCAGATGGATGCGGTCATAGGGGTTCTCAAACGTTGCTGCATGCGTGTTGTTTACCTGGCCGTGGCCAAGGCTTCGCGGTCGATGTCCAAATACTTCCAGAAGTCACGCACAAAGAAATTGCGGTCGTAGCCGATCACCCAGGGCTGGGTGATGTCGGTGTAGACACGGTGCACATGCAGCTTGATCGGCATATAGGCGACCATCAACTTCTGAGCCTCGGTCATCACGGCCAATCGCTCGGGGCCATTGGGCAGCTTCTTCTGTGCTTCATACAAGGCGTTGAAGGCCGGTAGATCGAAACGGGACTTGTTGGACTGGCCCTTGTTGGGCCCATAGCCCAGCGCCAAAAAGGTGTCGCCGTCGGGTGAGGCAGCGCTCCAGCCCACGCCCCACATCATCAGCTTGCCGGCGCGCGAGGACTTCAGGTTCTCGGGCCATTTGGCATGGCGGAATTTGATCCGCACCTGGATCGCATCCAGCGCTTTTTGCCAGAGCTCGGCCAGTGCGCGTTTCTCGCCGTCTTGCTCGGTCGCGTACTCGATCGTCAAAGCGCTGCCGTCGGGTTGGTCGCGCCAGCCGTCGCCATCGGCGTCGACATAGCCGTATAGATCGAGCAAGGCCTTGGCGCGGGCAAGGTCGTGTTCGCTCATGCTGGTCTTCAGCGTGGACTCATAGCCGAACACGCCGGGGCTGATCGGTCCTTGAGCGGCGACCGCCTGGCCGCGCCTGGGCAGGCGGATTTCCTTGTCAACGTCGATGGCCAGTGCAATCGCGCGGCGCAAGGCGATCTTCTGGGGCGTGTAGCCGCCGACCGTTGCGTCCTCCATATTGAAATAGGAAATCGCCACCTCGGTGCGCACATAACGGACCATCTGTAGGCCCAGCTTGGCCAGATTGGGGGCCAGTTTGTTGTTGGGGAAGGCCAGCGGCGCGTACTCCGCCGGCACTTCCTCGACCATATCGGCCTCGCGCTGCAAGAACGACAACCAGCGCGGCTGGTTCTCTTCAATGATGGCGATCTCGACCCGGTCCAGCATCGGCAGCTTGCGCCCGCGCAGCTGCGCGGCCTGCGCCACCAGGCGGGCGTTGTCGGCGGGCGGCTGCTCGTCATAGCGCACATCGCGGTAGTTGGGGTTCTTCTCCAAGACCATGCGCGAGCTGCGCCGCCACTCGGTCAGCGCCCAGGCGCCGGTGCCGACCGGATGCGCCATGATCTTGTCGCCATAGCGCTCCACCACCTCATGCGCCACCGCGCCCAGCGTCGAAGGGTCGGCAAAATGATTGATGAAGCGCGGGTCGCCGGCCTCGGTGCGAACCTGGAAGGTGTAGCGGTCGAGCTGTGTCAGGCCGGCCACCGGGCGTTTGTAATCAAACGGGGTCTTGTTCTTGAGCGCCTCTTGGCGCAGCTCGTTCATGCCCGGGATGCGGGCATTTTCGAACAGATAGAGATTGGGGCTCTTCCAGCGCGGGTCGAAATGGCGCTTCAGCGAGTAGACATAGTCGCCCGCCGTCAGCTCGCGCTTTTTGCCTTCAAAAGCCGGGTCGTCATTGAAATAGATGCCGGGCTTGATGCGGAAGGTCAATGTCTTGAACTCGGGCAGCGCCTCGGCGGTGGCCGCTTGCAGCCGCACCGGCCGGGCCAGGTACTCGTATTGCAGCGGCGCATCAAAAATGCCGCCGGCAATGATGCGCGAATAGAGGTCGGAGATTTGTGCCGGGTCGAAGCCGGTTTCGGCGATGCGGAAGGCGTAGCGCAGCACCTTGGGGTCTTCATTGGCCACGGCCTGGCCGGTCGCCAGCCATGGAAGGAAAGCCACGCTCAGCAATATTGCTGCCCAGGGTCGCGCCACGATCGAGTCCTTCTTTAAACAAACGCGCCGGCAACCTTGTGGGTCCGGCGCGCTCTTGATTAGCAAAGTACCGCAGCGCCCTCTTTTCGGGCGGACGGTTCAGGCCCGCAGTCTACGGCCTCGCTCGACCGTCCACCATGCACAAGAACCCGAGGTTACTGAGCGCCACGCTGCAAGACTTCGGTGTCTATGTCCACATATTTCCAGAAGTCGCGCACAAACACATTGCGCCCATAGCCGAGCACCCAAGGCTGGGCCATATCGGTGAAGACGCGGTGGACCTCGATCTTGTAGGGCATATAGGCGACGAGCAGCTTGGCGGCCTCGGCCATTACGGCCTGGCGCTCGGGCCCGTCGGGCAGCGCTTTTTGCTTCTGGTAGAGCGCGTTATAGGCCGGCAGATCGAAGCGGGCCTTGTTGGCCTTGCCCTTGGCGCCGCCGTCGCCCAGCGCCAAAAAGGTGTCGCCGTCGGGCGCCGTGGCAACCCAGCCAACGCCCCACATCTGCAGTTTGGCGGCATTGGCCGACTTCAGGTTCTCCGGCCATTTGGCGGTTTTGAACTTGATGCGGACCTGCAGCGCGGCCATGTCTTTTTGCCACAGCTCATTGAACTGGCGGTTCAAGCCGTCGGGCTGGGTCGCGTACTCCAATTGCAAAGGCGAGCCGTCGGGTTTATCGCGCCAGCCGTCACCGTCCTTGTCCACATAGCCGTAGAGGTCCAGCAGGCTCTTGGCCTTGGGCAGGTTGAACTCGCTCATCTCCGATTTGAAGGCCGGGTCATAGCCGAAGGTGTCGGGTGAAATCGGCCCCTGGGCGGGCAGGGCCTGGCCGCGGCGGGCCAGGCGGATCATTTTGCCGGTGTCCAGCGCCAGCGAAATCGCCCGGCGCAGCGCGATTCTGTCCGGTGTGTAGCCGCCGACCGTGGCGTCCTCCATATTGAAATAGGTGAAATGCGCGTCGACGCGCGGGTAGCGCGTCATCTGGATGCCGCGCTTGGCCAGGTTGGGTGCCAGCTTGTTGTTCGGCATCGCGATGGTGGCGAAATCGGGCGGCACCTCCTCGATCACGTCCTTCTCGCCATTGAGGAAGGACAGCCAGCGCGGCTGGGATTCTTCGATGATGGCGATCTCGACCCGATCCGGCAGCGGCAGGCGCCGACCTTGCAGCGCATTGACCTGGGCGGCCAACGCCGGGTTGCCGGCCGGCGCAACCTCCGCATAGCGGACCTCGCGGAAGTTGGGGTTGCGCTCCAGCACGATCTTGGAGCTGCGCCGCCATTCGCCCAAGGCCCAGGCATTGGTGCCGACCGGATGCTCCATGATCTTGCTGCCGTAGAACTCCACCACCTCGCGCGCCACCGCGCCGAGGAAGCCGGCATCGGCGAATTGGTAGATGAAGCGTGGGTCGCCGACACCCAGCTTGACCTGGAAGCGGTAACGGTCGAGCACCTTGAGGCCCTCGACCGGGCGGTCGTAGTCGAACGGCTTCTTGGCCGCCATCAGCTCTTTGCGCAACTCCGACAGGCCCAGGATCTTGACGTTCTCGAGCAAATAGAGATTGGAGCTCTTCCACTGCGGGTCGTAATGGCGCTTGATCGAGAAAACGTAATCGGCGGCGGTCAGCTCGCGCTTCTCACCTACTTTCAGGCCCTTGAAGGCGGGGTCGTCATTGAAGAAGATGCCGGGCTTCAACTCGAAGGTCAGGGTCTTGAAGTCGGCCGAGACCTCGGGCATGGCGACCAAGGTGTTGGGTCGCAACTGGGCCGGGCGGGCGTGATAGGCGAACTCCAGCGGCGCGTCAAAAATGCCGGCCGCCACCGCCTTGGAGTAGCTGTCGGAGATTTGCGCCGGGTCGAAACCGGTCTCGGCGGCGCGCAGGGCGTAGCGCAGAACCTTGGCTTGCGTCGCTGGCGCGGGTTCTTGGGCCTGCAGCGGGCCGGTCGCCCACAAGCAGGCCATGCCGAGCAGGCTTGTGGCCGCTCGCTTCAAGGTCGATCGCATCAATTTCTTTCACTTTGGATGAATAGGCGCGGAGTTTAAGTGTCTGCGGCGGTGGCCCCTCAAATCAAGGGAATACAAGAAAGCGACGGGCCGCCCCGAGCTTTTTTGCACCCCCTCGGGGGGCGGACGACGTATTTCGTCGGCCTGGGGGCAGGCATATAGCAGGGCAAATGCCGGTGAGGCCCGGGCCGCACTTCGACTAGACTCGCGCCAGTTTTCGCAAACCCTGCCGGCCATCAGCTGGCAGGGGAGCGCTTTTGTCGAATCTGCGACGTCCATTTTGGAGACCCAACAGCGATGCTGGCCTACCTACTCAGGCGCTTGTGGCAAATGATCCCGACTCTGCTCGGTGTCGTGCTGCTGGTGTTTTTTCTCTTCAAGTACTTCGGCGGTGATCCTGCCGAAATTCTCGGTGGCCTGAATGCCAGCGCCGAACAGATCGACGCGATCCGCGAGCAACTGGGCCTGAACAAGCCGGTCTGGGAGCAACTGTGGATCTTCATCAAGCAGATCGTTACCTTTGACTGGGGCAAGAGCTGGGCCACCAATGAGTCGGTCGCCAGCCTCTTCAGCAGCCGCCTGCCGGCCACGCTGACCGTGATGCTGCCGATTCTGTTCCTGGAAGTGCTGTTGGCGATCCCGTTCGCCTTGGCCGTGGCCTCGGTGCGCGGCAGCCTGACCGACCGCACGGTGATGATTCTGAGCACGGTGGCGGTGTCGATCTCGCTGCTGGTCTATGTGATCGTCGGCCAGTATGTGTTCGCCTTCCGGCTGGGCTGGTTCCCGGTGCAGGGCTGGACCGACAGCGTCTGGACCAACCTCACGACCTATGCGCCGCTGCCGGTGATGGTGGCGGTGGCCGTCGCGATCGCGCCGTATACGCGCTTGTATCGCACCTTCTTCCTGGACGAGATCGGTCACGACTATGTGCGCACCGCACGCGCCAAGGGCATGACCGAGAGCACCATCCTGCTCAAGCATGTCCTGCGCAACGCGATGATTCCCATCATGACGAATATCTCGGTGGCCTTGCCGGGCGTGTTTGTCGGCAGCTTCTTGCTCGAAGTGTTCTTCTCCATCCCCGGCCTGGGCCGCGAGATCTTGCTGGCGGTGAACCGCAGCGACTACCCGGTCATTCAGGCGTTTGCGATCTATATCGCCTTCCTGACCATGGTGGTGAACTTGATTACCGACCTGCTCTACAAGCTGGTGGACCCGCGGGTGGTGCTGAAATGAGTGCAGTGATTTCGTCAAACCCAGTTGCGGCCAAGGCTGGCAAGTCAGAGGGCGTCTGGGCGGCTTCATGGCGCCGGCTGCGCACCGACAAGGTGGGCATGGTGTCCATGGTCATCGTCGGCTTCTTCCTCTTGCTGGTGGCGGCGTCCAGCAGCGGCCTGATCGCCAAGGACTGGCAAAAGGAAGTCGGCGTGCCGAACGCACCGCCGACTTTTATGGGCCCGGCGCCGGCCGAGGCGACCGGCGCGATCGCAACACCCAAAGGCCCGAATGTCGACCTCAGCGACATCGACCCGCTGGCGCCGCGCTACCAGGAATGGGAAGAGCGCGCCAAGCATTACAAGACCGAGGTGACGGTCAAGGCCGAGACGCTGCCCATGGGCGGTGACCGGCTGGGCCGCGATGTGCTGTCCAAGGCGATCAAGGGCGCCGAGGTGTCGATTCTGGTCGGCGTGTTGGCGGCGGTGGTGGCCACCATCATCGGCGTCGTGCTGGGCGCGCTGTCGGGCTTCTTCGGCGGCCGCGTCGGCGACTTCTTGGAGTGGCTGTACAACGTGTTCACTGCGATCCCCAGCATCTTGTTGATCTTCGCCTTTGCGGTGATCTTCGGGCGCGGCGTCTGGTCGGTGGTGATGATTCTGGGCTTGGCCGGCTGGCCGGGCATTTACCGGCTGATCCGCGCCGAGTTCATGAAGCATTCGGTGCGTGAATATGTGCGCGCGGCGGAAGCCATCGGCGCTTCGCGTTATTCACGCATGTTCAAGCACATCCTGCCTAACGTGTCCCATGTGGCGCTGGTGCAGTTGTCGCTGCATGTGGTGGGCTTCATCAAGAGTGAAGTGATCCTGTCCTATCTGGGCCTGGGCGTCGGCGTCGACCAGGTTTCCTGGGGCACCATGCTGAGCGAATCACAGAGCGAGCTGATCCTTGGCTACTGGTGGCAGTTGGCGGCCGTGACTGGCCTGATGGCCGTCTTTGTGACCGCCTTTGCGCTGTTCACCGATGCCTTGCGCGATGCGCTGGATCCCAAGTTGCGCGGCCTGGAGTAAATCAAGACTGGACGCAGAGGACGCGGAGGAACGCGGAGGCGCGCGGAGAAATACAAGGTGCAAGGATGGAAGTGCATTTTTCAAGCACATCACCTCTGCGACCTCTGCGCTCTTTCTCTGCGATCTCTGCGTCCTAAAAGAAATCTAGCCGCCCGGCCAAATTGGTCAGCGGCAAACAAACGAACAAGGAGTCGGCCGACATGCTGCTCAGTATTCAAGACCTCAAAGTCTCCTTCCGCATGGGCCGTGTCGACGGCGAGATGCAGCGCACCCAGGCGGTCAAGGGCATCAGCTTCGACATCCCCGAGAACTCGACCGTGGCCCTGGTGGGCGAGTCGGGTTCGGGCAAGTCGGTGACGGCGATGTCCATCCTCAACCTGCTGCCTGACAACGCTGAGCGCGAAGGCAAGATCCTGTTCCAGGGTCAGGACTTGCGTCAGTGCACGCTGCGCGAGTTGCAAGCAATCCGTGGTCGCGACATTGCCTGCGTGTTCCAGGACCCAATGACCTCGCTGAACCCGGTGTTTACCGTCGCCGCGCAGATCATCGAGCCGCTGATCAAGCATATGGGCATGAGCAAGCGTCAAGCGCTGGTGCGCGCCGAGGAGCTGCTGAACGAGGTCGGCATTCCCGAACCCAAGCGCCGCCTGGGCAACTATCCGCATGAGATGTCGGGTGGCCAGCAGCAGCGCGTGATGATCGCGGTGGCGCTGGCCTGCAGCCCCAAATTGCTGATCGCCGACGAGCCGACCACGGCGCTGGATGTGACGATTCAGCGCCAGGTGATGGAGCTGATGGCCAAGCTCAAAGAGACGCACAAGATGGCTCTTCTGTTCATCTCGCATGATCTGGGCGTGGTCGGTGAAATCTCCGACCAGGTGGTGGTGATGCGCCATGGCCAGATCCGCGAGAAGGCGCCCGTCGCCGAGATCTTCAGCAATCCGCAAGACAGCTATACCAAGGCGCTGCTGGCCTGCCGGCCCTCGCTGACCGAAAACCCGGCGCGGCTGATGGTGATCGATGACCATATCGCCGGCCTGACGGTGAACGCCGGCTTGGGCAAGGCCAAGGACCCGAATGCGCCGGTGATTCTTGAAGCGCGCGGTCTGCAAAAGAGCTTTTTCTTCAAGAGCGGCCTGTTCAGCAAGAAGGAGTTCAAGGCCGTCAAGGAGGTCAACTTCAAGCTGCGCAAGGGCTACACGCTGGGCGTGGTGGGTGAGTCCGGTTCGGGCAAGACGACCATGGGCCTGACGCTGTTGCGCCTGCATGAGCCGACCGGCGGCGAGGTGCTGTTCGAGGGCAAGGACCTGCTGAAGATGAGCGGCAATGATTGGCAGAAGATGCGCCGCCGCATCCAGGTGGTGTTTCAGAACCCGTACGCCTCGCTGAACCCGCGCTTCACCATCGGCCAGACGCTCGTCGAGCCGATGGAAATCCACCATATCGGCAAGGACCATGACGAGCGGCTGGCGCGTGCCAGCGCCCTGCTGGTCAAGGTCGGGCTCGATGACACGGTGCTGAACAAGTACCCGCATGAGTTCTCCGGCGGCCAGCGCCAGCGCATCGCGATCGCGCGCTGCCTGACGCTGAATCCCGAGGTGCTGGTGCTGGACGAGGCGGTGTCGGCGCTGGACGTGTCGGTGCAGGCCCAGGTGCTGAATCTGCTGAAGGATCTGCAGGACGAGTTCGGCTTGAGCTATGTCTTCATCAGCCATGACCTGGCGGTGGTCAAGTTCATCTCCGACGAGGTGCTGGTGATGCAGAACGGCGATGTGGTCGAGCAAAGCGAGACGCAGGCGCTGCTGGCCAACCCCAAGCAGGAGTACACGCGCAAGTTGCTGGGTGCGGTGCCGCGGGGTTATCAGGGCGCGGCGCAGCTGCACGCCATAGCGGCGGCTTGATCGGCGGCTTGTAGCTTGTTTTGGCCGAAGCTCATGGGCATGACTGCGATCAAGTCATCCTTGGTCGCTGCATGCCTCTTGCTGCCCTGCTTCGCCGCCGAGGCGCTGGATTGCGAGGCGCTCTACCAACAGCGGCTCAAGGCCGATCTGGTCTTGGACTATCAAAATTTTGATCAGACCGAGGGTCGGGGCTTTCGCGCCTTGGTGGCAACGCCGGGTTGCGAGAAACAGGCCGCGGATCTGATCGAGGCCTATATCGCAGCCAATGGCGCCAAGCAAAGTTCACTGCGCTGGCATATTGCGCAGCTCCGGGCCACGCAAGGCGATGCGGCGGCGGCGATAGCCGCAGCCAAAACCGTGCTGACCGACAAGGACGACCGTGTGCCGGGCGCGCTGCGCTGGAACGACTATGTGCGCGCCACCATCGCCTTCCTTGAGAAAGACCGACCGGCGCTGCAGCGCCATCGCGACGCGGTCGCCGCCGGCCGGGACGAGCACTTTGGCAATGCACTCAACCTCAAGCTGCTTGACAACTTGCTGCTGCACTTCGAGCGCGACTACGCATTCGCCAGCAGCCAAGGCGACTGAACCAGTGACCGAGAGCCTCTTTAAATGGGGTCAGGTTCATTTATTTCCGTTTTGTATTTGTAGTCAAGCTACTTGATTGCTGTATTTTCGGAATAAACAGAGCAAAAATCGCCTTGTGTTGATGTAGTTTTGTTACTATTTTCTGTGAGCCAATCCGGCCAACCCGAGCTATGGGCAGAAAATGAGCAGTCAGAAGAAGATGGTGACGAGTCGCTTGGCTCGGGGTGGTTTGAGCCTGGTGCTTGGCTTGGCCGCATTGCCGGCGCAGGCTTTTGAGGCTTGTGATGAGCCCGGCTTCGCCCGCCTGCTGCACCCGCAGCGCGAGGCCGCGCCGCTGACCGCCGAGGCCTATTGGTTGAACCGGGGCCTGCTTCAATGGCCGGGCGCGGCAGACAAAGTGGCCGCCGGTACGCGCGCCAAGCTCTATTTCTCGGCGCAGGCCGGCTTGCAAATCGGCCCGAATCAAACGCTGAGCGGCGCGGACGCCGCCTTGCTGCTTGAGCCAAGTTCCGAGGATCTGTCTGCCGACCTGGACAAGCGCTTCAAATTCATCGCCCCCGGCCCGCGCTGGCAGGTGGCTGACGCCGATCTGGCAAAGCTGCCGCAATTGCACAAGGCGCAGGTCTGGCTGGTGCTGGAGGGCGCCGACGGCGTCGTGCACGCCCACACGCGTTTGCAGGCGGCCGGCGCGCTCGATGATTTGTATGCGGCCGCCGAACAGGTGATTGATCTGGGTGCGAACCCGGCCCGAAGTTCCAACTTTACCAGCTTCAAGCTCTGGGCACCGACAGCTCAAAAAGTATCGTTGTGCCGCTACCCCAGTGGCAGCGGCAAGGCGTTGGCCCTGGACGCACTGAGTTGGGACGCGCCAACCGGCGTGTGGCACGCCAAGCTAACAGGCGACTTGAGCGGGCAGTACTACAGCTACCTGGTCGATGTTTTTGTGCCGGGTGTGGGCCTGGTGCGCAACCGCGTTACCGACCCCTATTCGGTCGGGCTGAGCACCGACTCCAAGCGCAGCTTTGTGGCCGATCTACAAAGCCCCGCGCTGAAGCCGGCGGGCTGGGACGCCGCAGCGCGACCACAGCGCGTCAAGAGCGCGACCGATATGGTCATCTATGAGCTGCATGTGCGCGACTTCTCGATCGGCGACGCCAGCGTGCCGCAGCGCCAACGCGGCAAGTACCAGGCCTTCACGCAAAGCGACTCGGCCGGCATGCGCCATCTGAGGGCGCTCGCCAAGGCGGGCTTGACCGATGTGCATTTGCTGCCGGTGTTTGACATTGCCACCATCCCCGAAGCCGGCTGCAAGCAGCCGCGCGTGCCCAAGGCGCCCGCCGACAGTGCGCTGCAGCAGGCGGCCGTGATGGCCGTCGCAGCGCAAGATTGCTTCAATTGGGGCTATGACCCGTTTCACTACAGCGCACCCGAGGGCAGCTATGCCAGCGATGCGGCCAAGGCCGAGCGCCGCATCCTCGAGTTCCGGCAGATGGTGCAGGCGTTGCACGCGGCCGATTTACGTGTCGGCATGGACGTGGTCTACAACCACACGGCCGCCGCCGGCCAGCATGAAAAGTCGGTGTTGGACCGCGTCGTGCCCGTCTACTACCAGCGCCTGAATGCACGCGGCGAGGTCGAGCGCTCGACCTGCTGCGACAACACCGCCACCGAGCACCGGATGATGGCCAAGCTGATGCTGGACTCGGTGGCGCTGTGGGCGCGCGAATACAAGATTGATTCCTTCCGCTTCGATCTGATGGCGCATCAACCGCGCGCCGTGATGGAGGTCTTGCAAGCGCGCGTCAACCAGGCGGCCGGGCGGCCGGTGCAACTGATCGGCGAGGGCTGGAACTTTGGCGAGGTGGCCAACGGCGCCCGTTTTGTGCAGGCGTCCCAGTTGTCGCTGAACGGCTCCGGCATCGCGACCTTCAGCGACCGCGGGCGCGACGCCGCGCGCGGTGGCAGCGCCGGCGACAGCGGGCTGGTTGTGATGCAGAACCAAGGCTGGCTGAATGGTCTGGTTTACGCGCCCAACGCCATGGCAAAGCAGCGCCCGCCGGCCGATTTGCTGCAGGCGGCCGACCTGATCCGCGTCGGCCTGGCCGGCTCCTTGCGTGACTACGAACTGCTGACCTGGCAGGGCCCAACGCGCAAGCTCGCCGAGATTGCCTATGGCGATCAGCCGGCCGGCTATGTCTCCCAGCCCGGTGAAGTGGTCAATTACGTGGACAACCACGACAACCAGACCCTGTTCGATATCCATGTGCTGAAGCTGCCGCTTGACACCACGGCGGCGGAACGCGCCCGCGTGCAGGTGTTGGGGCTGGCGCTGACGGCCTTCAGCCAAGGCGTGGCCTATTTTCACGCCGGCGTCGACATCCTGCGTTCGAAGTCACTGGACAAAAACAGTTATGACTCGGGCGACTGGTTCAATCGCCTGGATTGGACCTACCGCGACAACGGCTTTGCCGCCGGCCTGCCACCCAAGCTGGATAACGGCGAGCAATACCCGTTGCTGGCGCCGCTGCTGGCCAATGCGCGCATCAAGCCGAGCCCGGCGGAGATCGCCTGGGCGCGCGATGCCTTTCTCGACTTGCTCAAGATCCGCGCCAGCTCCAGCCTGTTCCGCCTGCCCACAGCGGATGAGGTGAAGCGACGCTTGACGTTCTTCAATACCGGTCCGACGCAGAACCCGCGCGTGCTGGTGGCCAGTCTGGACGGTCGCGGCTGGTCCGGCGCCGGCTTTGATGAGGTGCTGTACTTCATCAATGTGGACCCGGCCGCGCAACGCATCGACCTGCCCTCGCAGGCGGTCAAGCCCTGGGCCCTGCATCCTGTGCATGTGAGCGCCGCTGCGGCGGACAAACGCATCGCGGCCGAGGCCCGCGTTGATGCGCGAACCGGCCGCTTCAGCCTGCCTGGGCGCAGTGCGGTGGTGTTCGTGCGGCACTGAGCGTGGCCACGAAAAAAGGGGATGACTCTTGCGAGCCACCCCCTTTGTCTCAATGAAGCGCGGCTCAGACGCTTTGGCGGCGACGCAGCAGGAAACCCATGCCTGCCAGACCGGCCAGCATCAGCGCGTAGCTTTGTGGCTCTGGGACCGGCGCGGTTGTGGCGGCGAACGATGCATCCATGTTGTAGACGCGGTTGCTCAGGTCAGAGCCGGTGACGTTGCCGGTGACATGAAAATAGTATTTGCCATTGCTCAAGCCCAGCACTTCGACACCGGCAGACTTCGGGCTGCTGTCCGAAGCAAGCGCCGTCAAATTGTCGACCTGGTACAGCGCCACGGTGAAATTGGCGATGTCGAACTTCAAGTTGCTGCCCAGCTTGCTCTTGGTGTATGAGCCGGCGCTGGCGGTGTCGCCCGAGCTCAGATCCTTGAATTCAAAGAAGAACTTGTCATCCAAGCTGCCGGCGACGACGCTGATGTCTTGGTTGAAATCGAGTGGGTTCACACCCAGGTCGATGGTGTAGGCCGATGCGCCGAAGCTGCATGCAAACAGGGCAGCGGCAGCAATCAAAGAAGACTTGAAGTTCATGGTTTGTTCCAAAACTAGGGTGAAAGGTTCTTGTTGGTGGTGCTCACCATCGAAACCTTTCTCGACGGCATGGTTTGCACTGTAGGCAGCACATAACTGATTGCCTACCCAGCATGTCGGGGGGACCTGCCCGCAAAGCGTGAACTGCTGCACAGTTCAGCAGCTCAATAGCAGCGCGCTGCCGACGGGCGGCAATTCCATGCTCAGATGTCCATCGCTGAGCTTGAAGGGCAGCCCAGCAGGCGAATGCCAGTTCTTGACCGACACCGGCAGTTGCCATACCGGCACCGTCACCAGGGCCGGGAAAGAGCCGCGGTTGACCGCAATGATGCTGGCTTCCCAGTCGGTGTAGCGGGCGTAGACCAGCCAGTCCGCGCCGCAGCCCAAGGTCTGCACCGCGCCATGGCGCCATTCGCCGCGCTGCTGGCGCAGCTTTGTGAGGCTTTGGAAATGCTCGAACAGCGGCAAGTTCCAGGTCTCGCGGTCCCAGATAAAGGGCCGCCGGCAATCCGGGTCCGGGCCACCGGCCGGGCCGATTTCGTCACCGTAATAGATGCAAGGCACACCGGGCCGGGTGAACAGCAGGGTGGCCGCCAGCTGCATACGGGCGCTGTCCTCGCCCAGCAAGGTGAAGAAGCGGGCGGTGTCATGGCTATCCAGCAGGTTCAGCTGGGCTAACTGGTTATCAAACGGGATGGCGGCCTGAGCCCGCGTCATCCACGCATCAAAGGCGGTGGTCGACAGCTTGACCGGGTGGTAGGCCACATCCTGGCCGGCCAACCAGGCCCGCACCGGGTTGGCGAAGCCGTAGTAGTTCATGGCGCCGTCTTCCTGGTCGCCCTGCAGCCAGCGCGTCGCCTCGGAGAAATGCTCGCCCATCACATAGGCCTCGGCGTTCTCTTGTTTGACGGCGCGACGGATCTCCCGCAGATGGTGTGCGTTATTGCTTGCGCCCGAGCCCTCGCCCAACATATGGACGACGTCGAGCCGCCAGCCGTCGATGTTGTAGGGTGCTTGCAGCCAGCGGCGCAGCACGGCGTCGGGGCCGGCATAGATCTGCTGGCACAGCTCGGCTGACGAGAAGTCCAGCACCGGCAGCGAGTTGAAGCCCTTCCAGCCGAAGTGATATCCCTGTGGGTCGAACAGGTAGAAGCTGCGGTAGGGCGAGTTGGGGTCGGCTTGCGCCTGCTTGAACCAGCGGTGGTTGACGCCGGTGTGGTTGATCACGCCGTCCAGCACCAGGCGCATGCCGCGCCCGTGCAGGGCGGCGCTCAGCGTTGCCAGCGCGGCGTCGCCGCCGAAATGCTCGTCCACATGGTCGTAGTCGTCGGTGTCGTATTTGTGGTTGCTGCTGGAGGCAAAGATCGGGTTCAGATACAGCGCCGTGACGCCGAGTTCACGCTGCAGATAGTCGAGCTTGGCGGTGATGCCGGGCAGGTCGCCGCCGTAAAAGCTATTGGCCGCGTTGGTGGGGTCAACCGGGTCGGTCCACTGCGGCTGCACCACCATCTGGCCCTCGGGCCCGGGCAGCCGCTCGCCGCTTCGGTCGACCGTTGGCAGCGCTTGGTGAAAACGGTCGGGGAAGATTTGATAGAAAACCTGCTCGCGCACCCAGCTCGGCGGCGTCTGCGTGGGGTGCAGGCGAAAGTGCTTGTCCTCGGGCGGCAGATGTTGGTGTTGGCCGTCGGCCGCCAGCCAGGCCTGGCCGTCGTCGACCAACACCTTGAAGGCATAGAGCGTCAGCGCATTGCCGCCGTCCCAGGGCAGGAAGGCCTCCCAGCGGTGCAGCTCGGCATGCCGGCCCGCGTAGTGCATGGTCAGCAGATGTTCCTCGTTATCGGCTGTGCTGCGCAGTAAGACGCTGTCCAGATCGACGCGCTCGCTCAGCAAGCTGATGCGGCAGCCGTCATGGCTGCGTTGGATCCAGGGGCTGATGGGGGGGTGCAGGAGAAGCATAGTTTGTGGGCAAACCGCTGTTCAGATGACCCCCATTGTGTTGAGCCGGCCGGCGCTTGGGCATCATCCCCCTGGGTGGATTGAGGGCGTTGGAGTTGGTTGGGGGCAACAGGGAATGCTGCGCACGGCTACGAACTTAGGCCTGATAGCCGGTGAGAAGCTTGGGGTCGACCCCGGCACCGTGTGGGCAGTCAAGGGCTTCAGCGATCACAAGGCTTGGTCTGCGGCGCCGGATGCAGCTGGGCGTAGCTCGCATCAAAATGAAGATGCTGCCCTCGCAGCCACTCGACCTGGGCCGGCTGCTTCAGGAAAGCGCTCAACTGCGGCAAGACGTCCAAGTGCTTGGAACGCTTGGACATCAGCATGAACAAGCGACCCTCAGCGACTTTGTCCGGCAGCAAACGCAGCTGCCCCTCGCAGTCCATGCTGCGGATCAATTGCTGGCCGGCAAGTCGAGCGGTGATCACCGCATCGAGCCGACCCAGATTGAGCTTTTGCAAATTGTGTGTTTCGCTGAGGGCAATATCGAGCCGGGCGTGCTGCGCCAGAAAGGTGTCGAGCTCCGACCCGAAGCTCACACCGCGCCCTATGCCGATGCGCAGGCCTTGCAGATCGGCCCAGGATTTATAAATCAGGCTGCTGTCCCGGCGCACAATGAGCGCGGCTTGGTTGCTGCCGATCGCAGGCGCCACGATCACGGCGTACTCGCGCCGCTTGTCGTTTGCAAAGGCGCACAGGTTCACGTCCACCTCTCCAGTCTCGACCATCAGCTGGCACCGGGCCCATGGAAGAGGGGGCTCCACCTTCAGCGCTAGCCCCACCGCAGAGAAGGCTCGACGTGCGGCCTCCACACAAACGCCGATCAACTGCCCGTCGTGATCCCAGCTCATGGGCGGCGCGGCTGGGTGTCCGCAGGCCCGGACTACCGGCTTTGCCACGGGGCTGATCTCGGCCCATGCACTGGCGTTCAGGCAGATCAGCAGCAGAAATAGGCGGAAATTCGGCACAAAGCACGATACCACTCGGCAGGGGTAAGCTGGGTTGAGTGGGGCAAACCAGGATGGGTGCAAACCTGCCGTAGCGCTGTCCCGCCCTACCCGACTCATCCCCCCATTTGCCTCGCCCTTTGCATCGCCTCCTCGCGCGATCCGATATTGAGCTTGCTATAGATGCGGTTGATATGCGTCTTGACGGTGGCCAGCGAGACAAACAGGCTGGCGGCGATTTGCTCGTTGCTGTGCTGCGCGCCAATCAGCCGCAGCACCTGCCATTCGCGGCCGGTCAGGCCCAGCGGCGGCAGCTCGGTGCCAATGCCGGCATGGGCGCCCGGTTTGGGCTCGTCGCTTTTCTTCAGCATGGCCATGAGATTGCCAGCGCAGCTGCGGGCGCGGGCGTGATGGACGATGCCGGGTGCTGCCAGCAGCGCCGCCAGCGGGCCGACCAGCTTGGGCGCCAGCCAGCGCGCATCGGCCTCGAGCTGCAGTTCCATGTCTTCGCCTTCGCCGTCCAGCCATTGCAGCAGGGCGGCCAGATCGGCGCTGGGCGCAGCACCCAAGGCGGCAATCAAATTCAGCCTACGCGCCAGCAAGGGCAGCGGCCGGGTGGCCAGCTCGGCGGCCAGGGCCGTCAAATGTTCGGCGGCCAAGGGCTTGGCCGCCAGCAGCGCGCAGCCAGCCTGCAGCACGGCCAGTTCCAGCTCATAGGCATTGCTATCGGCCCAGGGCCCGGCCCGGAAGCCGGCGGCGATTGCCCACAGCGCCGCCTCGTCATGGCGCAGCGAAGCCAAAAAACTCTGCGCGTGGATCAGGCGGTTGCGCCATTTGATGCAGAAGAACGCGCGTCTCTCACGCTGCTCCAGCTCCGCCAGCCCCAAGGCCGCTGCGTCCCGCTGGCCCGCCAGCAACTGCTGCATGGCCTGGTCCAGCAATTGCGGAAAGGCGCAGTAATGGTCGAGCGGCCAGGGCGCCTCGGGCTCGCGCAGGCCGTGCAGCCGGCTTAAGCGCTGCGCCTCTTGCGCATAGAGCTGGGCCGGCGCGCCGAGGTCGAGCTGCTCATGGACCTCGCTCAAGGCCTGCAGTGCGTCGATCTGCAAACGCACAGCGCCGTCACGGTTGGCGCCTTTCAAGGCCAGGCTCAGGGGTGCGATCGCGGCCTGCGGGCGGCCGGCGTCCAGCAGGGCCAACCCGAGCGTGTAGCGCGCCAGCAGAGCGGGCAGGTAGAGGTCATGCGGGAAGCCGGCAATCGCCAATTGCGCCTGCTGAATCGCCCGCGCCGGTTGGTCAAACATCTGCGCGATGCGGGCCTGCAGGGCGCTGTGCAGCGCCGGGCTGAGGCCGACCGAGGCCGGCAGGCGTCGCTCCACCTGATGCGGCTCGCCGGCCACCTCGATGGTCCAGATATGCTGCAGGCCCAGCAACTCGCCTTGTTGCAAGCGTGGCTGCAAGGCGTTCAGGCTCAGCAGTTGACCCAGCAGGGGTCGGGCGGGGCCGTAGAACAAGGCCCAGCCGGCCTGCTCCAGAAAGTCCATCTGCAGCGTCGGCGAGCCGTGGGCCAGCAGCAGCTCGGCCGCCCGTGCGACCTGCTCGGACTGCAGCAGCAACTGCAGCGCGCGCGGCAGCAGTTCCTGGGTGATTTGTTCGGCATTGGGACCCGGCGCGGCCGGCCGCGCGGCCAGGCTCGCCAGCGCTAGCTCGATCGCGCGCGGCGCGGAGCTCAACAGGGTGGCCAGCGTGGCTGTGTCCAGCGGCCCCAGCAGCGCCCGCGCGGCCTGTACTTGCGCGCTCAGGTCGGATTTTGAGGTGGCGGGTTGATGAAGGCCGGCGCTGCTTGTGGTCATGGCGGGTAGGTGGGCGCGGGCGGCCGGGCAAACTCAACTGAGGGGGTGGATGCCAAGGCAGCCGGCGGGCGCAACAATCGTTGCAAGGTTCCGCAGTCTACTTATTCGGCCGCGCCAAGTGGTCCGCCAGCTTCCTCAATGTCAACTTCAGACCACGCCAAAGCCCACGCCCAAGCCCCTGCCACCCCACCGGCCCCGCGCTTGCTCAGCCTCGCCTGGCCCTTGTTCATGGAGCTGTGGCTGGCGATCGCGCTGGGCATGGTCGGCACGGCCCTGGCGGCGCGCATCTCGGACGCTTCGGCCGCCGCCTTTGCCCTCAGCGTGCAGGTGTCGGCCACCTTGTTCATCTTGTTCCGCGTCATCGGCGCCGGCGTCAGCGTGGTGCTGACGCAAAACCTGGGCGCCGGGCGGCGCGCGGCGGCCGATGCGGTGGCGCGTGCAGTGCTGGGCGCCAGCAGCTGGGTCGGCGGCTTGACGGCCTTGGCGGCGCTGCTGATGGCGGCTCCCTTGCTGCGCCTGATGAATGCGCCGCCCGAGGTCTTGCCGCTGGCCACCCCGTTTTTGCAGGCGCTGGCGCCGGCCTTGCTGCTGGATGCCTGGAACGCCTCGATGTCCAGCGTGATGCGCGCACACCTGCGCAGCCGTGAGGCGCTGGCCGTGGTGGTGGTGATGCAAATTTGCCATCTGCTGCTCGCCCTGCCCTTGATGCTGGGCTGGGGGCCCTTGCCGGCACTCGGCCTGCCCGGTTTTGCCGTCGCGTTGGCCCTGAGCCGGGCCTTGGGGCTGGCGCTGCATTTGTTTTTCTGGCGTGTGCGCTTAGGGATAGTGCCGCGCTGGGGCGATTGGTGGCGTGTGCCCGGCCCGGAGTTGGCGGCGGTCTTGCATATCGGCCTGCCGGGGGCGGCCGAAAACATCGCCTACCGGCTGGCCTTCATGGTCAGTGTCGGTGTGGCCGCCGGCCTCGGCGCGACTGTCTTGGCCACGCAGGCCTATGCGCTGCAGCTGATGGGTTTTGTGATGATGTTCGGCATTGCCACCGGTTTCGCGGTCGAGATCGTGGTCGGGCATCTGATCGGCGCCGGCCGCCTGCATGCGGCGCATAGCCTGGTGCGACGGGCCTTGGCGCGCGGCCTGGTGGTCAGCGTGGTGGTGGCCGCGTCCGCCGCGCTGGCCGGGCCATGGCTGATGAGCTGGTTCACCCAAGACCCCGACATCATCGCGGCCGGCGTGACGCTGCTGTGGCTGACGGTGCTGCTGGAGCCGGGGCGCACCTTCAATCTGGTCGTCATCAATGCGCTGCGTGCCGCTGGCGATGCGCGCTACCCGGTCATTGCCGGCGCGGCGTCGATGCTGCTGGTGCTGGCCGGCGGCAGCTGGGTGCTGGCTGTTTACCTGGACCTGGGGCTGCCGGGCTTGTGGATTGCCTATGCGCTGGATGAGTGGATCAGGGGGCTGTTGATGTGGCGCCGCTGGGCCACCCAGGCCTGGGTGCCCAGCGCGCGGGCGGCGCATCGGCGGGTGCGGGCGGCGAAGGTCAGCGACTGTGCGACGTCAAGCGCGCCAGCGGTGACGCCAGGCTGACGCCGGGCGCGGTGCGCTTGGCCTGTGGCTGGCCGCTGCTGGTATCGGCGGCACGGCCGGGTTCGTCCAGCGCCAGCAGGGCGGAGTCGCCGAGTGGGTCCAGCCCATCGGCATTGCGCCGCATCGCCACGCCGACCGCCAAGATGTCGATCACCAGCAGATGCAGGATGCGGCTGACCATCGGCACATGGGTTTCCACGTCTTCGGTGTGATCGACGATCAAGGTCACGTCGGCCTTGCGCGCCAGCGGTGACTGGCCGGCCGTGATGGCCACCACAAAGGCGCCGCGCTGATGCGCTTTCTCCACCACCTCCAGCAGCTCGGGCAGGCGCCCGCTATTGCTGATCACCACGGCCACATCGCCGGGCTTCAAGACATTGGCGGCTAGCAATTGCAGGCGCGGGTCGGTGTAGGCCGAGCTGGGCATGCCGAAACGCAGGAATTTGTACTCGGCGTCTTGCGCCACCACGCCGTAATGGCCCAAGGCATAGAACTCGATCCGCCCGGCATGCAGCAGCAGCTCGACGGCGCGCGCCATCATGTCGCGGTTGAGCTGGCTGCGCACCTGCAAAATCGCTGAAGCCGTATTGCCCAATACCTTGGCGCCCAGCTCCAGCATCGAGTCGTCCAGATTGACTTGGGTATGCGTGACCGGCACGGTGCCGGTCAGCCCCGAGGCCAGGCGCAGCTTGAAGTCGGACAGGCCCTCGCAGCCCAGGGTGCGGCAAAAGCGGATCACGGTGGGCTGGCTGACCTGGGCGGCGCGGGCGATGGTGGCGATCGGGTCGTTCAGCGCCGAGCGCGGATGCGCCAGGATGTGTTCGGCCACGCGCAGCTCGGCCGGCGATAGCTCGGGGCGCGCGCGCCGGATCTGGCCCAGCAGGCCGGCGCCCGGGCTGGTCTGCAAATTGCGCAGCTGCGCCTCCAGAATCGCCGAGGCGCCCTTGAAGGTGGCATGTTCGGCGGTGATGACGAAGGTCGGGATCGCCGCCACATAGGCGCTGAAGCGGCCCTTGTCCTCGAAGCGCTTTCTGAAGCAGGAGCGCGTGAAATACTCGCCCAGCTTGGGCACGATGCCGCCGCCAATATAGATGCCGCCGAAGGCACCCAGGGTCACGGCCAAGTCGGCCGCGGCGGTGCCCAGCACGGCACAAAACACCTCCAGCGTTTCCTCGCACAAGGGATCGCTTTGCTCCAGCGCGCGCAAGGTGATCTCGGGCGCATGGATGTCTAGCGCGGCCAAGCCGGCCCGTTCGGCCAAGGCGCGGTAGATCAAGACCAGGCCGGGACCGGACAGCAGGCGCTCAAACGAGACATGCTCGAACTGCCGCATCGCATAGCGCAGCACCGCGATCTCGCGCTCGTCGCGCGGCGCGAAAGCGGTGTGGCCACCCTCGGTGCCCAGCGCGACCCAGGCGTCCCCGGCCGGGATCAGGCCCGACAGCCCCAGGCCGGTGCCCGAGCCGAGCAGGCCGATCACGCTGGGCATGCGCGCCTGGCCGCCGCCGATCTGCCGCACTTCGTTGGCGTTCAGCTTGGGCAGTGCCATCGCCAAGGCGGTGAAGTCATTGACGACCACCAGGGTGTCGAGCTTGAGGCGCTGGCGCATCTCCTCGATCGAGAACTGCCAGTGGTAATTGGTCATGCGCACCAGATCGTCCTCGACCGGGTAGGCGATGGCGATGGCCGCATGTTCGATCGGGTTAGCCGCTTCCAGGCCGGTCAAATTGGCCAGATAGGCGCTGACCGTGGCGTGAAAGTCGGCGTAGTCGGCGCAGCGCAGCGAGGCAATCTGGCTGAACTCGCCGGGGCTGGTCTCGAGCGCAAAGCGTGCATAGGTGCCACCGATGTCGGCAATCAGGCGGGGGCTGTCAAAGGTCGAGGACATGGCGCTGGGGTGGTCTTGGGTGTGCGACCTAAAGGCGGGTCGGCATGGGCTGGGCGGTGCGCAGCATTATGGGGCTGTCCGCCGTCGCGCTAACCCGGGCGCCTGCGGCCGCGGACGGCCCAATCTTGAAAAATGTAACTTGACTACAGATTCTCCGATGACTTGCTGGCCGGCCTGCCGCACAGTCAGCCCGTAGCTTTTGAGGCTACTTGCCAATAAAACCAGCGGAACTCGGCTTTTGCGACCAATTCGGGAAAGGCGCTATTGCGTTGTGAATGTAGTTTTGTTACCTTGTCCGAACGGCGAATGCGTCATGAGGTTGTCGGTCTTGGGGTCGGCGGCCAATTCAACATCAGCCCGCGGTGGGCGCAGGCCGCCGCGGGCCTTTCGAGTCGAGATCTATCGTGCGAGCAAATACTTGTTGGTCCGGGCGGCTGTCCTTGAGTGAGGCGGCATGAGCGCCGCTGCCTATCCTTGCCTGGTGGCCGATATCGGCGGCAGCAATGCCCGTTTTGGTTGGCTGGCGGCGCGCGGCGCCGAGGTCGCGCATATCGCGGTGATGCCGGTGGCCGACCACGCCGGCCCGGTGGCGGCCGTGCGCGCCTATTTGCAAATGCTGCGCCCGCTCCTGGGTGGCCCGCTTGAGGCGGCGCCCAAGCGGGCGGCTTTTGCCGTCGCGACGGCCGTGGTCGGTGACAGCGTCGAGTTGACCAATGGCCATTGGGGCTTTTCGCGCGCCGAGGTGCAGCGGGCGCTGGGGCTGGAGGCGTTCTTGGTCTTGAATGATTTCGAGGCTCTGGCGCTGTCCCTGCCCAAGCTGCAGCCCAGTCAGGTGCGCCAGTGGTGCGATGTCACCGGCCTGCCGCGCCAGGGGTTGTCGGCCGGCCTCAATACCTTGGCGGTGATCGGGCCGGGCACCGGCCTGGGTGTGGCCGGGGTGGTGCTGGCCGGCGGCGAATGGGTGGCCTTGCCCGGCGAGGGTGGGCATATGACGCTGGCGCCCTTTGATGATTTTGAAAGCGAGTTGCTGGCCCATATGCGGCGCAGCTTTGAACATGTGTCGGCGGAACGCTTTTTGTCCGGCATCGGCCTGCCGATGTTGCATGGCGCGGTGGCGGCGGTGCGTGCTGCGCCGGGCTACCGGGCCCTGAGCGCCGAGCTGATTGTTGAGCGCGGCCTGGCCGGCGCCGACGCGATCTGCGTGGAAACGCTGGAGGTGTTTTGCGCGCTGCTGGGTGGCTTTGCCGGCAATGTGGCGCTGACCTTGGGTGCGCGCGGCGGCGTCTATATCGGCGGCGGCATCGTGCCGCGCCTGGGCGAGCGTTTCTTTGCCTCGCGTTTCCGTGAGCGCTTCGAGGCCAAGGGCCGCTTTCGCGACTATCTGGCCGGCATCCCGACCGCTTTGATCACCGATACCTTGGCGGCACTCAGCGGCGCCGCGCTGGCGCTTGAGCAGCAGCACGACTGAGGCTGGCCATGCCCATGGCGCTGTAGTTTTACGAACTTCGACTTGTAGTTGAAGTACAAAGTAAAGGTTTGAAATTGGTCTTGAAGTGGCTCTATTGCCAGAAAAGATCAAAAAATATCGCGTAAACCCTTGATTTTTGAATGTAGTTTTCCGGAAATTGGTAGTAGTAAAGCAACGTCTAGGGTTTACGTTTGTACCAAAAAAATCTAGTTTTGGTACAAATAGCGTTGAGACGTTCGGCTCTCTATCCCTTCGTGCAACGCCCGTTGTCTAGGTCCACTTTTTTGAAGCTTGAGGAGACAAATCGATGAGTACTTCCGTAGAGAAGCGCAAGCAGATGTCCGTGCTGCAGCGCGAGGTTTTTAAGTTCAAGCCGGTGGCCATAGGCTGCGGTTTGTTGGCGCTGGCCTCGGCCGGCTTTGCCCAGCAGGCGCCGGCCACGCCCGCGGCCGGGAACACTTTGGATACCGTCACCGTGACCGGCATTCGCCGCGGCATCGAGGCGGCCATCTCGGTCAAGAAGAATTCCGACTCCATCGTCGAGGCGGTTTCGGCCGAAGACATCGGCAAGCTGCCGGACAACAGCATCGCCGAGGCAATCTCGCGCCTGCCGGGTTTGTCGGCCCAGCGCTCGGCCGGGCGTGCTTCGGTGATCAGCGTGCGCGGCTTGTCGCCCGACTTCGCCACCACCTTGCTGAACGGCCGCGAGCTGGTCAGCACTGGTGACAACCGCTCGGTGGAGTTTGACCAATACCCGTCCGAACTCTTGAGCGGCGTGGTCGTCTACAAGACGCCGAACGCGGCCATGGTTGGCCAGGGCTTGTCCGGCACGATCGATATGCAGACCGTGCGCCCCTTGAACTTTGGCAAGTCGGTGGTGGCCCTGAACTGCCGCGTCTCGCAGAACTCGCTCGGCTCGGCAGCCGACTCCAGCGACCGCGGTAACCGCTTCAGCGCCAGCTATATCGACCAGTTTGCCAACCGCACGCTGGGCCTGGCGATCGGCTACGCGCATCAAGAAACACCGGTGCAGGAAAACCAGACCGGTACCTACGAGCCCTTCTTCGCCAATCCTTCGGACGGCGGGAAGCGTCCCGGCGTTGCGGCAGGCGCGTACCTGACCGATGGTGTCAAGGCCTTGCGCCGCACCGGCTCGACCAAGCGTGACGGCCTGATGGCCACGCTGGAATGGAAGCCTTCGGCAGACTTCAGCAGCACGCTGGACATGTTCACCTCCAAGGCGACCCAAGAGGACACGTCCAATCAGTTCGAATCGCACCTGTACTACAACGGCGACTACCCTTGCCAGCCGGCTTGTAACTGGACCTCGTCCACCGTCAATGCAACCAACACCGTGGTCGGCGGCGTCGTCACCAATGTCTATCCGCTGGTGCGCGGCCAGTACAACAAGCGCGAAGACAAGATCAACGCGCTCGGCTGGAACAACGCCTTCAAGCTTGGCGGCGCCTCGATGGTGGCCGACCTCGGCTACTCCAAGGCCAAGCGTGAAGAGCTCTACCTCGAGAACAACACGCAGTTGGTGCCGTCCAAGCAATTGGATGTGCTGACCGTGGCCTTCCCGAACGACGGCTTCATGACCATGAACCCGGCCCGTGACTATTCGGACCCGAGCAAGCTGTTCCTGCGCAACAGTATTTACGGCTCCGGCTATGGCCGCACGCCAAGCGTCGAAGACGAGCTGAAGAGCTTCAAGCTTGCGGCCAAGATTCCCGCGCCGGAGTCGATGAGCAGCTACTTTGCTGACTTTGATATCGGCTTCAACTATGCCGATCGCTCGAAGAAAAAGCGCCAGCCCGAAGGCGACATCCTGCTGGGCAAGCAAGGTGAAACCACGATCTCGTCGGATCTGCAATACGCGCCGGTCGACCTCAGCTTTGCCGGCTCCAATCTGGGTTCCATCCCGGCCTGGAACGTGCCCGGTTCGGTCGCCAAGTACATGAGCTTCAACCCGGTCGACGATAAAGACTACCTGATCGCCAAGGCCTGGAATGTCTACGAGAAGACCAGCACCGCCTACGCGATGGCCAATATCGATTCCAACCTGGGCAGCATCACGCTGCGCGGCAATATCGGTGTGCAGGTACAGAACGTCGATCAATCCTCAAGCGCCAACTATTGGGACGGCACGGCGCCGGCTGGCCAACAGGTCAAGCCTTTCAGCGATGGCAAAAAGTTCACCGATGTGCTGCCACAACTGAACTTGGTCTTCGGCCTGGGCAATGACCAGACCGTGCGCTTCGGTGCGGCTCAGCAGACCGCACGCCCGCGCGTTGACCAACTGCGCGCTGCCTTGGACTTCAACGTCGATAAAGCAACTGGCAAGCCAAGTGCCAACGGCGGCAACCCGCAGTTGGACCCTTGGAAGGCCAATGCCTTCGACTTGTCCTATGAAAAGTACTTCGCCACCAAGGCTTATGTGGCCGTGGCTGGGTACTACAAGGACCTGAAGACCTATATCTACGAAGACAGCCGCGAAGTTGACTTCTCGCCGTTCGTGGCCGGCTATGTGCCGCCTCCCGGCTCGCCACCTGCGCAGACGATCGGTCAGTACCGCTCGGCCTTCAACGGCAAGGGCGGCAAGCTGCAAGGTCTTGAGTTGTCGGCTTCCTTGCCCTTCAATCTGCTCACGCCTGTGTTGAGTGGTTTTGGTATCTCGGCCAGCACCTCGATCACCAACAGCAATATCAAGATCAAGCCCGATCCAGGTAGCGTCAGTGCCGTCGGTGAGGCCGACATCACCTTGCCGGGCCTGTCCAAGAACGTCAGCAGCCTGACCTTCTATTACGAGAACTCAGGCTTCGAAGCCCGCATCAGCCAGCGTCGTCGTTCCGACTTCATCGGCGAAATCGGTAACTTCAATGGCAACCGGACCGTGCGTTATGTGGTGGGCGAGAACATCACCGACGCGCAAATTGGCTACAGCTTCAACCAAGGCAGCCTGAAGGGCCTGGGCCTGCTGCTGCAAGTCAACAACTTGGCAGATGCAGCCTTCCAGACCTATGCCGGCACCAAAGACCGCCCGCTTGAGTACATCAAGTGGGGCCGTACGGTCTTGCTGGGTGCAAGTTATAAATTCTGAGCCCGCGCATAGGGCAGCGCCTGCGCGCTGCCCTGTGGCTGGCGAAGGATGCGCCGCCTACCAGCGGAGCAGCTGATCCCAAGCTGATTTAGCCCTGAGAACGGCCCCTGCAGGCACGCCATGCCCGCAGGGGCCTATTTGCTTTCGAGAACGAGATTCATCATGGCCAGACGTCATGCTTGGGTAGCTTCGTGGTTGTATAACAAGCCACATGCGCAAAGCTCTCTTCATCAGTCATCCGAACGTCGTCATTAGCAGGGCAGTTCCGGTCCCTCGATGGCCGCTCTCAAGCCAGGGGCGGGAACGGATGGTGGCGGCCTTAGATCGGCCCTGGATTCCAGAGATCTCGGCGCTCTATTGCAGTACGGAGCAAAAGGCCATCGATGGCACCGAGATCCTGGCGCGCCATCTGTCCCTGCCCTTCACGCAAATCCATGAGCTCGGTGAAAACGACAGATCCGCGACCGGCTTTCTGCCGCCCGAAGAGTTCGAGCAGGTGGCCGATCAGTTTTTCGCAATGCCCCATGAGTCTGTGCGGGGCTGGGAAACAGCGATCGCGGCCCAGCAGCGCATCGTGGCGGCGGTAAAAGCCTTGGTACAGGCCGATAGTTCAGTCGGCACGATCGCTATCGTCTCGCATGGCGCGGTTGGCACGCTGTTGCATTGCCATTTATCGGGCCGACCGATTGATAGGCGCTGGGATCAGCCGCCCAACGGCGGCGGGAATGTCTACGCGTTCCAATTGAATCCGACGCAAGTGTTTTCTTGGTGGCGGCCGATTGATGAGGGCAATACCTGACTTTATGTTCCCGGCGCAAACATCCACAGCACCGCCCGCTCGAACTCGCTGGCCCAGAAGGCTTCGTTGTGGCCGGCGCCGGGGGTGATCTTCAGCGAGAGATTGGCGGGCGGGTGTCCGCCCCGCAGCAAGGCGGCATTCGCCTTCTCCACATTGCTGACCATATCGCCGCCTTCTTGCTCGCCCATCAGCAAATACAGCCGCGCATCCGTTGCCGCAGGTTTGCTGGCGAAATGCTCAAGACCTGCAGCGCCACCGGCCCAGTACGATGGTGAGAACACGCCGGCCACACCAAACACGGCCGGGTATTGGCTGATCGCATAGTGCGAAATCAACCCGCCCATCGAGCTACCCATGATGCCGGTGTGGGCGCGGTCGGGCTGCGTGCGGTATTGCTGATCAATCAAGGGCTTGACGACCTTGACGATGAAATCCAGGTAGGCGTCGCCCTCCGGCGCTCCAAACTTGGGGTCAGGGTTGATCCAGGGGTTCAACTCGGTCATGCGCTTGTCTTGGCCGTTATCGATGCCAACCACGATCAACTCCAGCTTGTTAGTCCCGGCCAAGGCATTGAGGCTCTCATCCACCCGCCATTCACCGGCATAGCCCGTAGCCGCATCAAACAAGTTCTGTCCGTCGTGCATATAGAGCACCGGATAGCGCTTGTCGCTGGAGGCCGCATAGCCCGGCGGCAGGTAAATGCGCAGCTGGCGCTGGCGGTTCAGGCCCGGCATGTCAAGCAGTTGCGGCAGCAGGGCGACGTTGGGCTGCGCAGTTGATGCGATAGGTGCCGCCACCTTGTCGGGCGTGGCCGCGAGCATGCCGCTGCCGCCGCATCCTATGCAGGACAGGGCCAGCGCAAGTGAAGCCAAACCTGTTGCCAAGCGTGTGGCATTCAACAAAGGGATATTCATGGCGCGACCTTGTAGACCTTGACGGACAGCGGTGCCACGGTCAGCGTCAAGCGCCCCTGGGCATCGGATTGCGTGGCTGCGGCCTGGGCTGGGTAGGCCGCGATCAGCCTTGCATGGGCCGGCAGCTTGTCGAGGCTGACCTCACTGGCCTCTGCGCCGTAGTTGATCACCACCAAGTTGATCTGCTTGCCCAGGCGGCGTTGAAAGCTCAAGACCTGACCCTGCGCGCTGGGCACCATATAGCTGCCGCGAGCCAGCGCCGGGTGCTGCTTGCGCAGCGTCAGCATCGCCTTGTAGAAGTTCAGAATCGAGGCCGGGTCGCTCAGCTGCGCTTGCACGTTATGGCTGGCGATGTTTGGCGACAGCGGGCGGAACGGAGCTGCGCTGCTATTGCTGAAGCCACCTTTGCCGCTCACGCTCCAACTCATAGGCGCGCGCAGCGGCTCATCACCGGGCAAGCCGGCCACGCCCGCCATGCCGATCTCCTCGCCGTAGTAGATGAAGGGCGTGCCGGGTTGCAGCAGATAGGTGGCGGCCGCCAGCTTGTAGCGGGCTTCATCTCCATTCAACTGATCCCACACCCGCTGACCGGCGAAGATGTCGTGATTGGCCAGCATGGTGGCCATGCTCGGCGGAGCGCTCAAGAAATAATCGGCCACGAATTTGACTGCCTCAGGCTCGCCGCGTGCGGCCTTGATGACTTGGGCTTCCAGGCCGAAGGCAAAGGCGCTGCCGCAGACTTGCGGTGCTGCGTAGACCTTGGGGTTGGCGGTGGCCTCGCAGACCGTGTAACGATTGGGGTAGCTTTTGATCAGCGCTTGAAAATCTTTGGTCAGACGCCGGCTCTCGGGCTGGTCATTCCAGTTGATGGCGTCGTTCTCGATCATGTGCGGCACGGCGTCGAGCCTGAAACCGTCCAGCCCGCGGTTGAGCCAGAAGCGCAGGCTGCTGCGGTGGTAGTCGACGACGGCCGGATTGCGCAGATTGAAGTCCGGCATATGCGGACCGAAGGTGCCGAAGTAGTGAGCAGAACCTTGCTCGCTCGCGTACCAGGGGTTCTTGCCCCAGATGTCCCAGCCGGTGGGCGCCGTCTGCTGCCACACGAACCAGTCGCGGTAGGGATTCTCAGGCCCCAGCATCGCTTGCTGGAACAGCGGGTGGGCGGCCGCGCTGTGGTTGAGCACATAGTCGATGATGACGGCGATGCCGCGCTTGTGCGCCTGCAGCATCAACTCATCAAAGTCCGCCAGGCTGCCATATTGCGGCTCCACGCCCCGGTAGTCTGTCGTGGCATAACCGTGATCTTTATCGGCGCTGGGGCTGATCGGCATCAGCCAGATACCCTGGATGCCCAGCGCCTGCAAATAGTCCAGCCGCTGGATCAGGCCGCGCAGGTCACCGATGCCGTCGCCGTCGCTGTCCTGATAGCCGCGCACGAAGATTTCCATGAACACGGCGCCATCTTGCCAACCCTTGGGCAAGGGCTTGATGACGGCCGCCGAACTCTTCTTTGGCACCGGGCTCAGATCAAGCGGCGCGGCAACGGCGCTGCCCATGAACACCAGCAACAGGGATGCAGCGCGCCACATCAGATGAGCCCCTGCCAAGCGCCGCAAGAATCCTGATCCAGGAAGGCTTGGCGCAGCTTGTCCTGCAGTTCAGCGTCCAAGCGCCCCAGCGCCAAGGCAGCCAAGTTCTGCTTGAAATGCGCGAGCTTGGACGTACCGACGATGGAACTGGCGACACCCGGCAGAAAGGCCGTGAATCGCAGTGCAATCGCATTGACTTCTTCTGGAGCCAAGTCAGCCGCCAAGCCCATGGCCTGCCAGCGATCCCAGTACAGACCTTCCGCATAATCGTCGGGGCGCTGCGCGTGGCGCCAGACCGCGCCGGCAAGCGGCCGCTTGGCGATCACGCCGATGCCACGCTTGTCCGCGAGCGGCAGACGTGTGGCCAGATTGACCTGATCGCAAACGCTGATCGAGGTCTGCACCGCGCCAAAAGCGCCGCTGTTCAGCGCATAGTCCAGCTCGGCGTTGTCGCCCGAATAGGCGGCCACACGCAGCTTGCCGGCTTTTCTGCAACTCAGCAATGCTGCAATCACCTCGCCTTGCTGCAGCACCGCCAGTGGGCAAGAGTGCAGATGCACGATGTCGATCTGTTCGCAGCGCATGCGTGTCAATGCGGCATCAACGCCCTGCACAATGCAGGCCGCCGTCCAATCCGCCACGCCGGGGATACCGTAGCCGACCTTGGTCGACAGCAGATAGTCTTGGCGCCGGTGGGCGATGTGGCGGCCTATGCGTTCTTCAGACAGGCCGTAGCCGCGTGCGGTGTCGATCAGGTTCACACCCAGGTCCAGCACCTCGTTCAAGAGCCGACCGGCATCTGCCTCTGTGACTCGTTCGTCGTTGATGTGCATGGCGCCGAAGCCCAAAGCGCTGACGCGCAGGCCGGTGTTGCCGAAGTCTCGTAGCTGCATATGGGCGTTTTCTTAAGGGCTGATCAGCACACGGCCAAACAAAGGTGGGATGGTGATCTGCAAATAGCCTTGGCGGTCGGCCTTTAGGCTGGTGCCGCTGAACGCATCCTTCCAGCGCAGCCCGCGTAATTGGGGCGTCAGCTTGAGCTTGACGGTCTGTGCTTTTGCCGCGTTATTGCTGGCGGTCAGCGCCCATGTCTTTTTACCGTCTTGCCGGGCCAGCACGATCACATGGGCGTCCAGGTGCAGTGGCGCTCCGATGGAACCGTGGCGCAGCACCTTGTGTTGGTGGCGCAGCTGTGTGAGCCGCTTGATATCGGCAAGCAGCGCATTGTCGGGCTGCCCACCCAGGTCGGCCCAGGGGTAGGTGGCGCGGTTGAACGGGTCCTCGCCGCCGCCGACACCGACTTCATCGCCGTAGTAGATTGCCGGCGCGCCGGGCAGCGTCATTTGCATAAAGCTGGCCAGGCGCAGGCGCTGCTTGGCCAGGGCTTGGGCCTCAAGGTCGGCCTCGACCTGCCAGTCCAGATGATGCAGAGCGCGAGCTTGGTCGTGCGAGGAGAGCAGATTCATCATCGCGAAGAAGGCCTGCGGCGGATAGGCTTCGCGCATCAACTCGATGTTGGCATAAAGCTTGATCGCGTCGCCGCCGGCCGCATAGTCCAGCACGGTGTTGCGGAAGATGTAGTTCATCGACGAATCAAAGCTGTCGCCGAGCAAGAACTTGCTGGCATCGAACCAGGTCTCGGCGATCAGAAAAGCGTCCGCCTTGTGCGCCTTGATCGCGGCTCGCCATTCGCGCCAGAAGTCGTCCGGCACCCAGGGCGCCACGTCCATGCGCCAACCGGCCGCGCCCAGGTCCAGCCATTGCAGCATCACCGAGCCTGGGGCGCCGTAGGCAAAGGCACGGAAGGCAGGCGAGCTCTTGTCGATCTCGGGCAGGTCCTTCACCCCCACCCAGCCCTGGTACTGGTCTTCGGGTTTGGCTTGGGCTGCGTCGAGCTTGAACCAGGACGCGTAGCTGGAGGCCGGGTTCAGCGCCCCATCATCAAAAGCGCCGCCGGCGGGGTAGTTTCCATAACGGTTGAAATAGGGCGAGTCGCTGCCGACATGGTTCAGCGAGGTGTCGGGGATCACACGGATGCCGCGCTTGGCGGCTTCGACCGTCAGACGCTTGAAGTCGGCGTTAGTGCCGAAGGCCGGGTCGACTTGGGTGTAGTCGGCGGTGTCGTATTTGTGATTGCTGGCGGCGCGAAAAATCGGCGTCATATAGATCGCGTTGGCACCCAGCGACTTGATGTAGTCGAGCTTGGCAATGATGCCGGCCAGATCGCCGCCGAAGAAGTCGTTGTTGTAGGTCTCGTCCGAGCCGTCTTGGGAGTTCGGCTTGGCGGGCTTGTCCAGCCAGTTGGCGTGGAACTCAACGTCCTTGTCCTGGTAATGATCGCGGCCCGGGCGAGGGTCGTTGTCCGCGTCGCCATTGCGAAAGCGTTCGGGAAAGATGTTGTAAAACACCGCGTCGCGAGCCCAGGCCGGCACCTGGAAGTCGGCCGCATAGACGGTCTGGCGGTAGCGCCTGATGCGCTTGGATTGCTCGGGCAGCGGGTCCACCAACCCTAGGCCCATGCTGCCTTTTTCACGCGTCCAAAAAACCGGGTCGCGCTTGTTTTGGTAGACGAAGGTCTGGCCCTTGATCTGCACTTCGAAGTGGTAGCCGTAGATGGCCGGTGCGGCAAAGCTGTGCTCGGCGCTCCAGCGCTGAGCCTTGCCCACCACTTTGCTGGCCTTCATCGGCAGACGCGTCGCCTCGCCATATTCCAGCAGCTCTTGATTGCCCTCCAAGCGGCGCTTGGCAATTACCAGCGTGGCCTGCTCGATGCCGGGTGCGGCTTGGAAGCTGTAGCTCACGCGCTTGCCCGGCGTGACGGCGCCAAACGGTGACTTGTCGCGGCTGTCGCGCGAGTCGAAGCGGATGCTCAGGGCGATCGGGTCGGTGACCGTTGGTGCTGCAAGAAGCTGCGGCGGCTCGCCCGCAAAAGGGCTGATCTGCAAGCTGGCCGGGCCGTTCTCGGCGAAGCGCAGTGTGAGCTTGTGGCCGCCGCCAAAGCGCTCGCTGAGCGCGCCGCCCTTGAGTTTCAATTCGGCCGCGCTGCCGCCAAAGTCGGCGTCGCTGGACCAGTCCTCATCGGCGATCTTGAAACTTTGCTCACCGCTCAGTTTCGCGTACAGCTCATAGCGGTCGCACACATAGACAAAGCGGTGCTCGTCGCTGGCGCTCCAGTTGTTAAAAGTGCCGCGCAGAAACAGTTCGCGCTCGCCCATTGGGCTGGGCTTGCAGTCAGCGGCTTGCGCCAATGCCGGCAGCAGCCCGCAAAAAAGAGCGAGGGTGAAGCGAAGCATCACCGACCTAACCCTTCACGCCACCGGCCGTCAGGCCAGAGACGATCCAGCGCTGCGCCAGCAGGAACACCAATGTGATCGGCAGGCCTGACAAGACAGCCGCGGCGGCAAAGTCGCCCCACAAAAAGCGCTGGTCATGCAAAAAGTACTTGGAGCCCACGGCCAGCGTCAGATGGCTTTCTTCGCGCAGCAGCACCGAAGCGACCGGGTATTCGATGATGCAGCCGATAAAGGCCAGCACGAACACCACCATCAGAATCGGCACCGCCATCGGCAGCAACACCAATCGAAACGCCTGCCAATGGCTGGCGCCGTCGACCTTGGCGCATTCCTCGATCTCGACCGGAATCGTCTCGAAATAGCCCTTGATGGTCCAGATATGGGTGGCCACGCCGCCCAGATAGGCCAGCACCAGGCCGCCGTGGGTTTCAATGCCCAGCCAGGGGATGAAATTGCCAATCGTCTCGAAGATCGTATAGATCGCCACCAAGGCCAAGACAGGTGGGAACATCTGCAAGAGCAGCATCGAGTTCAGAATAGGCATCTTGAAGCGGAACTTCAGGCGCGCAAAGCCAAAAGCCGCCGAGGTCGAAATGGCGACGATAAAAAAGGCCGAAATCGTTGCGACCTTGATCGAGTTCCATAACCACAAAAGCACCGGGAAGGGGGGTTGCACCAGGCTGCCGTCGGCCGCTTGGTAGGGAATGCCCAGCGCCAAAGACCAATGCTCAAAACTGATCTGCGTCGGGATGATGCTGCCTGTGGCGAAGTTGCCGGGCCGCAGCGAGATGCTCACAATGGCCAGCAGCGGGAACAGCGTGATCGCCAGGAATGCCCACATCAGCGAATGTGCCGCCCAGACTCGCCAACGTGCTTGTTTGCCTCGAACGATTGCCATGTGAAATCCTTAAGCCTGAGCCTTGCGCATCAAGCGCAGATTGATCAAAGACATCGCCGCCACCAGGAAGAAGATCAGCGTCGAGATTGCAGCCGCGAGGCCGAAGTCGGAGCCCGAATCCTTGAAGGCGATGCGATAGGTGTAAGACACCAGAATGTCGGTCTGCCCGGCCGGGATCTTGGTGCTCAAGAAATCGGGTCGGCCATCGGTCAGCAGCGCGATCAACACAAAGTTGTTGAAGTTGAAGGCAAAGGCGCTGACCAGGAGCGGCGCCAGCGGCTTGATGACCAAGGGTGCTGTGATCTTGAAAAAGTTGGTCAGCGGGCCGGCGCCGGCAATCGCCGAGGCCTCGTACAGATCGGCCGGAATCGCCTTCAGCAGGCCGGCACACAAAATCATGATGTAGGGGTAGCCCAGCCAGACGTTGACGATCACGAGCATGGTCTTGGCCAGCAGCGGGTCGGCAAACCAGGCCGGCTTGACGCCGAACAGCGCGTCCAGAATCGCGTTGATCTCGCCGAAGTTCTGGTTGAACAGGCCCTTGAACACCAGGATGGAGATGAAGCCCGGCACCGCGTAAGGCAGGAACAACAGCGTGCGGTAGGTGGTGCGGCCTTTGAGGTCTTCCCAGTTCAGCATCACCGCCAGAGTCATGCCGATGGCCGTGGCCAGCACGACGGTCAGCAAGCTGAAGATCACCGTCCAGCTGAAGATGGCCAGGAAGGGCCCACGGAACTCGGCGTCCAGCACCATGCGGGTGTAGTTCTGCCAGCCGACCACGACCTTGAAGCCGGGCTGCAGGATTTCACCCTCAGCATTTTGAAAATTACCGATCTCGCGGTTTGGGCTGAAGACCTGACCGTCGGCGAGCCTTGTCAGACTGCCGTCGGCATTAGCTTGCCAGTTGCGTGTGATGGGGCCGAATTCGCGCAGGCCCAAGTAGCGGACATCGCCCAGACCCGCAGCGGCCGGCAAGATTAATTTCAGCTGCATCAAGGCCTCGCGATGCTGAATCAACTCGCGCAAGCCCAAGGCCGGCTGCAGGGGCTGATTGGCGAAGGCTTCCATTTCGACCGCTAACTCCTTGCCCGCACTGCCTGATTTCATCAAAGCCAGTGGCGGTGATACCCAGGCCGGCGTCTCATCGGCCCCTCTGAGCGCCAAGCGGAATTCAGAACCGTCGGCATGCAGGGTGAAGGGCTGTGTCAGTTCTTGCACCGCCTCGTGCTGATCGAGTAAATACTCGCGCACGCGCTGCTCGCTCAACAGATGCGCCGAGGAGTAATTGGTGAAGCCGATCTGTGCCGTGTAAATCAGCGGGAAGGCAATGAAGATCAGCATGCCGGCGATGCCGGGGAACAAGTAGCGATAGGCAAAGCCGGCATTGCTGACGTAAACGTAAAACGCGGCCGAGAAAAAGCTCAAGGCGCCCACCGCCCACCAGGTTTGACCGGCGGCGTGGATCATGAAGACCATGTACAGCGAGGCCAGCATGGCCGCGCCGGTGAGCGGCCAGCGCAAGGCCTGCAGCGCGCGCTCCAGCGAGGTGGGCGGCAGCTTGCTGTAGGCACTCAAGGCGCCCAGGCTTTGAGGGTGTTGGGTGGCGGCTGTCATGTTCATTTGCTCTTCAGCAGCATGCGGGCCGAGGCGCCGTCCAGCGCGTCCTTGGGGCTTTGCAGGCCGTTGGTGATGGCCTCTAAGGCTGCGTCCATCGCGGTCCAGAAGCGCCCGACCTCGGGAATGTTCGGGATGGCCTCGCCGAGGCGGGCGTTCTCCATGCTGGCGCGGATCAGCGGGTTGACCGACAACTCGGCATAAAACGCCTTGTTGGCGGGCACGCCGATCGGCACATCGGCGTCCAGAATCTTCAGCGCTTCGGGGCGCATCAGATGGTTTTCCAAGAACTCCCGGGCGATGTCTTTTTGGGTACTGGGGGCGGCGATCATGCAGCCGAGCACGCCGACAAAAGGCTTGGACGGCTTGCCGGCAATAACTGCCGGAATCGGCGCAACACCAAAGTCGATCTTGGCTTTTTTGGCGTTGTCCCAGGCCCAGGGGCCGGAGATCATCATCGCGATATCGCCCTTGGCGAAGCCGCTTTCCATCTCGGCATAGCGCGCGCCCTTGGGCATATGGCCGTCAACCAAGAGCCGGGCAATCATCTCGGCGCCGGCCAGCGCGCCGGCATTGTTGACGCTGACGCTGTTGGCATCGAACTCGCCCTTGGCGTCACGGCCAAATATCTGCCCACCGGCGCCGGCCAAGATGGACCAGGTGAAAAAGCTCTTGTTGTAGTCCCACAGAATCGCGTGCTTGCCTTGCTTTTGCAACTGCTTGTCGAGCGCGATCAGATCATCGAATGTGGTGGGTGGCGTAGGCACCAAGGCCTTGTTATAGATCAGGCCGGTGGTTTCGATCGCAATCGGGTAACCCCAGATCTTGCCCTGGTAGGCGAAGGCCTTCCAGGCCGCTTCTTCAACTTCGGCGTAGAGCTTTTTGCTCGGCCGCAAGGGTGTCAGCAGGCCGGACTTGGCCCATTCGCCGACCCGGTCATGCGGCCAGCAAAAGATGTCGGGGCCTTTGCCGGCGCCGGCGGCTTGCTGGAATTTGTCGGTCGCGTCGACAGGGTGTTCGACGACGACCTTGACACCCGAGGCCTTTTCAAACGCGTCGCCGACTTTTTGCAGGCCGGTATAGGCCTTGTCGCCATTGATCCAGACCAGCAACTTGTGATTGCCGGCAGCTTCTGCCGCGCCGCCGATTGCGAAGCCCGCGAGCAATGCGAGAACGGGACGCTTCATGTGGGTGTCCCGCTCAGCCGAGGCATGGCCACGCCCGTCGCATCAAAAACATAGCAGGCCTCGGGCGGCAGGCTCAGGCGAATGTCTTGGCCGGCGCGAATGCGCGTGCGGCCGTCGAATTCACACGTTAGTGCATCCTCGACGCCGGGGTAGGCGCAGTAGGCGTGCGTGGCGCTGCCCAAGGCTTCGACAAAGGTGACGGTGCATTGGATGGCATTGGTGGCGACCGTGTCGGCCTCGCAGACCACAAAGTGCTCCGGCCGCAAGCCCAGCGTGACCTTGTCACCAGTCTTGGCGCTCGCTGCGTTGACCGCCGCGCTGACCACGGCGCCGCTGGCCAGGCGCAAGCTGGCGCCAGCAGTATCCGCCGACACCACTTCGGCCTCCAGAAAATTCATCTTCGGCGAGCCGATGAAGCCGGCCACAAACAGATTGACGGGATGTTCGTACAACTCCAGAGGCGTGCCGACCTGCTCGATGCGGCCGGCATTGAGCACGACGATGCGATCGGCCAGCGTCATCGCCTCGACCTGGTCATGCGTCACATAGACCATCGTCGTCTTGAGCTCTTCGTGCAGCTTGGCGAACTCGTAGCGCATGCGCACGCGCAAGGCGGCGTCGAGGTTGGACAGCGGCTCGTCGAACAAAAACACCTCGGGTTTGCGCACAATCGCGCGGCCAATTGCGACGCGCTGACGCTGGCCGCCGCTCAAGTCCTTGGGTTTGCGGTCCAGCAGATGTTCGATATGCAGAATCTTTGCCGCGCCGCGCACGGCGGCCTCGATCTCGGCTGGCGGCACCTTGGCCAGCTTCAGGCCGAAAGCCATGTTGTCGTACAGATTCATGTGCGGGTAGAGCGCATAGCTCTGGAACACCATCGCGATGCCGCGCTCGGCCGGCGGCACCTCGTTGACGACGCGCCCACCAATGCGCAGCTCGCCGCCGGTGATTTCTTCCAAGCCGGCGATGGTGCGCAAAAGCGTCGACTTACCGCAGCCCGAAGGGCCGACAAAGACCATGAACTCGCCGTCGCGAATCTCCAGGTCGATCCCGTGCAGGATCTTGACGTCGCCGTAGGCCTTGGCCACGCCGCTGAGTTGAACATCTGCCATATCTAGTCTGTCCCGCGCTTGTTTCGTCTTGTCTTGGCAGCAATATACCGTTCAAGATGTAGTTTAACAACAGCAAAACTACCTAGGCGCCACGGACTTGTGGGTGGGCGGCGCCGAGCTACCGGAATATTGGGGCTTTCACCATGTAGTGAAACTACACAAATTGCTCGGAGTAGGCGATACTTTGTTCAACGCAGGCCTTGGCCTTGCATTGTTGCCCCACTTTTGCCTCGCCTTTTTTGCCAATCCTCATGACGTCCACCGCAGCCGAAAAGAACCTCCCCATTCACGAACAGTTCGCCCAGGCCTATGGCGCGGAGCTGGCGCAAGCCGCGCAGCCCACGCCGGCAGTCGCCTTGCGCGCAGCGGCCACCGCCGCCCGTGGCCTGCTGGCCGAGCGCTGGGCGCGCACGCAGGCCGAGGACGCGGCGCGATCTGCCCATCACCCGGTGCGCCGCGTGCATTACCTGTCGATGGAATTCCTGATGGGCCGTGCGCTGACAAACGCCTTGGCGGCCTTGGGGCTGGAGCCCTCGCTGAGCCGCTTGCTGGCCGCGCAGGGCCAGCAGCTCGGCAATGTGCTGGAGCGTGAGCCCGATGCGGCGCTCGGCAATGGCGGCCTGGGCCGTTTGGCCGCATGCTTTTTGGACTCGTTTGCCGAGCTGGGCCTGCCGTCGTTTGGCTACGGGCTGCGCTATCAATACGGCATGTTTGCCCAGGCGATTCAAGCTGGCCGCCAGGTCGAGGCGCCGGATGACTGGATGCGCTGTGGGGCCCCCTGGGAAGTGCCGCGTGCCGACGTGCGCTACGCCGTCGGCTTTGGCGGCCGTGTCACGGTGGACGAGGCCGGCCGGCGTCATTGGCAGCCGGCCGAGCAGCTCGAAGCGCAGGCTTTTGACTTCATCGTGCCGGCCCACCACAGCGAGCGCGTCTCGACGCTGCGCCAATGGCATGCGACGGCCGCCGCTCCGATTGACTTCCAGGCCTTTTGCGCCGGTGACTATGCCGGCGCGGCTCGCCACCGCGTCGCCGCCGATGCGTTGAACTGGGTGCTTTACCCGGACGACAGCAGCGCGGCCGGCCGCGAGTTGCGCTTGAAGCAAGAGGCCTTCCTGGTCAGCGCCTCGCTGCAAGACGTGATCGCTCGGCATCTGCGCGAGGCGGGCAGTCTGGACGGCCTAGGTCTGAGCAATGCGATTCATCTGAACGACACCCACCCGGCACTGGCCCCGGCCGAGCTGATGCGCTTGCTGCTGGACGAGCATGGCCTGGGCTGGGATGCCGCCTGGAATATCACGCGCCAAGCGGTGTCCTACACCAACCACACCTTGATGCCCGAGGCGCTGGAGACCTGGGCGCTGTCGCTGTTCGAGGCGCTGCTGCCGCGACATCTGGAAATCATCTATGAGATCAATGCGCGCTTCCTGGCCGAGGTGAAGACGAAGTTTCCCGGCGACGACGCCTTGCTGGCGCGGGTGTCCTTGATCGATGAGGGCCAGAACGGGCATCAGGGCGGCGAGCGCCGCGTGCGCATGGCGGCCTTGGCCATCGTCGCCTCGCACCGCGTCAACGGTGTGGCTGCCTTGCACTCGGAGCTGATGGTGCAGACCATCTTTGCCGACTATGCCGCCATCTTCCCGGGCCGCTTTCATAACGTCACCAATGGTGTGACGCCGCGCCGCTGGCTGCAGCAGGCCAACCCAGCTTTGTCTGCCCTGCTTGACGCGCGTATCGGCAAGGGCTGGCGACAGGATTTGGCCGAGTTGCGGGCCTTGACGCCGGCCGCTTCTGACGCCGCCTTCCGCCAGCAGTTCCAGGCCGTCAAGTTCTCAAACAAGCAGCGCCTGGCCGAATTGATCCGCCGGGAAACCGGTGTGCAGGTCGACCCCAACAGCCTGTTTGATGTGCAGATCAAGCGCATCCATGAGTACAAGCGGCAGCTGTTGAATATCTTGCATGTCGTCGCCCGCTACCAGGCCATCATCGCCAATCCCGACCTTGCCTGGGTGCCGCGCACCGTCATCATCGCCGGCAAAGCGGCCAGCGCCTATGTGATGGCCAAGTCCATCATTCAGCTGGCGCACGATGTGGCGCGCGTGGTCAATAGCGACCCGCGTGTCGGCGACAAGCTCAAGCTCGTCTACCTGCCCAATTACGGCGTTAGCCTGGCCGAGGTGATCATCCCGGCGGCTGACCTGTCCGAGCAAATCTCCACCGCCGGCACCGAGGCTTCGGGAACCGGCAATATGAAGTTCGCCCTCAATGGCGCGCTGACGATTGGTACCTGGGACGGCGCCAATATCGAGATGGCACAGGCCATGGGCGAGGAGAATATGTTTGTCTTCGGTCTGCGCACCGAGGCGGTGGCGCAGCTGAAAGCGCAGGGCTATGAGCCGCGCTTGTATATGGCGCAGAACCCACAGCTGAAGCGCGTCATCGAATGCATCGCCGCTGGCGAGTTTTCATCCGGTGATGTGCAGCGTTATCGCGCCCTGACCGAGATGCTGTTGACCAGTGACCCCTACCTCTTGATGGCCGATTTCAAGGCCTATGTGGACAAGCAGCTGGAAGTGGACGCGCTGTACGCGAGACCTGAGGCTTGGGGCGCCAAGGCGATTCTGAATGTGGCCGGCATGGGTGACTTCTCCAGCGACCGCACGATCGCCGAATACGTGGACCGCGTCTGGTCGGTTGCCAGCCTGGGCTGAAGGCCATGTTGGCTCAAGCGGCGCTGATCAGCCAGCAAGACCTGACCCTGCTGGCGCAGGGGCTGCACCCGCGTCCGTTTGAGGTGCTTGGCGCTCACCCGCTGGAGATTGGCGGCGTAGCAGGCGTTCGATTTGCCGTCTGGGCACCGAACGCCAGTGCCGTCAGCGTGGTGGGCGACTTCAATGCCTGGGATGGCCGCCGCGCCCCTATGCAGCGGATGGAGCAGGGCGGCATCTGGGTGGGCTTTGTGCCCGCCGCCGCCCTGGGCGATTTCTACAAATTCGAGCTGTTTGATGCCGGCGGCCAGCTGCTGCCCTTGAAGGCCGACCCGTTTGCCTTCGCCATGCAAATGCGCCCCGACACGGCCAGCGTTGTCGGCAACCTGCCCGCGCTTCAGCGCCTGCCGGCCGAGCGCGCCGCGGCCAATGCCCGCTCGGCCCCCATCGCGATCTACGAGGTGCATGCCGCTTCTTGGCGGCGCGGCGCAGCGCAATTCCCCACCTGGGACGAACTGGCCGAGAGCCTGCCGGCCTATGTTGCCGAGATGGGCTTTACGCATCTGCAGCTGATGCCCATCAGCGAGCATCCGTTTGATGGTTCCTGGGGCTATCAAACCTTGGGCCTGTATGCGCCCAGCGCGCGCTTCGGCCCGCCCGAGGGCTTTGCGCGCTTTGTGGCGGCCTGCCATGCGCGGGGCCTGGGGCTGTTGCTGGACTGGGTGCCGGCGCATTTCCCCAGTGATGCGCATGGTTTGGCCAACTTCGACGGCACGCCGCTGTATGAATATGCCGACCCGCGCGAAGGCTTCCATCGCGACTGGAACACGCTGATCTACAACTTTGGCCGCCCCGAGGTGGTCCAGTTCCTGGTCGGCAATGCGCTGTTTTGGGCCGAGTGCTGGGGCGTTGACGGTCTGCGCGTCGACGCGGTGGCGTCGATGTTGTACCGGGACTATTCGCGTCCGGCCGGTGAATGGATCCCCAATGTCGACGGTGGGCATCAGAACTACGAGGCAATCGCGCTTTTGCGCCGCATGAATGAGCAATTAGGCCTGGATGCGCCCGGCGCCATCACCGTGGCCGAAGAGTCAACCAGCTGGCCCGGCGTGTCGGCGCCGACCTCGGCCGGCGGCCTGGGCTTTCACTACAAATGGAATATGGGCTGGATGAATGACACGCTGGCCTATATGCGTGAAGAGCCGATTCACCGGCGCTGGCACCACGAGAAGATGACGTTTGGCCTGGTCTACGCCTTCAACGAGAACTTTGTGCTGCCGATCTCGCATGATGAAGTCGTGCATGGCAAGGGCTCGATGCTGAACAAGATGCCCGGCGACAGTTGGCAAAAATTTGCCAATCTACGCGCCTATTACGGCTTTTTGTGGGGCCATCCGGGCAAGAAGCTCTTGTTCATGGGGCAGGAGTTCGCGCAAATCAGCGAATGGAATCATGACGCCGAGTTGCCATGGAACCTGCTGCAGCAGCCCGAGCATGCCGGCGTGCAGCGCCTGGTGCGCGATCTCAACCAACTTTACCGCCAGCAGCCGGCGCTGCACCGGCTGGACTGCGAAGCGGCCGGCTTCGAGTGGCTGATTGCAGCGGATGCCGAGCAATCGGTGTTGGCCTGGATGCGCAAAGACGGCAAGGCAGCGCCTGTCCTGGTGGTGTGCAACTTCACCCCGGTGCCGCGCCATGGCTATCGCCTGGGTGTGCCGGCCGGTTTCGCTCGTTGGCGCGAAGCGCTCAACACCGACGCGGCCTTGTACGGCGGCAGCAATCTATGCAATCCCGAATTGCCCTGCGAGGCCGTCGCCGCGCAGCAGCAGGCACAGTCGCTGCTGCTGACCCTGCCGCCGCTGGCCTGCCTTTTTCTCGTCCCCTGCTGAAACCCTATGTTGCCACCCACCATCCTGCCCGGGCGCCATGAACCGCTGGGCGCCACGCCGCGCGACGGCGGTATCAACTTCGCTGTCTTCTCGGAGGGCGCCACGCGCATCGAGCTGTGCATCTTTGACGCATCGGGTCAGCGCGAGTTGCGCCGCTATGAGCTGCCCGGCCATGACGACGCGGTCTTCCACGGCTTCTTGCCAGACCTGGGGCCAGGTCTTGTCTACGGCTTGCGCGCCCATGGGCCCTACGCGCCCGAGCATGGCCACCGCTTCAATGCCAACAAGCTGCTGCTCGACCCCTATGCGCGCGAGATCGTCGGCCGATTCGGCTGGGGCCCCGAGCAACATGGCTACGAGTTGGGCCACCCCGAGGGACCACGCTCGCTGGACTGCCGTGACAACGCCCTGCAGGCCTTGAAGGGCCGCGTCGCCGCAACACTGACTGCTGCCAGCAGCCCGCGCCTCAACGCGCCGCGCCACGCGACGGCCGATCTGGTGCTGTACGAGGTCCATGTGAAGGGCTTTTCGAAGCAGCATCCCGATGTGCCGGCGGAGTTGCAGGGCACCTATGCCGGTCTCGCGCATCCGGCGTCAATTGCGCATTTCAAGGCGCTGGGTGTCACCACGCTGTCGCTGCTGCCGGTGCAGTACCGCATCGACGAGCCGCATCTGGCCGAGCTGGGCCTGCCCAATTATTGGGGCTACAACACCCTGGGCTTCTTCTGCCCCGATCCGCGCCTGGCGCAGCTGCAGCACCGCGATGACCCAAGCTTGGTGACCGAAGAGTTCCGTGCCATGGTGCGCGAGCTGCACGCGCATGGGCTGGAGGTGGTGCTGGACGTGGTCTACAACCACACGCCCGAGGGCAATGAGTTCGGCCCGACCCTGAGTTTCAGGGGCCTGGACAACCGCAGCTACTACCGGCTGGTTGCCGATGACAAAAGCCGTTATGAGAACGTCAGTGCCTGCGGCAATACCGTCAACTGCGCCCATCCGCGAGTCGCGCAGCTGGTGCTGGACTCGCTGCGCTATTGGGTCGGCGAGATGGGCGTGGACGGCTTCCGCTTCGACCTGGCGCCGGTGCTGGGTCGCACCCACCACGGCTTCGACCCGCAAGCGGCGTTCTTTACCGCCTTGCGGCAGGACCCGCTGCTGGCCGGCGTGCATCTGATCTCGGAACCTTGGGATGCCGGCCATGAGGGCTATCAAGTCGGGCGCTTCCCGGGCCGCTTCCTGGATTGGAATGACAAGTTCCGCGATGCGGTGCGCGGCTACTGGTTGCGCTCGGACAAGCCCAGCGTGGGCCGCGGCGAGCTGGCGCGGCGCTTCATGGCGTCCAGCGACCTGTTCCACCATGGCGGCCGCCGCCCCGGCGCCTCGGTCAATTTTGTCTCTGTGCATGATGGTTATGTGCTCGCCGATGTGGTGAGCTTCTCGACCAAGCACAACCACGCGAATGGCGAAAACAACCGCGATGGACGTGATGGTGAGCTGTGCGCCAACTTCGGCATTGAAGGGGCCAGCGATGACGCGAATGTTCGCGCCACCCGCTTGCGGGTGCGTCGTGCGATGCTGGCCACGCTCTTGTTGGCCCAGGGCACGCCGATGCTGTGCGCGGGCGATGAAATCGGCAACAGCCAGGGCGGTAACAACAATGCCTATTGCCAGGACAACGCGACGACCTGGCTGAACTGGGCCGAGGCTGAAGCAGATACGCAAGCCTTCGTCGCCCGGCTGCTGACGCTGCGCCAGCAAGAGCCCTTGTTGCGCCATGACGCCTGGTTTGCTTCCAGCGACGGCGCGGCCGCCAGCCTGCGCTGGTTCACACCGGCCGGCCATCAGATGCAACAGCAGGACTGGTTTGACGCGTCCAGCCATGCCTTCGCCGCGCAGATGTTCGAGGCCGGCGCCAGCCAGCCGCGCTTGATGATTGTGTTCAACCCCGAACCGCAAGAGCTGGCCTTCAAGTTCAGCGGTGGCGCCTGGCGTTTGGCGTTGGACAGCAGCGCGGTGCTGCAAGCCGATCAAATTTTTCAACCCGGTCAGACAATGACCATCCCGGGACGCAGTCTGCTCTTGCTGCGCCATGAAGAGAAGCAATAGACCATGAACCTCCTCAATCAACGCTCCGCCGGCGTGCTCTTGCACATCACTTCCTTGCCCGGCCCGCATGGCATCGGCGACTTCGGCCCCGACGCCTATGCTTTTGTGGATTGGCTGCACAGCGCCGGCCAGAGCATCTGGCAGTTGTTGCCGACCACACCGATCGGCCCCGGGGACTCGCCCTACCAAGGCGTGTCGGCCTTTGCCGGCAGTCAGTGGATGGTGGCGTTCGAGCCGCTGATCGCCAAGGGTTGGTTGGCGCCGCCGCATTTGCCTGCCGACGGCTTTGACGGGCAAGTGGTTGATTACGGTCGCGTGCTGCCCTGGCGCGAGCAGCAGCTGCGCTTGGCCGCGGCAGGCTTCTTTGCCAAGGCCGGCGCCGAGGACCGCGCTGCCTTTGCCGCCTGGTGTGAGGCGCAAAACGATTGGCTGGATGACTACGCGCTCTTCATGGCGATACGCTCGCCGCTGAACGGCCTGCCTTGGTGGAGCTGGACACCGGCTTTGGCGCGGCGCGAACCTGCGGCAATAACAGCCGCCCGCCTCAGCCATGCGGACGAGTACCGTTTCTGGCAGTTTGTGCAATGGGCGTTTGACGGCCAGATCGGCGCGCTCAAGGCCTATGCCAATAGCAAAGGTGTCGCCATCATGGGCGACCTGCCGATCTTCGTTGCGCATGACAGCGCCGACTGCTGGTCGCGCCCCGAGCTCTATCACCTGGACGAGAATTTCCAGACCACGGTCGTCGCCGGCGTGCCGCCGGACGCGATGTCGTTGGAAGGCCAGCGCTGGGGCAATCCGCTCTACCGCTGGGACGTGATGGCGGCAGACAACTACCGCTGGTGGACGGCCCGCATCAAGCGCGCGTTGAGCCAGGCCGATGTGTTCCGCATCGACCATTTCCGGGGGTTTGCCGGCTATTACGAGATACCGGCGGACAGCCCCGACGCCAAGCAAGGTCAGTGGGTGACCGGCCCCGGTCAAGCCTTGTTCGACGCCATAGCGGCAGCCCTGGGCGCTTTGCCCATCGTGGCGGAGGATTTGGGTTTCATCACACCGGATGTGCACGCGCTGCGCGACGGCTGCGGTTTCCCCGGCATGAAGATCTTGCAGTTCGGCTTTGGTGGTGACGCCACACATGAGTTCTTGCCCCATATGTGGCCGCGCATGTGCGTGGTCTATACCGGCACGCATGACAACGACACCGCGCGCGGCTGGTGGGACAAGGCCGCCGCCCATGAGCGCGCTTACGCCGGCACCTATTTGGCCTGCGGCGAGAAAGATGTGCATTGGGCGATGATCCGCGCCTGCTGCAACTCGGTCGCCAATATGGCGGTGTTCCCGCTGCAGGACGTCTTAGGTCTGGGCGGCGAGCACCGGATGAATGTGCCCGGCGTCTTGGGCGGCAACTGGGCCTGGCGCTTCACCTGGCCCATGCTGGGGACCGAGCCGGCGCGCGTGCTGGGTCTGATCTCGGCGGCCAGCGGGCGGGCGCCGATAGGCCTGTTGAACTTGCCGGCTTGAGGATTTTTTGAATGTAGCTCAGCTTATGAGCTACTGGGTTTGTACGATAGCCGAAGTTGCTAGTTTCGGTAGCAATCTTAAAAACTACTGTACAAAACATCAGGTTGCGCCATAATTCGGCCAGCTCATTCAGGAGAATTTCATGGACGCCCCAGTCAAAACCGCCAGCACCGTTAACCCCGAAAAGGCCAAGGCCTTGCAGGCCGCGCTTAGCCAAATCGAAAAGCAATTCGGCAAGGGCTCCATCATGCGTCTGGCCGACGGCGAGGTGATCGAGGACATTCAAGTCGTCTCCACCGGCTCGCTGGGCCTGGACATTGCGTTGGGCGTCGGCGGCCTGCCGCGCGGCCGGGTGGTCGAGATTTACGGCCCGGAATCCTCGGGCAAGACCACGCTGACCCTGCAGGTGATCGCCGAGATGCAAAAGCTCAGCGGCGTATGCGCCTTCATTGATGCCGAGCATGCCTTGGACATCCAATATGCGCAAAAGCTCGGTGTCAATCTGCAAGACCTGTTGATCAGCCAGCCCGATACCGGCGAGCAGGCTTTGGAGATCGTTGACGCGCTGGTGCGCTCCGGCGCGGTCGACCTGATCGTCATCGACTCGGTCGCGGCGCTGACGCCCAAGGCCGAGCTGGAAGGCGAGATGGGCGACTCCTTGCCGGGTCTGCAAGCCCGTTTGATGAGCCAGGCGCTGCGCAAACTGACCGCCACCATCAAGAAGGCCAACTGCTTGGTCATCTTCAT
>JADMJQ010000087.1 GCA_018780415.1 Roseateles sp. | reverse complement strand
GCGCGCTCTGCGACGAGCAGGAGGCCTTGCTTCCTGCGAGGTCCGAGACCTTGGTCTCACAGGGGGAGCAGCTGGCGGCCGCGGTGTTCGAGCAAGCTGCCTCGGAGCCTTGCTCTTCGCCTGCCAGGCTGGCGTTCATGCCAATCTCGTGCAACGCCGCCAGGATCGGCTCGGCCGACGGCAGGGAGTGGGAGACCGACAGCCGACGCTCTTTCAGATCGAACACCAGGTCCCGGACATCCGGCAGATGGCTCAAGCGCTCGCGAATGGCCCGCTCCTCGGAGCGGCAGTCCATGTTCGAAATGCTGAACAACGCGAGATGCGGATTGCTCTCGCTTTCAGGGGCGGCAGGGGCTGTCTCGCAGGAGGTGCAACCCTGGATAGAACGATCTTTTTGAATGTTGGTCATGGCATGTTCCACGCAATGGCACTATTTGAAACCATAAAGGCACTAGAGAGTCAAGGGTCGCGAACGCGGACTCGTTCGCTTAACCGACTGAAACGGTTACAGTGAAGTAACTTTAGGGTTTTGTGAGATCGGAGTTGCTTATGAAAATCGGCCAGCTTGCCGCACTTGCGGGGTGCCCGGTGCCCACAATCCGCTTCTTTGAGGCCGAAGGCCTGCTGCAATCCCCGGCCCGGACGGCCAGCAACTATCGCGACTATGGCGATGAACATGTCGACCGTCTGGCCTTCATCCTGCGATGCCGCACGTTGGACATGTCGCATGGTGAGATCCGCGTGCTGCTGCAACTTCAGGATGACCCAACGCGCTCCTGCGACGAAGTCAATGCGCTGCTGGATGCCCATTCGCACCATGTGGAGCGTCGCTTTGCCGAACTCAAGGCACTGCGTCGGCAATTGGAAACCATCCGCAGCACTTGCGCCGGGGGAGTTTGCATCGGTGACTGCGGCGCCCTGGAATCGCTTCGCAGCGCGTTGGGTAGCAATCCACGCCATTGAAGCGCTAGAGCCCTTGCGATTGGAAACCATCTAGCCGCTTGAGGGTCAAGCAAAGCCCCTGCGGATGGGTCGCCGGTATCGTCGAGTTGCGTTAGAAACTAGAATCATTCTTATTTGCGAATCTAGTTTTATGACTCTTCGATCGTGGCCCCGGGTCTGCGCAGTCATTTTCTGCGCGCTGACACTCGCTTTTTCCACGGCTGCGCACGCAGCTGAAACCGACGTTCGCCGCATCTGGCAACTGCTCGACTATCTGGCGGTGGACTATGGTGGTGCTGTTAAGAATGGCGCCGTCGTCAGCGCCTCTGAGTTCGAGGAGATGCGCGAGTTTGCCAAGACGAGCCAAACCAAGCTCGCGGCGCTCGAACCCCATCCCGAGCGGACTGCCTTGGTCGCCGAGGCGCAGACCTTGGCGGATGCCATCGAGGCGAAAAAAGGTTCCGAGGAAGTTGCGGCCTTGGCCAAATCGCTGGCCAACCATCTGCTTGCCGCCTATCCGGTTCCGTCCTCGCCTGTTGCACCTCCATCGGTGGCACAGGCTGCGGCCCTCTACCAAGCCCAATGCGCCGCATGCCATGGCGCCACGGGCAATGGCGACGGGCCTTTGGGCCTCAGGCTGGATCCTCGCCCGGTCGCGTTCACCGACAAGGGTCGGGCAAGAGAGCGAAGCGCGTTCGCTCTCTACCAGGCCGTCAGCCAGGGCATCCAGGGCACGGCCATGCCGAGTTTCGCCACGATCCCAGAGTCCGACCGCTGGGCGTTGGCCTTCTTCATCGGCCAGTTTGCGCATACAGACGCGCAGGTCAGCGCAGGACAGAAGGTCTGGGCCGAAAATGCTGCAGTCCGCGCGCAGCTGACAAGTCTGGACGTGCTGTCCCGGATGACACAGGCCGACTTGTCCAAGCAGATCGGTGAAGAGCCTGCTGCTGCCACCATGGCCTATCTGCATGCTCGCCCTGAAGCCGTCGTGCGGAACCGCGCCCTGAGCTTCGATGTGGCGCGTCAGAAGCTGGGACAAAGCCTTCGGGCTTCCGAGAAGGGGGAAGCCGCTCGCGCGACGGATCTGGCTCTTGCTGCCTACCTGGACGGTGTCGAGCCCATCGAGCCAACGCTGGCCACGCGGGACTCGGGGTTGATGGGACGCATCGAAACCGCTATGGGCATGTACCGCTCGATGCTGGCCGGCAGAGCGCCCTTGCCGGAATTGCAAGCCCAGGTGGATGCCATCAATGGCCTGTTCAAGGAGGCCGACGCGTTGCTGGGCTCCAGCGCTGACGCGACGGCTGCCTTTATCGGCAGCCTGACCATCCTCGTGCGCGAGGGGCTGGAAGCCCTGCTGGTGGTGGTAGCCATGATCGCCTTCCTCCGCAAGGCCGAGCGCGGTGACATGCTGCGCTATGTTCATGCCGGCTGGGTCGGTGCACTGGCGCTGGGTGTTGTGACCTGGGCAGTCGCGACCTACTTCGTCAGCGTCAGCGGCGCCAGTCGTGAGGTCACCGAAGGCCTGTCCTCGCTTTTTGCCGCCGTCGTACTGTTGAGCGTCGGAATGTGGATGCACCAGAAGAGCATGGCGGGTGCCTGGCAGAAGTACATCCATGACACGCTGTCCGCAGCGCTGAGCCGCAAGTCTGCCTGGTTCATGTTCGGCCTGTCGTTCATCGCCGTCTATCGCGAGGTGTTTGAAACCATTCTGTTCTATGCCGCGCTGTGGGAACAGGGCAACCACCAAGCTGTGCTGGGCGGGCTGGCGAGCGGCGTGGTCATCCTGACCGTCGTCGCGGTGGCGCTGCTGCGATTTAGCGCACGCCTGCCCATCGGCAAGTTCTTCTCCTGGAGTTCGGGGCTGGTCGCCGTGTTGGCGGTGGTACTGACCGGCAAGGGTATTGCCGGTCTCCAGGAGGCAGGATGGCTAGGAGTGGCTTCCTTCAACGGGCCACGCGTCGACCTGCTGGGCATCCATCCTTCCTTGCAAGGTGTGATCGCTCAGTTGCTGATGGCAGCACTTGTGGCTGCTGGCTTCCTGTGGAATGCTCGTATGGCAGCTCAGGGGGCGGCGGGCAAGTCGACGTAGGGCGAGCGGAAAGCGCGTCGGCTACACTGCCACGCTACAGCTGCATTCTGAAGTCGCTCGATGACTTCCGCGTGATCCCGCTGGCAGTGTTAGGCGCGACGCCAGTCCTGCTGCGTGACGTCGCCACCCTCCAAATGGGTCCAAAGATGCGCCGCGGCCTGGCGGAACTGGATGGCCAGGGCGAGGTCACGGGCGGAGTCGTGGTGATGCGATCCGGCAAGAACGCGCGCACCACCATCGAAGCGGTGAAGGCCAAGCTCGCTGCCCTGAAGCCCAGCCTGCCCGCAGGCGTGGAGATCGTCGAGACCTACGACCGCTCGAAGCTTGTCGATCGGGCCATCGACAACCTGAGCGTCAAGCTGCTGGAGGAGTTCATCGTCGTGGCGCTGGTCTGCGCGGTGTTCCTGTTCCATTTGCGCTCATCGCTGGTGGCCGTGGTGACCCTGCCGGTCGGCGCGCTCGCGGCCTTCGCGGTGATGCACTGGCAAGGCGTCAGCGCAAACATTCTGTCGCTGGGCGGTGTGGCCATTGCCTTGGCGGCGAAGGTGAACGCGGCGGTGGTTCTGGTCGAGGTGGCGCACAAGCACATCGAACATTTCGAGGAGGCGCACGGCCGACAGCCGACCTCTGCGGAGCGGTGATCGCAGGTCACCGAGGCGGCGATCGAGGTCGGCCCGGCGCTGTTTTTCTCACTGCTGGTTATCACCTTGTCCTTCCTGCCGGTCTTCACGCTGGAGGCCCAGGAGGGTCGGCTCTTTGCGCTGCTGGCCTGCACCAAGACCTGTGCCATGGCCGACCGCCATTGGCGGCGACAACTTGGGCGAGGTGATCCAGGGACGAGAGCGCTTCCCCATCAACGTGCGCAATTCCCGGGGGTGCGTGATTCGCTGGACCGCCTGCGGCAGCTACCTTTCGTGACCGAGCGCGGCGCCACGGTCCTGCTGCAGGACGTGGCCCGCCTTTCGATCATCGGTCCAGACCTCTACCCAGCTGTGGGTGATGTTGCGCGGCGCCAGCCGATAAGCCAGCCCGGTGATCGCTCCGCGCTTCAGCTGCTTGTCGATGGTAAAGCCATGAAATCGGCAGGGAATGCCCAGCGCGCGCAGCAGGGCCATCATCAGCGTGCACTTCGTGTTGCACTGGCCGTATCCGTCGGCGAGTACCTCGGAGCCCTTGAGGTCGTCGTCGCGGTTGTAGCCGAAAGCGACCTCATCCCGGACAAAGGCATAGGCTGCGGCGATGCGCTCGTGTTCGGTCAGTTGTTGCCAGCCACGCCCTTGAATCAAGGCAACCATGCTCGGGTGGCCGAAGTCGAGCAAGTTGGTCGCAGCCAGTGCGCGCAGCCAGTGCGCGCAGCCGGTCAGCGCCCACCGGGGCAAGCGCGGGAAGTTCGGGAATGTCGATCACGAGGGTTCCTTGCTGCGCAGCAATCGCAGGCCGTTAAATACCACCAGCAAGCTGGCACCCATGTCCGCGAAGACCGCCATCCACATGCTGGCATTGCCGAACACCGCCGCCACCAGGAAGATCGCC